>NZ_JABRWO010000001.1:0-300000 GCF_013618625.1 Bremerella alba | reverse complement strand
GCGGCATCGATGGCGCAGAAGAATGCTCCTAAGGAAGAGATGAAGTCCAAGACCTGGCTCGAAACCTTCCGCAGCTATACGCCCCGGCTGCCACGCTTCCAGTAATGATTTAGTTTGACGATCTAGAAGACGATTTCTTAAACGTCGAAAGCCGCAGCTTAACGAAGCAGGGCATTAGTCGACAACCGTGCGAAGTGCTTCGGGGATCTTGGGAAGCGGCAGATCGTTTCGGTAGGCGTGTTCGATGGCCAACGCCGTTTGAAGACCTACTTCCGCGATATTCTTACAGCGGTCGGCGATGTTGTTCACATCCCAGCGGTCGTCCGGTTTGACGAACAGTTCGGTCGCAATCTGCTGCACGTCGATTTCATCGACCGGCGTCTCTAAATCCGGCAGGTGATACCGCAGGCTCCAGTAGTCGCAGCGGAAGCAACGTTGATCGGCCTGTCCGCACAGGACGAACTCGCGTTCTTCATCCAAGCGTACTTCCAGCAGGTTGAGGCCTTCCGGCGAGGCGGTTTCAAGGCCGAAGGCCTGGACAATCGTCGGTAGTATGTCCCCCAGCCGTGCCAAGCCCTGACAGCGGGCCAGGCCATCTTTCCCGCCCGGCTGGCGAATCAAAAGAGGGACGTGCAGCGTATCGCTATAAAGCCGTACGGTCGAATGGTCGTCACGTCCGATTTGTCCGTGTAGGCCTAAAGGGTACCCGCCGGACGAGGTCAGCACGACAAGCGGTTGTTCTTCTTCTGGCAGTTCCTCGATGGTTGCCAGCAGTTCGCCCAGCAGCATGTCGAGCACCGTGACCTGACCGGCGTAGGCCTGCGTGATGCCCAGGACGTGGTCGGAATCGAACTCGCGGTTCTCGCGCTCGAAGGGAGGATGCACCATGGTCGGTGGGGCAGGGTCCTCTTCGTCGGCGAGATCTTCGCGAAAGCAATACGGGGCATCCCACGGGCCGAGCATCCCCCGGGCATGCGCCCAAATGATTTCCTCGCGGGCCGGTTCTTCGAGCCAGTCTAAAAGCACACCGGCAAAGCGGGCGAGCGTCGTTTCTTCTGGAGAAGCAGCCGCAACGTCAGCAACCTTAGGAAACGTTTCGACCGAAGTGAGGCGTGTCGTGTCACGCAGCGCCAGTAGGCTTGGGTCGTCCGACAGCAGATGCACCGGAATGTCGGCGTCGGCTAAAGCACTCATCAGGCCGTTCGGCTGAACCGGACCGACCGGATGCGAACCTTCAAACAGGTGCGGATACAGGTCTAACGGGGCAGGGCACTCCGACAGGCACTGCTCGAACAGTAGCGACTGACATGCCCATTGATCGAGCGCCGGCGTATCGAGCCACGAATTCCCATAGCAACCGAGAAACCCGGCTCCCCAACCATCGACAACCAATACCAGCGCGCGACGCACGATAAATCCTTCCTAGTGGTCTGTCTTCATAGAGGGCCACTTAACGCCGAGTGTTGGACTCGACTTCCTTGTCGCAACTATAGAGGTATGTTGCTATTTGGAAAAGTCGGGGCGACTCAGACCCGGCTTGGTCCACTCGTTCCAGAGGATGCGCGGGAAGACCACCGCGTCCTTGGCATATCGCTTGGCCAGACGCTTAGGATCGGTGCCAATGCGGTAGGCCCATTCTAGCCCAGTACGCTGCATCCACTGTGGGGCACGGTTTTTTTCGCCAGCAAGGAAATCGATGGTTGCCCCAGCACATACGGCCACTTTGGCGGCCACTTGGTGGCGGACCTTATGGATCCATAGCTCTTGTTTAGGAGCCCCCAGGCCAATCACCAGCAACTGCGGCTGGGCATCTGCGATGCGTTCCAAGATTTGTTGGTTTTCTTCCGGATCGTTCTCGAAACCGAGCGGCGGACTATACGTCCCCACGATCTGCACGTTGGGAAACTGCTTGTGGACGTTGACTGCAGCTCGTTGAGCCACCCCCGGAGCGGCACCCAATAAGAATGTCTTCAGAGGAGTCGTCTTCTCTGCGGCACGAAACAACGCGGGGATCAAGTCGCTGCCGGTGACCCGTTCAGGAAGCGGTTTGCCAAACAATCGTGAAGCAAACACGACCGGCCATCCATCGGCCAACACCAGGTCGGCGTCGCCGTAGGCATCGCGCAGGGGATCGCTGGTTTGCAGCAAGACGGTGTGATCGACATTGGGCGTGACGACAAAGCGGCACGCGGCATCGGTATCGGCATGCAGCCAAGTTGTCAGACGATCGACGGCACCGGTCATGCGGAGCGAATCGATTTCGATACCAAACATCTCAATGCGGTCAGAATTCATGATACGGTTAACCTCGCGCGGCAGCGTGGTGCTGCCAGGCAGTGGATGGGGTGGTTGGTTGGGTACGCTTAACCAAGCCAAAGTCGTAAGCCAAAGCGGCGTTCATTCCGGCGACCAAGAAAATCAATAGGTGGTCGTACGGCATGAAGGTGATTTCGTGGCCAATCATCTGGCAGAACGCGATCAAGACCACGCCGACGCCCAGCGTGCCCACCGCTTTTGCCCAGTCCGGCGAATTGCTGCGGGCCTGTCGCCAGCCGTTTCGAAGCCACATTCCGTACATGGTCAAAAACGGAATAAAGCCCAAGAGGCCTAAGTCGCATAGCACGCTGAGGAATGTGTTGTGATGGTCGTAGTCGCGAATCGATTCAAGAACCAGGTCGACGTTGCGATCGGCCAGGTACGGCAGTTTGGCCTTCTTAAATTGACTGAAGCCATGCCCCAAGATCGGTCGATCGAGGAACATCTCCCACGAGACGTAAGTAAAGCTGGCCCGCATGCTGACCGAACGACGCGTGTCTTGAACCGAGCCTTCTCGCTGCAATCCCATGATCGCGTCCGACTTGGCAACCACAGCCAGCAGGCCGCAGGCCACCATGCCGGTAAGCAGGACAGTCCGTGTTTTGCCTTGCATGGTCAGGAAGATGCCAGCCATCAGGCTCAAGCCGCAGCCAGCCCAGACAGTGCGTGTTTTCGTGAAAAAGATCGCCGCCAGGAACAGCGGAATCAAACTGAAGATGAACCACTTCCATTGTTTGGAGGCCCGCGTCCAGAGCAGGCAAGTCGTCAACAGGCATCCGCAAAGGTATACGCCGTAGCTCACCGATTGAACCATCGGTCCGCGAGCGCGACCGAAGTGCAGGCCAATCTTGGGATCGGCGATGTAGCGTGGGAAGACGAAGCCATAAAGCCCTAGTCCTTCCATGATGCCAATCACCGCCAAGTAAACGCCAAACGCGGTCATTGCCATCAGGAACCAGTCGATCTGCTTTTCGTCGTACTTTAAGTTTCGCGCGACGATATAAACCGACAGGGGAATCAGGTAACCATTGATTAAATGCTGAACCGGCGGAACCTGGCCGGGCTCGATGTTGCGGTAGTCGTGGGTAAACGTGTTAAGAAACAGCACGCCAAAGAAGATGGCGATAACCGTATCGAGCATCATCCAGGGACGCAGCTCGACCTTCCCCATTTTCCACTGCAAAACAAACGCAGCCGCCAGACCAACAATCGCCAGGCGGTCGATCGAGAGAGTAATGCCCCCCAGATCGAATTGCAGGAAGTAGACACCGGCTACCGCTGTCGCAACGAGGAGACCCACGCAGGCCAGGAGCAAGTTACCACGCGTGGCCAGGATGGTTCCCCATACCAGTCCGACGAGAACAAAAATGGCAACGATGGCGGTCATGTCGATAGCTTCAGCAGTCGGATCCTCGAATCCAAGTCACTCGAAAGTGCTGAAGACGCGAATCAATTGGTTGAAGGATTGCGGTGTGCGAGATGGAATAAAGCTTCCTTCAAAGATAGGCCATGCCCAGTTCCAGGAGCCGGATGCTGCATGGCACCGGTATCATTGCTCGATGAGCTTGCCGATGCTGCCGGTTGTGCCGATGGTGCAGGCGTCAGTGGGACCGTCAGAAAGAGAATCCCCAGCCCCAAGGCCACCCCACCGAAAACGCCTGCTCCGACAATCGCCTTGCGGGAAGGCCCCACCGGATAGTCACTGACTTCCGGGATGCTCACTTTCGTGACCAGAGTGGTCGTGGTCGCCGCTTCGACGGAAGAACGAGCATCGGCCAGGTCGGTGCGAATTTGGGTCAGCTTGTTGTTCTTTTCGCGAACTTCGGCCACCAGGTTGTTGTACCCAGCTCGCAAGGAAGCCAGCTTGGTCATGCGCTCGCTGACATCGTCGAGCATGGTTTGCAGCTGAGCGATACGGCTGTTGTTCACGCTTTGCTCGGCGTTGAGGCTGCGAATGGCAATGGCGATTTCCTGGTGCAGGTGACCACGAATTTCTTCTTCGGCATGTCGAGCCGCGACAACACCGGGATGGCTCTCGGTGCGAATTCCTTGCAATTGAGCCGAACGCAGCTGGGCATCGATCAGTCCTTCTTTCAGTCGACGCAGCGAAGGTTGGGATTCCAGAAGTTGGTTGGGCGTGGCAATCAATTCACTTGTGTTCTGCTGGGCGGCTTCCAAGATTTCCAGCAAACGTTGCGAGCTTTGCTGATTGGCTAAAGCTGTGCGGAGTTCGTTCTTGATCTGCAGCAGCTGCTCGCGAAGGTTGCCGTTGCCAGAGCCCACTTCATTGAGGATGCGGAGTTCTGCCAGGTCGGTCCCGACTTCAGATTCCAATTCGGAAAGCCGATCGGTCACGCTGGACAAGGCTTGGTCGGCTTGTTGCTGACGATAGTTGAGTTCTTCCACCAGGCTGAGGGCGCGGCTGTTTCGCATCTCGCCCAATTGCTGGTCGAGTTGGGCGCAGATTAGCTGGTTCAGCCTATTGGCACGCTCGGGCGTGTCGGCTTCGACGGTGATGTATAGCATTTCGGTCGTGCCGAATTCGGTACCGCCGGGGGAATGGACGCTGATCGACTTGCGGGCTGCAGCGATGTCGTCTTTGCTCGGCCAGTTGGCGGTCGACCAACGGTTGGCCGGTGCCCCAAGTTCCTGTAGCGCTACCTGAATCACTTCGCGGGAACGGGTTAGTTGGAGCACCGTTTCTTGGGCGTGCTTCATGTCTTCGACGCCGGTGAATTGCCCTGGTCGTCCGAGGCTGCTGACGGCTTCGTCCCGCAAAACGATGCTCTGGGTCGCTTCCCAAGAGTTCGGCTTGACGACGGCGTATGCCAGCGCGGCGGCGGCCACTAATATCGTGGGAATGATCCAGCGTAAACGATACTGAACAAGTGCGAAGAGGATGTCTGCTGGATTGAACATTTCCATTGCCTCGCGAAAGGGCACGTCGTAAGGGGAGTGAAAAAGGTGAGGGAAGCAAGACGCAGCCAAGCGGCCGGAGGTCCTGCTTCCCACAACCCCGATTCGCTGGAAATCAAAGGCAATCGCAGTGCCAATCACTCGAAAGACGCGAGGCGAATGTGGGATAAGAGATTACTGGCAAGGCACTTAGGTGCGGCAAGTCACTTGCGGCATGCCCACCGGCGAATGTTGCCAAATGGCAATC
The DNA here is from genome assembly GCF_013618625.1 of Bremerella alba. Classification (NCBI taxonomy): domain Bacteria; kingdom Pseudomonadati; phylum Planctomycetota; class Planctomycetia; order Pirellulales; family Pirellulaceae; genus Bremerella; species Bremerella alba. Next base: position 294,521 of record NZ_JABRWO010000001.1, on the reverse strand, counting down.
GATGTGGCGAAAAGTCAACGCGTGTCGCTTTCGAGAAACATTCATCCGATGACCGCGAAGCATCCTTCCCAAAACCGATCGAACTTCGTTTGCTTTTACCTAAAAGTGGGGAATGTTTGATAGTCCGTTGTCGAGATATAGAGCGTCCGGCGGTACGCAATCGCCGGTGTGAAAGTTAACTTAGTCCCCCTGATTTCTATGCGTGTCGAACGGTTTTCAGATCCTCAATCGGTCGTTTCCTTGCGGTCTGCCTGGAATGCGTTGGCTGGCAATGTTCCATTCCGCAGTTACGACTGGATGATGTCGTGGTGGCAACATTATGGCGATGGCCATCAATTGTTTGTCGTCGGTGTATTTGATGATGACGAACTCATAGGCCTGGCTCCTTGGTATAAAGCCGCCGGGAAAACGGGCGGTCGAACGCTTCGCTTTCTAGGCGATGGGGAAGTATGCAGCGACTACCTCGATGTTCTGATTCATCCAGATGACGCGAATCGTGTGGCACCCTTCTTGGTCGATTGGTTGCAAGAAGCGTTAACCACCTCGAATGCCTGGGATGCGATGGAATGGGATAACCTGGAAAAGGGGACATCCATTTCAAACGAACTGGCCCAGCGGTTGATGCACTGTCAGGCCATGGTGCAACGTTTACCAGGGCTCAATTGCTGGCGTCTGGAACTGCCGGAAACATGGTATGACTTCGAGATGCAGCAGTCGAAGTCGCATCGCAAGCAGATCCGCCGACAGATTAGCCGCGTACTCGATACCGACCGCTGCCAGCTACACGTTTGCAACAGCGTTGTGGGCCTGGACGCCGCTATGCCGATACTGATTGACCTGCACATGCGAAGACGTAAGTCGCTCGATCAGCCAGGTTGTTTTGCGGACGACCGCTTCACCAAGTTTTTATACGACGCGGCCACCCAGATGATGGCCGACGGCAAGTGCGAGATCCTCTGGCTCGATCTGGATGGCGTCCCGGTCGCCGCCGAGATTCACTTTCCCAGCGAAGACATTGCGTACGCCTACCAGGCAGGTATCGATCCAGACCGCCTCAGTGACGAGCCAGGCAGCCTGATGCAGATCGCCGTCATTCGTCGTGCGATCGAGCAAGAGAAATCGTTTGTCGATTTCATGCGCGGCGACGAACCCTATAAAGCCCACTGGCGAGCCGAATCACGCGCCTGCGAGACGATCCGCGTCGTGCCCAACACAACCTTCGGGTTGATCCGGCAAGGGATTTGGACGACGAAAACTCAGGTCAAAAGCTGGCTCAAAGCTTCGCTCGGAAAGAGCGAATAAGGGAACCATGCAGCGATTTAACGAACATCTGATCGACGGTTATTATGCCGCAACCTGGCCTTGGCGAGCCCGGTTTCGAAAAGTCCGCGCGCGGGTCGGACTTGCGCCGGTGATGGTACTTTTCTACCATCGCGTGGCCGATCAGAATCTGAGTGACTGGACGATCACCAACGACGGGTTTCGTCGTCATCTCGATTGGCTGCAAGCAAACTTGGAAGTAGTGAGCCTGGCCGAGGCTCAACGCCGCATCGCTTTGCGATACAATCCCAGGCCATGCGTGGCGATTACCTTCGACGATGGCTACGGCGACAACAGCGAACAGGCCATCGGCGAGTTGATTCAGCGGCAGATGCCGGCCACGTACTTCGTAACGCTTGAAAACGTGCTGACCGGTAAACCATTTCCGCATGACGCGGAGTTGGGAATCGATGCCCGGCCAAACACAGTCGAAGAACTGCACGCGATGGCAGCAAGTGGCGTGATCGAGATCGGCGGACATTCGCGAACCCATCCCGACGTGGGAAAGATACGCGACGTTGAAAAATTGCATGACGAAGTGATTACAGCGACCCATGAACTGGCATCGCTGATCGATCAGCCGATTCGCTACTTTGCGTTTCCCTTTGGCCAGCATGCCAATCTGAACGACGCAGCGATCAACATGCTCCGCAGCAATGGCATCCTGGGGTTTTGTTCCGCGTACGGTGGCTACAATTTCCCAGGCGACGATCCTTATCATATTCAACGCATACACGGCGATCGCGAGCTTTCGCGAATTCGTAATTGGCTGACGATCGATCCCCGTAAGCTATCCGGCATTCAACGTTATCAACCGTGCTATGCCAATGCAGAGGGGGACGCATGAGTGCTTCCCCGACGGTTGATAGCGCGGCTGAAATTCCATCTACGCCGACCTACCAAACCACATCGCTGGCAGAGAGCATGATGCTGCTGGCCATGCTGACCGTGTTTCAGCGGGGCATCGGTTTCATCCGTGGTGTGCTGTTCTGTCGTTGGCTGCCGGCGGAACAGCTAGGGCTGTGGGACTTGGTGTTTGGCTTTTTGATGCTGGCTGGGCCACTGGTCGTTTTGGGGATACCCGGCTCTTTTGGCCGTTACGTTGAACATTACCGACAAAAAGGGGAGTTACGCACGTTCCTCTATCGAACAACGATCGCAACGGTTGGCTTGGCGGCCATCGGTTGTGGTCTGCTGTGGATCTTTCATGAGCAAGCGGCGGTCGTGCTGTTCAAAGATGCCAGTCTTGCTCCGATCATTCCTGTAGTGGCCATCACACTGATCGCGGTTGTGGGGTTCAATTACTTTGTCGAACTGTTCATTGCCATGCGGCAAATGCGTATGGTTTCGGCGCTACAGTTCATCAATAGTGTGCTGTTTGCCGTCATCGGTTTAGGGCTTTTGCTGTGGTATGACACGTCCGCAGAGAGCGTCATCCTTTCCTACGGTATCGCCTGCAGCGTGACCGTGGTGATGGGGAGCATCGTGCTGACGCGAGACTGGAAGCAGATGCCGCTGTGCGATCACGTGCCGATGCAGTCGGAGTTTTGGAAGAAGCTGCTTCCCTTTGCCGCGTGGCTGTGGGCGATTAACCTGCTCTCGAATTTATTTGAAGTGGTCGATCGCTACATGATCGTGCACTTCAGCGGTCTGACGGCGGAAGAAAGTATTTCCCTCGTCGGCGACTATCACAGTAGCCGCGTGGTGCCGTGGCTGATGGTTGCTGTCGCGAACCTGTTTGGCGGGATTTTGCTGCCTCACCTTTCGGCCGATTGGGAACGTGGCGAACGGTCGAACGTTTCGCAGCAACTCAATCTGCTGTTGAAGGCCAGCTCGATGGTGATGATGGCCGGTGCCATTGTGATTGGGCTGACCGCTCCGTTCCTGTTCGAGTACGTCTTCGAAGGCAAGTACGGCGGCGGTCTTGCCGTGCTGCCGTGGACGCTGACTTACTGCGTGTGGTACAGCCTGGTCGGTTGCGCGATGCTTTATTTCTGCTGTGCCGAAAAAACGCATGTCGGGGCCATCGTGTTTGGTATTGGCTTGGCCGCGAACGTGGGGCTGAATGCCTTGCTGCTGCCGATGTGGGGACTTACCGGGGCAGTGATCGCCACGGCGCTGGCAAACGCCATTGCGATCGTTCTGGCATTGTGGCTTGCCCATCGTTATGGCATGGAAATTCAAAAATCAACGCTTCTACTCGCCGCCGCTCCCTTTCTGTTGGGGCTTGGGTGGCCGGCAGCGCTTGCCGTTTGGATCGTCCTGCTGTGGCAGACCTGCGCCAGCAACTGGGTATTTGACGCCAATGAAAAACAAACGCTTCAAGATGGTGTGGCCGTGCTGACTAGCAAATTTCGGTCACGAACCTAAAGGACCAGAGGAACCCATGATGCGACGACGAAAAAACCTTCCGCTCGATGACCGCGGCCCTTTGCGTGTGATGTACCTGGTGACCAGCATGCCGGTCGGTGGCGCCGAAACCCTTTTGGTAAATCTGATTCGACGGATGGACCGTCATCGATTCGCGCCGGAACTGTGCTGCATGAAAGAGCTGGGACCGCTGGGGGAAGAGATGCAGAAGGAAGTTCCCACGTTCCATAACATGCTCAGCAGCAAGTACGACTTGCGAGTCGTTCCGCGGTTGACCGAACTGTTTTCGATGCGTGAGATCGACGCGGTCGTGACGGTAGGTGCCGGCGACAAGATGTTTTGGGGACGATTGTGTGCCTGGCTGGCTGGCGTGCCGGTCGTGGCTTCCGCGATTCATTCGACCGGTTGGCCTGACTCGATCAACTGGCTCAACCGCCGGCTGACCTCGATGACTGATCGATTCATAGGCGTGGCAGCTCCGCACGGCAAGCATTTGGTCGAAGTGGAAGGCTTCCCGCAACAAAAGGTCACGGTCATTCCCAACGGAATCGACACAGACCGCTTTGTCGCCAATGGCCAGACCCGCGAGCAAATTCGCCGCGAATGGGGCGTCTCGGAAGAGACAGCCGTGTGCGGGATCGTAGCGGCCCTACGACCAGAAAAAGACCATGCGTTGTTTTTGAAAGCAGCGGCCCGCGTCGTCCGGCAGGCTCCTCAATCGCACTTCGTGATTGTGGGAGATGGACCCCAGCGGCCCGAGATCGAAGCGCTGCGGGACGAGCTTTGTTTACAAGACCACGTCACGATGACCGGCAGCCGCAGCGATATTCCCGAGCTGCTTTCCGCCATGGATTGCTTCGCGCTTACTTCCAAAAACGAAGCCAGCCCGGTCTCGATCCTCGAAGCAATGTCGACCCAGCTTCCCGTTGTCGCCCCCCGTGTGGGGAGCATCCCCGATGCTGTCGACGACGGTGTGAATGGATTGCTGGTACAGGCCAGCAATCTGGATGAGACGGCCAACGCGATGGTCACGCTGATGCAAGATGCCGATAAGCGTGCCGAAATGGGCAAGGCGGCCCGAGAAAAGGTACTTCGCTACGGCTCGCTCGATGCCATGGTCTCAGGCTATCAGGACCTGATCAGTGGCGTCTATCGCCAAAAGGTACACGCGGCCCAGTATGCGGCTCGACAGCCAGGTTCTAGCTCAGTACTCGTTCCCCAGACGACCGATGTTAAAGCATCGTAAAGTACCGTCAGCACAAGAGTTTCGTGCTAAAAGGCCGCTAGTCGTATCGGCGGTCGTGCGATACGATAAATGGATTCCGTTTGTGTCGTGCTGGGGCAAGGTTGCAGAGCAAAGTGAAATTCAACTTCACGGGTCCGTTCTTGGCTGGTCTGGCGAAAGTGGTCGCCGGAAGCAGTGTTCGCTGGGTGGATTGTCATCCCGACACGTGCCAACGGATCTACTTTGCCAACCATACTAGCCATATCGACGCGGTAATCATCTGGGCATCGCTTCCCAAGCATTGTCGCGAACTGACCAAACCGGTCGCGGCGAAGGACTACTGGGACCGTGGCTGGTTCCGCCGATACCTGGCCCGTTCGTTGAATGCGTTGCTGATCGATCGTGAGAACATCAAAGTCCACCGCAGCCCGGTGGAATCGATGCTCAAAGAGATCGGTGATAAGTATTCGGCGATCATTTTCCCGGAAGGAAGCCGCAACGACGGAACGACCCTCCGCGATTTTAAAAGTGGCCTTTTTTACTTGGCGAAGAAGCGACCAGACCTGGAATTGGTACCGGTCTATGTCGACAATATGACACGCATCTTGCCCAAGGGAGAATACTTACCGGTTCCGCTGCTGAGCCGTGTGATCTTCGGGCCGCCTATATGGCTAGAGAATGGCGAACCGAAGACCGACTTTCTCGTCCGCGCTCGGGAAGCGGTTTCCCGATTGCGAGACGTTTGACGCTGAAACGACATCATGGACTTGCTGCACGCTTCCCTTAGTACGATCCTCACGGTACCGTTGTTGGCTCAACAAACGGCGTTTTTGCTGGATGGTGCGACCGGTATTTTGCTAGGGGTTGTGATCAGTTGCTTGTTGATCGCGACCGGAGCTGGGCAGATCTTGCGACGTCAGCCCGACTCGAGCGTGAACCCGGCCATCGTTCAGGCGTTCATTCGCCGCGTGCGTGCCTGGTGGCTGATGACCGCGATCCTGGCCGTTACCTTTACGATTCCTTCGCCGGTTGCCACGGTGATCTTGTTTTTTCTGATCTCGTTCTGGGCGCTGCGCGAGTTTATCACGCTTACACCGACGCGACTTGGCGACCACCGTACGCTGTTCTGGGTGTTCTTCGTGTTGACGCCAGCCCAGTACGTGTTGGTAGCGATGGGGCAATCGCAGTACGAACTGTTTAGCATTTTGATCCCGGTTTATGGCTTCCTATTCATCGCCGCACGTATCGCGGTCGCTGGTGACTACAAACGCTTTCTGGAACGCATCGCTAAGATCCAGGCCGGACTTTATATTTGCGTCTACTCGCTCAGCTATGCTCCGGCACTGCTCTATCTGACCGACTGGACCGATCCAGAATATTCGACTAAAAGTACTGCCGGCCTCTTGTTCTACTTCCTGTTGGTCGCCCAACTGAGCGATCTGTTGCACTTTGTTTGCAGTCGTTTGCTGGGGAAAAACGTGATCGCCCCGAACATCAACGCCAGCCGAACCTGGGAAGGGTTTTTCGCCGGTACGGGTGTCACAGCGGTTGTGGGGGCGATGCTTAGCCTGACCGGAGCAACGCCGTTTAATCCTTGGCAGAGTGCCGTCATGTCGATTGTGATTGCCGTGATGGGAGCCGCCGGCAGCATGGCGATGAGTGCTATCAAGCGTGACCGTGGCGTGCAAGATTACGGCACCTTGGTAGAAGGTCACGCTGGCGTTTTAGATCGTATCGATGCGATTTGCTTCGCCGCGCCTGTTTTTTTTCACTTGACGCGGTACTATTTTACGACGGCCGGTGGCTAGATTAGGCTGCCACCAACTCTTCTTCAGGCTGATCGCATCGATCGGTTTGCCAGGCTTTGAAATATGCTCCAAAGCGTTTGCTGAACTTTTTAGGAGACTCAGCAAACAGCCTTAGTCCGAGCGGCTTAGCCTGTGCTCGCAGTTCTTGCTGTTGCAGTTTGGATAGCTTGCAAAGGATATCAACAGTTTCCTGCCCAGAGAACTCGTCCGGTTCCTTTTGCAGCGTTTCACGGAAGATGGCCAGATCGTGATCGTCTCCGAGCAAACCGGCAAGAACGTCCGAGTCTTTACCGCGCGTAGTTGCTTCACGTTCCCATACCGGCCGCACGATACGCATGTGGTACCAATGATATTTGACCCTTTTTCGCCAATCGTGAAAACGTTCGGACGATGGTTTCTTATAGACCGTGATGGCAGCTTCGCACGCACGACCATAAGTTTTGGTCAGACCGTCTACCAGATCTTGGGGTTCTAGATTATCCAGCTGCCAGTAGGGGATGCGCTCGCGTCCTTCTTCCATGCGGGCTCTAAATTTCGTCAACCGGTGTTGTAGTCCTGCTTCGTCATCGGCAATTTTGTTGAGGCGCAGCGTGAGTTTTCGCCGGATCGGCCCGAACGATTGGCGATCGACTTCTTCCTCGTAATGATCCATTAGCAGATCGTAAGTTTCGATCAAAGACTGGGCATCGCGAACGTAGGAAAGTCGGCGTGCGGCATTACGATACCAGACGTTTTCGACTTCGTAGGTGTCTTGCAGGTGGGGCCGAAAGAGGCGGATCAGCCCGCGAATCTTCTTACATCGCTTGCGAACCTGATGAACGGTTTGGTGAGCATCGATCTTGGAATTGTCAATCGCGTCGATCGCAGCGTCAATTTCTTCTCGCGCGATTCGACGTATCGCATGGGGGACCGGTTCGTCTGAATTCATTCGATAACTCACTGCCAATTGCCTCCTAATTAATTCACTGGGTGAGGTAGACCGTCGTTGTTACCTCGTTCGATAGCCATCAGGTGCAACTACGATGCCGAAAGCCTTTCAACGGCCGATTCCCCGCAATGCCCTGACATATCAAGGCCGCATCGAGATTGCCATGAAAACGAAGACAGCCCAGGCCAAGACGAAAAGCCACCCCCTAAGAGCAGTCCGAACCTCGGTCAGGCAAAATTGGCCCCAAGTTTTGCCCCAGGAACGATTTCAGGCCGGGTTGATAGAAACGCCAGAGTCGGTAAACTGAGAAGTTCCAAATCCAGGAGGATACGCGAACTGGCTAGCAGCTTGACTCGAAATCAAGTGCCGGGTAACCGGTTGAGGGTTCGAATCCCTTGTCCTCCGCTCAATGGAAATATTCGAGCACATAAGGACTTACGTCGATTGGACGTGAGTCCTTTTGTTGCTTCTTGTGGGCAATTTAGCCGGAGTTCTATGCGGCGTCAATCTCATGGCACCTGAGTTGGCACCTTTCGCGATGAGACTGCATGTTTACGATGTTATGCTTGACAGTGGCCCCTCGACAAAAGAGGATTGCGTAGTCTATTCGGAGGGGATTGCCCCCTTTCTACAGAAGCATCCTAGATTGTCCCCCATAAAGTTGCCCAGCTTCACATCAAATGTGGAATCCGAGCTCGTTAGAACGTTTCGAAGTGTCTCTGGCGACAAGCATGGGGACTTCAAGAGTTCAAACTGACTGCGGGTTAGCCTTTATCAAGGCAATGAACAATCCGCAGGGGCCGCACCCGCTGGCATGTGAGCTACTCGGCACGGAACTGGCCCGCTGGATGGGGCTACCTACCTTTGAATTCGCGGTCCTTGACCTTAGTGGCGAAGATGCCGCAATGGTGAGGTTTGCAAATGGCAATTTCGCTGTAGCGGGACCGGCATTTATCACAAAGGCTGCAGGTGGCTATCCCTGGGGTGGCAGTAGCTCCGAATTGAAACACCTAGTTAATGTGTCCGATATTTCACGTCTTGTCGTATTCGACACATGGGTACTCAACTGGGATCGGTATCCTCCTGAAGACTCGGGGAAAACGCAGAACCTGAGCAATGTTTTCTTGGAGAACGTACCGGATGCCAGCGACGGTAGCATTCGCTTGATTGCAATGGATCACTCACATTGCCTGGCCCGTGGATCCGCTCTAAACCCTAGTATTGGCTATATCGACCGCATTCAAGCTGATGGGGTGTACGGAATATTCCCAGGTTTCCGGGAGTTGATAAGAGAAGAATTCGTTATTGAAGCAATTGAGAAGCTTTCTGAGGTCGATCAGAATATGATTAGAGGAGTAGTGAACAAGATCCCTCGCGAATGGGACATTGATTCCGAGACTCGCGATGCTTTAGTGAGATTGCTGGTTCAACGAGCGGTTTATGTCGCTGATACGATTCTGCCTAGTATTAGGAAAATCTGTTGGCCCAATCAGTTATTTGACAAGAGTTAGCGTTTGGTAGAAGTACCATGATTAAACAGACAACAACGCCGGTTAAAGGTTATTACAGTTTAGTTCAGTTCTGTCCTGACTATTCACGAATGGAAGTCGTGAACGTCGGTATTGTCCTGTTTTGTCCTGACGCTGGATTTCTTCAAGCACGTATGTCGTCGAACAATTCACGTGCTAAAAAACTCGTGAAAACTGGCGAGCTTAAGGTAGCCGCATTAACCGCAGCAAAAAATTCACTTGCTAACCGTTTTGTTCACGATCGCCAATCTTTCGCAAGTGTTGAAGATTTGAATAACTTTGCACTCACGCTTGGCAATGAATTACGCTTAACTGAACCTCGTCCAGTAAAAGTCCGTACCCCATCAGAAGATCTTGCACGTCTATTCAATGAATTAGTTGAGGAGACAAGAAAGGTCGCTGCTATGGAAGTCTTTCAAGAGCCTCATTTCCCAGAACTGGACGCAACCTTTCGAGAACTCGCTATTCAGAGGCGAGCGAAGTTAGATTTTGAAATCACTGTGCCTATCCTACGGCGTAAGCTTTCAGTTCCTTACGGGTACCAAAATGGTGTATTCAACCTTGTCGTGACAAAAGAGTTCTCTGCCCGCGACAAGACTGCCATGGATTCAGCGATGGAATTAGCCATGGAAGGGGATCAGGTCTACAAGAACGGACTTAAGAAGCCAAATGACTCTCGACTTATCGTAGTCTCCAGCTTCAACAGTGATTCTGACAATTCGCTTATCACGGATGTTGATTCGTTGCTTAGGCAATATCAGGTTAGAAGTGTACTACCTGACACACTCGGATCGTTCCTACACGAAGTACGCACTTCCGCTCACTAGAACTGTTGCCATAGTTCCGCGGCTAGTTTTTCGCAATCAAGGTCGATGTAGTGTTTCATTGTCGTTTCGATACTTCGATGTCTCATTAGAGTCCTTAGCATTACGGGGGTTACTCTCATGGCCCACCTTGTGCCGTAGGATCTGCGAAGGTCATGTGCCGTCACGTATTTGCCTAGCTCTGGGTCCGTAATAATACCGGCTTTCTTGCCAATTCTTGATATTGTTCTTCCCACACGACAACGAGACTTGGTTGCTTCTGTCTTGAACAGCCGAAACACAGGGCCGACTCGTTCGCCTGGAATCGCGAGCAATAACTCCGCAAAGTCGGGCGTAATTGGCAAGAGTCGGTCTTGATGCCCCTTTTCCGCTTCCGCAAGAATCCGCAGTCGGGGGTATTTGCCGCTTAGATCGATTTGGAGTGAGGCGTCGGCGTCCCAACTAAGAACAAGTGACTCAGATAGACGAAGACCGGAGAGCCATAGCCCTTTCAAATACTCCTTCCATAAGTCAAAGTCATGAGGCCTGACTGCCTGCGTTATGTCTAACATTCGCTGGAACTCTTGATCTGTAATAGGGCGTCCTCGCATATGCCGACTACCTCTGGTTCGCTTAGGCCTTTGTATTCTTGGGATCTGAGCAATTAGTCCGACCGATTCAGCCCACGACAGAGCGGCTCTCAAATGACGCAAATACGTGGCAATTGTTGCCTCGGACAGTTTGCGTTTTCGGAGTCTAGACTGAAAGTAACTAATTCGCGTCGCGTCGACATCACTAAGCCAGCGAGGATTGATTTCACGTTCGAGATGATCTAACGCATAGGACGTTGTGCGAAACGATTGCTCGGCCAGGGAAGATAGTTTCTCATCTTCGTATCGAAGTCGAAATTCATCCCATCGGATGCGTTGAGTTGTTGCATACCGGCCGGAATTCAATTCCGCTTCCCATTTGCCGGCAGCCTTAATCGCTTCGCTGCGGCGATGAGTACGGGCCGACTTTTGACGCTCTTTGCCTGACAGTGGGCACACCCACCGTAGATACAGATTTCGCACTCCCTTGCGTTTGACGACTTTGACTTTAACGTCCATTTTCGATGTAGTCCTCCTTGGCCTGGCTCTCAAAGAATTCGATGGCCAGTCGACCCACGAGGTAGGCACGCTTTCCGATCCGAGAAATCTTCAATCCTTGTTGCCGTAGCGTGCGAAACGCCGTATTCGAGATTCCAAGACGGGCCTTGAATTCCGATACGGTGTAGAGTTCTTGAACACTGATAACGCCTGAGTTGTTGTTTAAAGTTTTCATGTAGGAGTTCCTTTTCTGAATATGCCGAGCGATTTAGAAAATGATGTCTTCAGGGCCGGATTGCTCCGGCTCATCGTCATTCCATGACACGAACGGAACATCATTCACAAAGCCTGAAAGGAACTCGCTTCTTTCTTCTCGAATCTCGCGTTCACTTTTCCGCATGCGTCGGAGTCGTGCGAGGATCGATTCCGCAGATACCTTGGCCGGTAGTCCTGAGAGGGCGACATCGACCGTGGCAAGCTGGCCTTCCGCGTGACACTTGCTCAGCCTTGCATCGAATTCGGAGATCCCCATATCGGAGATCTCTTTGCGAACTCTTTCGTGGATCTCGGCCAGGAACCCCGCCGCACTTGTGCAATTTGGATGAAGGGCCTTCAGGAGGCACCCAACAGCTTGACGGATCAGGCTAGGGGCGTGGCGAACTCGTGTAGTAACACTAGTTAGCGTCTTTCGTTGAACCTCCCCGATCGTTTCAAATGCGGCCGCTATTTTCTGCCACCACTCGGCCGGTCTTGCCCGATCACTGTGTCGACGGTCTACGGGCTCTTCCGCAATGCGAAGCCATTCGTTGGTTAAGTAGTGCCCCAGAGAATTCATATTGTCGATCAGGTCTGAGAACGACTCGATCTGCCATTTGCGTAGAAATCTTCTTCTCAATTGGAATTCAAATCGCGTGAGAGTTTCCGGCAGCTGCCCGCCGAAGTTGTTCCGGATAATTTCCTCCTTCTGTTGGTTGGGCTTGGCCTTCAATTCCGCGAGCTTGTTATAAGCTCGTAAGAGATTCGTCGAGCCGACCTGGAATGTTTGTGCCGCAGTCGTTTTGCCAATCAGTCTGAATTCTCTTGCTCTGGTGATGATTTGGTTGTTAACCCAAGCGCTAACGACCTGCTCGATAGTCGTATGAGGATCGTCAATGAATAGATCCACTCGCGAAACGGTTTCTGTGAGGATGTCGCCACCAAAAGCGTCAAACACCAAATGAATTCGCCTCTGAAGCTCTCTTGGCGGAAGTAAATTGCAAGTGACAGAGCCTACGCATACTCGTGCGTTGAAGTACTGGTCGTGTGAGGCAGAGCACTTTGAGATCTCGACATGAATGCCGGCGCCTTCCATGATGTAATGTCGGAACACGCCTTTGCCTCTACCGGCTCCATTGGGAAAGACTTTGAACACCACTTCGCCCAGGCGAAAGAATGCACCGTTGTGATCCTGGGCCTTAGCGTTGTCCTGGCATCGTTGTAGTAGCTTCCTTCTTTGTTCCGTTCCTTCTCGCCATTGGATGACGTAGGCAAGTTCAACCGTGTCGATGCCTCCTTTCAATTTCCTGTCTTGGTTGTTTGTCATTTGGTGATTACCGACCGCCATGTTATTAGCAAAGGCGGTCGCGAATGCTTCTGGGCATTCAAGCACTTCCATTCCTTCGCTGTCCACTTCATCGGCATTGGATGACTTGACGGGATGGGCCCCTCCGCCCAGGGCCGGGGGCCCCTCCCATCCCGTCAAGCTAACAGCTGCGGAGTCGAGAGACGGATCCCAAGTGAATTCCTCGAGCTGATCGCTTGCCAGATCTGTGTTTACCGTGGTAGATTGCTCGCCAACTAAAGATGCTGCTTCCTTCTTCATGAAGGTCTTCCTTTGTGAAGCAACCGTTCTGACTTGTTTGTTTCCAGACACCAGGTCAGAGCGGTTTTTTTGTGGATGATACTAAAACGCAACAAAGTCATCCCGCCGCGTGAATGCTCGGTCCTTTCGACCTAAGCACACGCCGACGAAGATGGAGGCCGCCCCATACGGTCGACCAAGGGGAAACCCACCTTCGGTTTCCCCTTTGGAAACCCCTTCTCTTCCAACGAAGAGCGACGAAGAGGGCAGAGCGTTTTAGAAACGTCCCACAATCACTGAACGCGAACCGCACCGCGAAGACACGAAGCGCACCCGACAGGAATTGAGAGCCCGAACACCGCGTAAAAGAATCACTGATGGCGGGGACACCGCACTTAAGAATGGTCGCGACCCACTGAAAATATTCACGCTTTGAATTACGCGGCGGACCCTAAGGATGACTGTCTGAGCTAAGCTCGTCATCGGCAAAGATGCCGGTCCATTTTGAAAGATGCGTGCTTTTGAGGGCTTGTTTGCTTCCGACGTTATTTGATCAGTAACTCTGTCAAAACGTTGAAAGAACTTTTCATTGCCGTTACATCGGCTTTGAACTGTGAACATCTTTACCAATCCCCAAGAACGGATGCCAGTGCAATTTCTTTGCGACATCAAGCGGAATTTGGCACTGGCACCTAGATTGGTTCCCAGCACGAGAAACGAAGCCCTTCTGATTCAACGCGATGGTTACCCCGACGAACGTTTCACACGCCATTCAGCACCTCTTCAAAATCTCCCAGAAAATCCTGGGAAACTCGAAATCAAGTGCCGGGTAACCGGTTGAGGGTTCGAATCCCTTGTCCTCCGCTCAATGGAAATATTCGAGCACATAAGGACTTACGTCGATTGGACGTGAGTCCTTTTGTTGCTTCTTGAGGGGACTGGCTTGAGCCGCATAGTACTTCTTAGCGAAGTGGGGGTTTGCCGGAGAGGCGGCGTAAGAGGCCCATTTGTCCTAGGTGCATCATTGTGTGGTAGGGCAGGAACACGAGCGTATCGAACTTGGTTTTGAAGAGCGGGTGTTCCGGCAGGCTTGGCTCGTCGAGTTGCTCGAGTGTGTACGTTTCTAATTCTTCGAACAGTTGGTCGCTGAGCTTTTTGTAGATTTCAACGAGGCGTTCCGGCGATGGATAAATTGTTTGATCCTGCGAGGGAACGCTGCCGCGACCGAAATTCGCGGCGTAGCTCTCCGGCATTAGGGCAGCGTCTTCGGCGCGTTTGCCGCGGATTCGCATCATTCCCAGGCTATAGTTGACGATGGTGATGTGTCCTACCTGCCAGGCGATATGCGTGACTCCTTCGGCCGGCATGCGAAACCAGAGCTCTGGCTCTAAGCCATCGATGAAGTCACGAAACATTTTGTCGGTAGCGGCGATCCGCTGTTTGGTCAATTCCCATTGAGCTGCGTCAGCCATGCTATCTATTCTCGATTAGGCGTTTCGTCTTCTAGTGGATGTTTCAGGCCAGCGATTTGCAGTGCCTGGCGATAGGCGTCCGGCGTGTTGACATTTTTTAATAAGCCCAGATTAGGATCGACGCCAGTCAACTCGCGCGCGTCGATCCAACACGTTTCCAGCGGTTCGATGCAGGCCAGAAGTCGTTGGTTACCGGTGGATAGAACTTTCTCGAAAGTGTCCATCACTCTATTGGCGTAGACTGCGGCCAAAGGTTGAGGCAGGCCCTCGTGACGCGGCATCACGGCATCGTGCGTGGCAAGCTGCGCGAAGAGGTATTCGATCGCTGGTTGGGTTACCAAGGGCAAATCGCACCCTAACACGATTGCCGCTTCAGACCAGCCGGTCACGTACTTCAGGCCTTCGTAGATGGCTGCCGCTGGGCCTTGTTGTACGACACGATCGGGCAATTCGACGCAGTCGTACGGTAGCTGCGGAAGTTCTTGTACCTTGCTCGTCAGCAGCACGACCTCTTCTACGGTGGGCGAAACAATGCGCACGACTCGCTCGAGCATCGTTTCTTGGCCAAAGGGGAGATGTGGTTTAGATTGCCCCATGCGGCGGCTTTCACCGCCACAGACGATTAAAGCGGCTCGCTGAGATCGGGGCAGGGTGGTCATGTCGGGTAGATCGGTGTCGGTTATATTAAAGAGCGTATCTTACCGCCCAAGATGGTTCATTTCATGAAACTACGCCTACGTCACGATATCACGGTTGGCCTCGATCTACGAGGCGTGCTGCCGACGCGTCTCTTGCCGATGTCGCTCGACGAGGCTGCGAAGGTTGCTGTCTGGGAAGGGAATCATCGCGTTCAGCTGGGCGAATTATTCGATGTCGAAAGGGAGACGCGTCGGGAAGATACGCTCAGGATCATCGGAGACCTAGCGAAGGCCGATCACGTCGGGGCAGACCTGGATGGCGGAACGTTGTTCGTGCAAGGTGCTGTCGGCAATCATGCTGGCCAAGAGATGCGCAAGGGATCGCTTTATATTCATGGGCATGTCGGCAACAACCTGGCCGCAGGCATGAAGAGTGGATTTCTGAAGGTCTTGGGCAACGTGGGTGATCGCGTCGGGGCACCACTGCCTGGAGAGAATCGAGGCATGGCCGGAGGCAATATTTTCATTTTGGGGTCGGCTGGTAACGAAGTCGGAAACCGCATGCGACGCGGAACGATTGCCATTACCAACGATTGCGGCGACTATCTCGGGTACGAGATGCTGGCCGGAACGATCTTTGTTGGCGGCACGGCAGGCACGAGCGTTGGGCTTATGATGCGTCGCGGGACGATTATTTTGCATGGGAACCAGCGTGGCGATTTGATGCCAGGGTTTGTGCACGCCTGTCGATTTAAGCCAGCCATGATGCAGCCGCTTGCCAGAAGTTTTGCCCAACAGGAAGTGCCGGAAGTCGCTCGCCTGATCTCCCAGGCAGACTACGATCTCTTTCATGGTGACCTGGCCCAAATGGGGCGAGGTGAGCTTCTTTTGCCGGCTTAGTGCGTGCGTCTCCCCCGGTTGAGCCAAGATTTTTCGTTAAATTCGATCTATTCGCTACAGCCCGATACAGGACAGGCAAGCCCTGTCGCGTCTGTTGTCAGGGGTAGGCGGGTCGTAGGTAACGTTTAATCCATTAAATCCGAGGCGGACGAAAATCTGAAAAAAGTAGGCCGGCACTGTCCGATACCTGTTACTAGCCACGGATGGGTGAAGTGACTCATGGATGGGCAAAGCGAAACCACCTAGTTGGGAATGTAGCATATGCCTGTCGAATTACTCCACGCTTGGTTGGGCGTCGCGTTTGTGGCGACCTGGGCCATGATTGGTCAAGTGACCTTGGAGCGGAATTAGCTGCTTTCAGATAGCATCGGGAAAGGACATCAAAGCCAGACGCTTTCTCCGGATCGTTCTCGAATTGCAGCTCTTCACCCCCTTTAAAGTCGAGAGATATGGATGCGTCTAGTTGACAGACGCATCGGAATTGATTTTCCTAGCGGCAACTTTTCTTTTCTTTTTGAAAAATGTTGCCCCCGGAAAATCCCGCATGTCATCCTCCCCACCTCCAAATCGCCCTGAGCCTAAGGTTGCCTATTGGCGGCAAAACCTGATGGTTATTGGCGTTCTGCTTACCATTTGGGCTTTTGTGGCCTTTGGTTGCTCGATTTTCTTCATCGAGTGGCTCAACCAGTTCCAAATTGGCAATCTGCCGCTGGGATTTTGGTTTGCTCAGCAGGGTTCAATGTATGTGTTTCTGGTGCTGATCTTGGTCTATGCACTGGTGATGGACTATCTCGATCGCAAACATGACGTGAAGGAGTAGTCCATGGATTTTATCGAACAGATGCCGCTCTTAGGTGCGGCGATGACCGCAACGCGAGCGTGGACTTTCTTATTCGTCACGATCACCTTCATGGTTTACCTGTACATCGGCTGGAGAAGCCGTGTGAAGGAATCAGGTGAGTTCTACGTCGCCGGGCAGGGGATTCCTGCGATTGCCAATGGTGCCGCAACTGCGGCCGACTGGATGAGCGCTGCGTCGTTTATCAGCATGGCCGGCTTGATCAGTGGATTGGGTTCGGATGGTTCCGTTTTTCTATTGGGCTGGACTGGCGGATACGTGCTGTTGGCGATGTTGCTTGCGCCTTACCTGCGAAAGTTTGGTCAATACACGGTGCCAGACTTTGTCGCCAAACGCTATTACAGTGAAACGGCTCGAATCGTTGCGGCCGTTTGTGCCGTGTTCGTTTCCATCACGTATGTCGCCGGTCAGATGCGGGGCGTGGGGATCGTGTTTGCCCGCTTCCTGGAAGTCGAGACCTGGCAAGGGGTCGTGCTGGGGATGATCATCGTCGGCGTGTTTGCCGTGCTCGGAGGGATGAAGGGGATTACCTGGACTCAGGTGGTGCAGTTCTTCGTGCTGATCGCTGCGTTTTTGATACCGACGTTTGCCCTGTCTGGGATGCTGACGGACAGTTCGATTCCGCAAATTGGTTTCACGACGGGGGACATCGCCGAGAAGGTCAACTTGATTCAGGAAGACCTAGGCTTTTCGTCGTACACGCAGCCGTTTACCAACTACGACATGGCGAACGTGTTTCTTATCATGTTCGCTTTGATGGCCGGTACGGCGGGTCTGCCTCACGTGATCGTGCGTTTCTACACGGTGGCCAATGTTCGTGCGGCTCGCTATAGCGCTTTCTGGGCGCTGCTGTTCATTTGCTTGCTTTACACATCGGCTCCTGTTCTCGCGATGTTTGCACGCTACTCCATCTTGCACACGCTGGAAGGTGCCCACATCGGCGAAGTCGTCAAGACAGACGATGACACCGAATACATCCCTGTGTATCGGATTAATGACGAAGGAAAAGAAGTTCCCATTCAATGGGTCGATACCTGGCAGAAGACCGGGTTGATTACGATTGACGATAAGAACAAGGACGGCCTTCTTTCTCTGAAAAACGTCGACGGAAACTTTGCCGAGGTGACCATCGATAAGGATATTCTGGTTTTGGCGACCCCAGAGATCGCACAGCTTTCTCCGTGGGTGATTGCCATTGTGGCGACCGGCGGACTGGCTGCCGCGCTGAGTACGGCTGCCGGGCTGCTGCTGGTGATTTCGAGTTCGATGGCTCACGACTTGTACGTTCACTTCTTCGAGCCGAATGCTTCCGAGCCCCGGCGACTGTTCATCGCGCGAATCATGATCATTGGGGCGATCCTGGTGGCCGGGTACTTTGGTATCGCTCCGCCTGGGTTTATCGGTGAAGTGGTTGCGTTTGCTTTTGGTCTCGCAGCGGCGAGCTTTTTCCCGATTATCTTCCTGGGGATTTTCGATAAGCGAATGAACCGGGAAGGGGCGACGACCGGGATGATTGTGGGCATTCTGTTCACGGCCATTTACATTATTCTGTGCCGCTCGGATCGCGTGTTGGGCTTTGACGAGCCGCTGATGACGCCGTGGTTCCAGGGAAGCTACTTGATTCCCAACGGCCTGCGACCTGAAGGGGTTGGGGCGATCGGCCTGGCGCTGAATTTCATCGTAGCTTTTACGATTAGCCGACTGACAGCGGCACCGCCGGAAGATGTTCAGGACCTGGTCGAGAGTGTCCGGATTCCGCGGGGGTCACATGCACCGGAAGCGCATTTTGATGAGACCGATGCAGAAGCGGATAATCCGTAGTGGGATTACCGGTCCGGCTGCTGGCAAAGGGTCAGCAGCCGTGATGGAAGATAAAAGCAAACCTGAGAAGTTCAGACGGTGCTCTGGCAAAGAGAGAGCGTGAGGAAGCTTCTATTGATGTCTGAGCACACAATCGCAAAAGGGCGACTGGCCGATTTGCCACGAATCTAGGGCTTCCGTTGGTCGCCCCTATTTGATTGGCGACTAAACGAGTTCCAGCGATGTCACTGGCGCATCAGCCCCGTCACGGTACTTGTCTAGCGTTTCTTCTTCGACGTAGTACGTCAGTCCATCTTCTTCGCTGCGCAGGCCCTTGAGACCCGCAGCCGATGCGTCAGCCCGAGTAATCTTGCGGCAAGAGACCGCTAAAGCACAAAACTGTTCGGGATCCACAAATCGTACATTGGCTTGGCTTCGTAGAAGCTCACGACGTTCCCAAAGGGTTTTACCGCTCAAACTGATATTCGCTTTCAAACCGACCATGATTTCTATCTTCCTTCCATTCTCTATCGACAAATCGAGTGAGAATCATCACGGGAAGGAAATCCGTTCCATGTCGCGGGGTCTTCAATGACACCCAAAATAGCACGATAGTCCGTCGCGCTCTCCATTTTTGGGAGGAATCCGTTCCGATTGGCAATGCCTGCCAACCGTACTTGCTAGCACGACTTCCTTGGCGAAGTCGATTGTCGCGGGGTTAAGAACCCTGACAAGCTTCACCATGTGCGATTAACGATACCTTAACCGCGAGTTCATCATCAAGTACGTGGGTATGCAAATTGCGCGAAAGAAATTTTGCGGGTGGTGCGACCTCAATGGTGGGGTCTGCGGCGCAAGAGGATTAGTTCAAAGCATTTATGTTCCAGGCGGCTTCTCGGAAGCGATAGCCGACCCCCCGGACAGTCTCGATGAGTAGGCCCTTTCGGTCGAGCTTGCCGCGGATCGATTTGACATGGACATCGATCCGGCGAGTTCTGCTAGTGTTCTCAGAGTCGGTCTCAGGCTCTCGGTCTTTCGCCGGAAGGCCTGCGGCGTCTTCCAACTGAGCCCTTGTTAGAACGTGCCCAGGGCGTGACAACAGAGCTTGTAGCAGGCGAAACTCGGTAGGAGTCAGATCGAGACGATTTCCATCCATCTCGACTAGCGAGAAGCGAGGGTCAAGCCGGATCCCATGACATTCCAAGATGGCTTGGGTGTCGATGGTGTGGCGGGCACGAAAGGTCAATGTTTTGACCGATTGAGCCAGGAGATCTAACGCGAGCGACTCCGCCAAGCGAGAATCGTGGGCTGGATCTTCGATACCGCTTTGGTCTCCTCCGGTAGGAGCAATCAAGATCGCAGGCGTCGAAGATTCGCCTAAATTTCTTAAGATCGATCGACAGAGGTCGACCGTTTCCATCTCTGCTAAGGACCGCGACAAGACAACTACGTCCGGCACGAATTCCATGGCATACTGTAGGCCATCACGTGTTCCGCTGGCCAAGTAGACCTGACAGCCTGTTTGCTGCAGGTTGAGCGCGACCGTGTGGAGCGGCCCACCTGCTTTTTCGACGATCAATATGCTGCGTTGAGCCACGGTTCGTCTTCACACTTCTGTTGAAGGAAACAGGGGATTAAATGAAGCAGATCTAAACAGTAAAGCCTTGGGGGTATTGGATGGTTTGCGAGATCACTTTGTGCCGTTCTCGTTGCCATCGCTGATCGATTGACGATGGCGAACGATTTCGCCTTCGATCCAGTAGATGACAATCTCGGCGATATTCGTGACATGGTCCGCAATGCGTTCGATATGTTTTGAAATGCCGGTGACCTCGATCATCCAATCCAGATCTGCTGGGTTTTTCGTGATGCCGTCTTTAAGCCACTGAAAAATCTGGCGATGCAGGCGATCGAGTTCTCGGTCTTGATAAATTAAGTCGCGACACGTCGAAGAATTTCCATCAACGAAAGCGTCCAAGCTCTTACGCAGCATCTCTGTTGCTTGATGATTGGCTTGCTTCAGGCATTCCGGCAGAATGATTTGGCTGGTCGCGGCTCCACCATCGCGAAGTCGAACCACGCTTTCGGCAATATTTACCGCAAGGTCACCGATTCGCTCTAATTCGTGCGCCACTGACATCGAAGAAATAATCAGACGCAGGTCCGATGCCACCGGCTGAAAGAGGGCGATCGAGTGCAGGCACTCTTCTTCAAGGTCAACGTCCATTTGGTCTAGCTGATCATCTTCGGCTATGACATCGAGGGCCCGTTCTCGGTCGAGATCATGCAGTGCCCTCGTCGCCTCGCTAACCTGGGCTTCGGCATGCGTACCCATTGAAAGCAATTGCGAACGAACGGCTTCGATCTGTCGGATCCAGTGACGAGTCATGGGAGTATGCTCTTGAAGTTCTAAAGGGCTAGCGTTCCGGGAAGTTGTCGATCGTTTCAGCAGGACATCCTCGTTGGTGGCCATTCGCCAAAATGAGCAGGCGTAGCTTCTAACCAAAACGACCCGTCACGTAGGCGTTTGTTTCTGGTAGTTTGGGTTTGGTGAATATATCAACCGTCGGGCCGTACTCGACGAGCCGGCCCAAATACATGAACGCGGTGTAATCGCTGATTCGCGATGCCTGCTGCATGTTGTGGGTGACGATCAAAATCGAATACTCGCCACGAAGCTCGCGAATCAAATCTTCAATCTTGCCGGTGGCGATTGGGTCGAGTGCCGAGCACGGTTCGTCCAATAGCAAAACCTCCGGCTCACTCGCGATGGCTCGTGCGATGCATAGGCGTTGTTGCTGACCGCCGGAAAGGCTCAAACCACTTTCGTGGAGCCGGTCCTTCACTTCGCTCCAGATCGCGGCACCTTTGAGGCTATGTTCGCAAACACCTTCAAGCACACTGCGACTACGTTCGCCGTCGATGCGCAAAGGATAGACGACGTTCTCGAAGATACTCATGGGGAATGGGTTAGGTTTCTGGAAAACCATGCCCATGCGTTTGCGAAGCTCGATCACGTCGACGCCCCGGTCGCAGATCGATTGATCGTTCAGAAAGAGATCGCCCTGGATACGAACGGTGTCGATTAAATCGTTCATCCGATTAACACTTCGCAGCAGGGTCGACTTGCCGCATCCCGACGGCCCGACCAACGCCGTTACCTGACCTCGGGGAATGGGCATGCTGATATCGAAAAGGGCCTGTTTGTCTCCATACCAAAGGTTGAAGTTCTTGATTTCCAGAACCTTTTCTTCGTGAAAGACGGCATCGTGCATCACAGGAGCAAAGTCGTGCCCCTGGGCGATCAATTCGAGCCGGCTTGTTTCTGAAGAGGTTGATTGTGGTTGACTCATGGAGTTTGGCTTCTGCTAGTCCAGGTAGGCGAAACGCGAATGCTCAATGGCCGTCTAAAATTGTCCGGAATGAAATCGTTTTCTAAGTCGGGCACGAAGCCATATCGCGAATAGGTTCAACGTGGCGACCACCGTAATCAGTAATAACGTTGTCGTGAAAACCATCGGTTTGGCAGCTTCGCTATTGGGGCTTTGAAAGCCTAAATCAAAGATATGAAAACCGAGATGCATGAAGCTTCGGTCTAGGTGAACGAAAGGTGCGCTGAGGTCGACGGGTAATTCTGGTGCAAGCTTGAGCACGCCGACCAGCATCAGGGGAGCGACTTCGCCTGCCCCGCGAGCCATCGCCAATATCATTCCCGTCATGATGCCTGGTAACGCATGCGGCAACACAATGCGGCGAATCGTTTGCCATTTGCTGGCACCACAGCCATACGAGCCTTCGCGAAGCGAATTGGGTACGGCGGCCAAGGCTTCTTCGGTAGCGACAATCACCACCGGCAAGGTCAACAACGCCAGCGTTAAGCTGGCCCATAGCAACCCGCCTTTGCCAAAGGTTGGGTTGGGAAGATTGGCTTGGTAAAAACCATGGAAGTCCGGCGTGAAAGCCACCAACGCAATGAATGCGATTGTTGCCAAAATCCATAGCAGCAGACTCGCGATTCCTAGCGTAGGGGTTCGCATCCGCGTGAGTACTTTTCGACTGCCGAGGGAATATGAGGTGGTGAGAAATGCCGTAAAAGCAACAATGGCCAGGCCGGCGGCCATTAGCCACCACCACAGTTTCGGAATGCTTGGTAGGTTCGCATTGCCTGGACCGCCATCGATGTACGCACCGACCACGAGGATCAAAAAGCCATAGCCGAACACGCCAAATACAATGCTGGGAACCCCAGCCAAATTGTTGATACTGATGCGAATAATGCTGACGATCGGGCCGCTCTTGGCGTATTCGCGAAGGTACAGAGCCGCCAAGACGCCAAAGGGTACGACGATCAACGACATGATCATGGTCATCGCGACCGTGCCCCAAATTGCGGGGAAAACGCCCCCTTCTGAGTTCGCTTCGCGAGGGTCAGCAAAAAGAAACTCGCCCCACCTCGCGAAATAGACTTCCAAGCGACCTGTCCAGTCGAGTTGATTGGCCGGAAAGGCGCGGACGATGTCTCCTAGTTTCAACTCGGCTTCGGTGCCTTGTGCGGTGGTGGCAAACAAGCCGAAACGATTGTTGCGCTCCTCGATTTGATTGATCCGTTCCTGAATCGCGGCAATCTGGTTATCGACATCAAAGCGAACATTAACAAAGTGGTATACGGCTTGCTTGGCTGCGGGGGGGACCTGCTCTAATAGCTGAGCAATTTCATTGAGCCGGGCTTTGATGCGTGATACTTCGGCAGTTCGCTGAGAGTTTAATGCGGCAACAAGGTCTGGGCCGACCTTCGCCATGGCAGAGTCCTTGCCGAGGAGCCGCGTTGCCCGTTCCACGATTCGAATGTCTTTTTGTTGGTCTGCCTGGATCGCTTTCAACGAGATCATCAGATTATAGGTCTCGTTGGCAAGGCCTTCGACGAAAACGTCGTGGGTGAGCTCTTGCTGACGAAGTTGAAGTCGGGCCTCTTCCTGGCTTCGGCTGCTCGCACCGACTTCATGCTCCGAAATACGTTCAATCGTATGAACGCTTTCTTGGGCGGAAGCATGGTGCTGCTGGTAGGCATCGTAGGTTGCCTGAGGTCCTTGAATGACCTCTCGGATTTCAATCAGATTCTGGTTGTCTTCTACTTCAGCAAGCGGAATGATTTCCCCGGTTTCCGTGACCCCGACA
Organism: Bremerella alba; assembly: GCF_013618625.1. Lineage (NCBI taxonomy): Bacteria > Pseudomonadati > Planctomycetota > Planctomycetia > Pirellulales > Pirellulaceae > Bremerella > Bremerella alba. Next base: position 270,766 of record NZ_JABRWO010000001.1, on the reverse strand, counting down.
AGATCTTTTTGGCCGTGATGATTTTGAGTGATAAAGCTTCGGGTATTCTCCACTTGAATCGCATCGAGCTTGTCCTGAATCGATCCGATCTCCTGCTCGAGCGAATCGAGCGTTGCCGTCCACGCGGATAGCGCTTCGTCGTCTTGGGCATCAGGCCCTGTCAGGCTCGATTGGTTGTTGGCAAAGAAAGAATGGATATCGCTCAGGTCATCTTCGTCCGAAGAGATAGGGCGAGTTTTCGAGATAGTGAACTTATGCGGAGTGCCGACGAAACGTCCCAGGGTCTTGCGTTCAAAGAGCATTGCCCACGTGGGCATCGTAGGAGCTGTCTCGGAACGCTCGTCTTGGGTGACCCATTGGTAGGTTCCGTTTTGGGGGGCTTGGAACTCGAAATTATCAGTGCGGTATTGCCAGCGATGGGATGACTTCGGTGGGGATGTCGCGTTCTCGTTTTGATCTGCCAAGTTGCGGCTGACGGTATAGTCTTCCTCGGCGGTCAATTCCCCCATCAAGACCGAGCCATCTTTCAGCGTGACCAGATACAGCCGACCTGGCCAGAAGCTGGCCATTCCTTGATAGATAATTAGGCCCAAGAGACCGAAGATCATCAAGAGAGCCAAGGCCAACGCTCCGCCAGAGAGCCAGATCATTGGTTCTCCCTGGGAAAGAATGGTAAGCCCCGGCCGCGTCTTGCGTTGATACTTCTTGACGTGGCTGTTCGCATTGTCCTGAGGTTGGCTCATAGTTGGTAGGCCCGCCTCCGGAAGTAGAGTCGAACGACCTCTGCGACCGTATTGATAAGGAAGGTCAGCAGGAAGAGAACCAAGGCCGAGAAAAACAGCACACGATAGTGCGAGCTACCTTGAACCGCTTCCGGCAGTTCGATCGCGACGTTGGTGCTGAGGGTCCGGAACCCGTTAAAGATATTCCAGTCCTCGATCGGTGTGTTGCCGCCAGCCATGAGAACAATCATCGTTTCGCCGGCGACACGTCCTAGGCCAATCATCAGCGCTGAAAACAAGCCACTCATGGCCGTCGGAATGACAATCCGCACCGTCGTTTGCCAATGGGTAGCACCACATCCCAAAGAGGCGGATCTCAGGTGAGAAGGCACACTCGAGAGCGCATCGTCGGACAGCGTGTAAATGATCGGAATTACCGCGAAGCCCATCACGAAACCGACGATCAAGGAATTGCGTTGATCAAATTCGCCGATGTAGGTGCCTCTTGGATCCCAACCGGCGAGGTCTAATAAAGTTCCCAGTGCATAGGCCATTGAAAAGGTCACGAGCGAAAAAAGCAAAAACTTGCCCAGGCTCAGTAGCGCGAAGGTGAATCGAGGTGCCATGGCGACGCTACCCCGCCAAAACGAATTCAACACGTACACATCCAGAACAGAGATGACCAACACACAAAAGGGAATCAAGATCAGCAACCAGCCGCCCACCCCAGAGCCTTGCTCGGGATGCACAAGCCAGAGTTTGATGTTGCCCAGGAACAGCCACTGTTCAATCGACGGACCTAACCAGTAGGCAAGATAGATTCCGAGAACCAGCACCGGAGTGAGAAACCAAAGTCGGTAGGGCTGAAGTCGAAGCGTAAAAGTTTGCGGCATGATCTGCCACAAAAAGGCCCCAAGCAAGATTGCAAACGGGACTGTGAACATCGACGCCAGGCACGCTGGGACAACCTTCTCGGCGACCGGCGCAAACACGAGTGCCGCCAGAAAACCAAGCACCACGCTCGGCAAACTGGCCATCATTTCGACGGTTGGCTTAACAAGCCGTCGGGTTCGACGCGTGCTGAACTCGCTGGTATATACACCCGCTAACAGTGCCAGGGGGGCTCCGAATAGCATCGAGTAAAAGGTTGCCTTGAAGGTGCCGGAGATGAGCGGATAAAGCGAAAATTTCAACTCATCCTTCGTCTTAGAGGAAGAGCTTTGCCACATATTTAGCGGCTCGGCGTAGCCTTCGTACCAAACCGGTAAAAAGAGCGACGACAACGTGATATCGGGAAAGCCAGGGGACAACGCGAAGTGAGCAATCTTGTCGCCGGCCTCGATAAACAGTCCGTCGTCGCGAGGAGCGATTCGAGCAAGACCCACTTGGCCACCCTCAGGCATCATCAGATCAGCGACGTGCTTTTCCGTGGTCATATGAAACAGCGAGCACTGACCGTTCGCATATCCAACAATAAACATGCGGCTGCGCGACGAAGCTCCAAAGGCACTGACTGCTCCGGGGCCTGGGGGAAAGACGTGGGCACGCACAAGAGCAAACCCATCCGAACTATTTCGATGGGAAAACCTCTCATCGTTTCGATCGGATAAGCGAATCTGGAACCAGCCGGAACTGTTGCCTTGGCTGTCCCCTGCGAACAATGTCTCGCGGCCCAGAACCCAATCGCAAACGGTGAGCGAGACGCCGGGATCTGGCACCAGGTCGACCGTTTCGGCGAGACGGATACTGTCTTTGTTGCGGATGTCGTAACGGCTCAGTTGTCCCGATTCTTCGACCGCTAGAACATTATTTCCAAGACCATCGATGAGTATGAACTTGGGCACGCTGTCGTTGCCGGGTATCGGGGGAAGATCATAGAGCTTGGTGTCGAGTTTGGTTTTGCCGGTGAGTAAACTCTTCTTTTCGTTGACAACGCCAAGTTTTAACGTGTTTTCGCCGTCCATCGCAGCGAATGTAATCGACTTGCCGCCCAGGTTCGATCGCGCGTTTGCTTGAGGGAGATGATCTAGCAGCACGATTGCCGAATCGCTCACCTCAACGGGATCTCCGAGTGTCCATTCGACATTTTGTGCCCGATACTGACCCTGGGGCGTCATCTGCACGACGCCATCGTTATAGATAACCGTGTCGCCAGGATGCGAGAAGTGCTTGCTCGAAACGCTGTCGGTTTGTTCGACAAACCAACTCTTGATTTCGACCGGGTCCACAAAAGTTGTCTTGAATTCGACGTTGCCGACACGCACGTTGCCGTTGTCCATCCCTAAGACGAAATCGGTTTCTCCTGTCGAGGTCGAGATCGATGTGACTTCACCGTCGTCGAAGAGCTTTGTTTCTTTGACAACCTCGAACGCGAGTGGGCTCATCGATTTCGCATCGGCATCTTCCGGATCTGGTGGAATCAGCCGGACGACCTTCAGGGTACCATCGTTGGTGATAAGCCAGCCCATGGTTTGATATTCGTTCAGTTCAAAGTGAACGATTTCGCCAGAGATCCAGGGGACCTCTCGTATGTTGAGTGGTTTGATCGATGCGCTGCGAAAGAGCGGAAGAACCTCCATCAGCAGAACGAGAGCCACTAAGCAGACGGCGACGATCGTACCAATTCCACCGACCGAGATGACACCTTCGGACAAAATATCTGACCAACGCACGCTCCAGTGAGTTTTTAGTCTGCGTCGTCTTCCGGTGAATCTTGGCTGAGTGCCACTCATGAAAAAGCGAGAAACGTGAGATGTCGATGGAAATAGGAAAAAGCCCGCGATTCTCAAGTCGATTGAAGGACACTGAGGCCGGGGCTCAAACGATAACCAGGTTGGAACGTCAGTTTTTGATACCGACCTTTTCTAACTGGGCCTCAGCGATAATAGCTGGAATGGGTAGGTAGCCATCTTTCAACACGGCCTTCTGGCCTTGTTGGCTATAGACGAATTTTAAAAACTCGCGGCGGAGTGGGTCTAGTGCACTGCCGGGACGGTGGTTTACTCCGACAAACAGGAAACGCGATAAGGGGTAGTCGTCGGCGTTTTCGGCCGTCGGCTCGACGAAATCGCTGTCTTCAATGGATATCGGTAGAGTGCGAACATCTGAGGTTTTGTAACCGATACCGCTATAGCCAATGCTGAAACTGTCTGTCGCAACTCCTTGCACGACCGAAGAGCTGCCTGGCTGCTCCTTGACCGACGGCTTATAGTCGCCACCCAGAAGTGCATTTTCCTTGAAGAACGCGTAGGTCCCGGAAGCCGAGTTACGACCATACAAGCTGATTGGGGACTGCGCGAATGCACCTCGTACGCCCAGTTCTCCCCAGCGGGTAATGTCGTTCTCGGCACCCCATTTACGATTAGTTGAAAAGATCGCGTCGACCTGAGCAAGCGTCAGCCCAGCGATCGGATTGTCCTTATGAACATAGACCGCCAGCATGTCGATACTGGTGCCCAGTTCGGTTGGTTTATAGCCGTAGCGTTTTTCAAAATCGTCGATTTCGTTGGCCTTCATGGGGCGGCTCATTGGGCCGAATGTCGCGGTGCCTTGGATCAGCGCCGGAGGAGCGGTCGACGAGCCTTTGCCTTCGATTTCGATTTGGACGTTCGGATAGATCTCTTGAAACCCTTCCGCCCAGAGGGTCATCAGGTTGTTCATCGTGTCTGAGCCGATGCTCTTGAGCGTGCCTGAGACACCCGAGACACGCTGGTAAACGGGTAGCTGCGGATCGACTTGCAGTTGCGCCAGCAGCACTCCAGGGCAAACGCACGCCAAGAGCAAAGCAATCACAAATGTGTGGCAACGCAACATTAGGTCAAATCCTTCCGGCGGCGGGGCAATCACAAATCGGAGGTGCATCCAGGGCACCACGATTTCGAAACGAAGAGAAATGTGCCTTTACAATGCGCTAACACTAGGAAAAGCTCGTTTTAATCCGATTTAGTTGGTAGAGAATCAGCAGAATTCTCGGTGTTTAGGGCCATTTTATCAATGGTAAATCTTCTGGCATAAGCACAGACAAAGAAAGCCCTGGCATCTTTTGAGTGGCTATATTTACAAAACCTTAATGATGTAGCCAGTTTGCAGGGCTCTTTCGGGGGGGCGGGCTGATTGTTCGGGGCCACGGACTACAAAGAAATGATGCCCGTCAGAATAAGTCCGGGCTCGAGAGGACTTCCGCGTCGGTGATAAAGCCATCGTGATTGGTGTCCAACTCGGAGAACTGCACGGCAGTGCCCAGGAACTCGCGAGGACTGATATCACCGTCTCCGTTGTAGTCCATGCCGTGGAACCAGGCAGGCGTCAGGTTATTAGTGACCGTTGCCCCCGGGGACTCATTGTAAAGTTGAGGTACCTGCGGGTTATTGTCCTGATCTCCCCGGAAGAATTCAAAGACCAAGAGAGTCGGAATCTCGTCGAACTCTATCGTTTGCGATTGGTCGACATCCATCCCGGCGAGTTGCGACGCGAGTTGCTGAAGCTCTCTGGCCGATAAACGGGCATCTCGATTCGGGTCAATCGCACGAAACAGCGGGTCATCTCCGTCGATCCCTTGCAAGCGAATGTGACAGCGCTGAATCCAGTTCCGCTGCAGAAGCGAGGCTTCCAGTTCCTCGACGTACAGCTTTTCGTCCTGGTCATTATCGGCCAACGCAAAGTCGATGTTGGTGCCTTGCTCGGGCAGTTCGGTTTGTTCGAGATAGCCATCCTGGTTGCCATCGTAAAGTTGCAACAGGCTTTTCGCTTGCTGACCGGCAGAATAAATGTTCGCGTTGTCCCGAGCGCGAAAGACAAGCCAGTCCGATCGCAAGTTAACGGCCACTTCGTTTGTGCTGGTGATGGGTTCACTGGAAGACTTTTTGAAGGGAATCATAACCATTCGCTGCTTCTTCAAGTCTCCACCAAAGCGAATCGTCAATTCGTATTCAGGAGGTAAACCGGCAAGCTTGGGCAGTTCATCGTTGCGGAGTACACCATCCCCGTCGGCGTCGATCGTATGCAGCAAATTATCTTCCGGGAACTTATCGAGTTGCAGCCTTGCGCCTCGCTCGTAGTTTTCCTGCATCGCGTAAAGGAGATCGTTCCAGGGGGTATTCTCGTCGAGGGTGAACATGCCTTGCCCGCCGAAAAAGCGGCGCCGGTCTCCGCTCCGTGTCATGTCGTTCATCGAACGTCCCGAAGCCGTGATCAGTTCTCTCGGAGTGACAATCTCGTCGTCGTCCAGGTCGCGCAAACGCAGGCGATTGGCAGCCGAAGTGATCTCGTCACTGTCGATGACGCCATTCTCGTTTTCGTCGAGCAGTTGCCGCAAAGGGGAATCGGTCCGACTGCGATTGACCGCATACGATGTCCGGCGAACGGAAAAAGCTTCGGTTCGTGCGCTGTTGCGACTGACCAGCCGGGGGACTTCGGCGCGATCGACCCAGCCGTTGCGATTGGTGTCGTATCGATCAATATTCTGCTTTCTTTGACGCGGGTCTTCGAACGAGAGATTGCCAAATTGGCCGCTACGCAGCTCAGGTTGATCTGCCAGTTCATCCCAAGTCGCTTGGCCATCCTGGTTCGAGTCGGCTAGAGAAAGGACATGGTCGACCAGTTCTTCTAAGGCTTGGTCGTACGGTTTGTCGTCGATCCAAAGAAGGACATCCACGCGGATGGGCCCCTGCGAAGTAAAGACAAGCAATCGTTGCGGCTTAACGTAAGGGTCTAGCTTGAAGGGGAGCCCAGCCTGGGGGACTGCCATGCCTTCGATCGAGATCGCTTCGAGCGGGTCTACTGTTGGTTTTGCAATCGGAAGCGGGGCTGGTTTAGCTGGAGGGGCCTTGGCGACGCGCTCGTTGCAACCGCCGATACCCAGCACGAGGAAAGTTAGAACGAAGTGTGAGAGTAACGCTCGCATGTTACGTCAAAACCTGATCGATGGCGTTCCCCTCGGAAATCTTGATGGGGCGGGCCTGGGGAGAATAGTGCTCGGTCGCCGGGTCGACACCGACGGCCTGACACAGGGTCGCCAGTAGATCTTGAACCTCCGTCTTCCCTTCGGTGACCTCTTGGCCGGCTTCATCTGTCTTGCCATAGGCCTGACCGCCGGCGATGCCTCCTCCAGAGAGAACGCAGGTCCAGGCGTCGGGGAAATGATCGCGACCAGCCGTACCATTGATATTGGGAGTCCTGCCGAACTCGCCCATCCAGCAGATGGTCGTCGATTCCAAAAGGCCTCGCTCATTCAATTCACGCAGGAGAGTGCTCCAGCCTTGATCGAGTTCTTTCGAGAGTCGTTCGACGGCGGGGAAATTGCCTTGGTGGGTATCCCAGCCCAGACCGCTTCCGCCGAGCGTTACTTCTACAAAAGGGACATCACGCTCGACCAGACGGCGGGCAATCAGGCAGCCTTGGCCGAAGGTACCTCGTCCGTAAGACTCGCGTACTTCGCTAGACTCTTGCGAAAGGTCGAACGCAGAGGCCGCGTCGGGATGCATCATTTTGACGGCCGATTGAAAGATGGTCGCTTGGGCCTGGGCGGCACCGGAAGGATGCCGCGCGAGAAATTGATTCTGTTGATCATTCCACAGCGCAAGCCGCGCCTTATGTCGCTGCGCGTCGATCCCCGGCGGAAGCGAAAGGAAATCGACCCCCAGGTCGGCCATGGCCTCGGAATCGTCCGCAGGCGGAGTGTTTCGAGAGCCAACGGTTGCCGCCGCGTAACGTGGCCCTAAAAAGCCAGGGCTCAACGCGTTACCGTTGAGCAGGCCACTCGGATTGACCGCCACATAGTTAGGAAGCATAGACTGATTGTCTTCAAGCGCCTTCGATAGCGAAGCACCGATCGATGGGTAGTTGAGTGGGCCCCCAGGACGTTGCCCGGTGTGCATGAGATAGGTCCCGCGCAGGTGATCTCCTTCGCGAGTGCTCATCCCACGCAGTATGGCCAGCTTGTCGGCCTGCTTCGCAAGTCCGGCGAAGTGTTCGCTAAAGCGGAGGCCCGGCACATTGGTTTTTGTTTCTTTAAACTCGCCCCCGTTAGCGTGCCCCGGTTTCATGTCGAAGGTATCGGTTTGCGTAGGACCACCGGCCATCCACAGCAGGATACAACTTCGTTTGCGGTTGGGATCCGAGCCGGCGGCAGATGCCAATTGAGGAAGCCACGAACAACTGGCTGCCCCCAGCATGCCTGCGGTCGCTTGCAGGAATCGACGTCGCGAATCGGTCGAGGCGTTCATCGAAGGTCCCTTTAGTGATTCAACATGAATTCGGCGCTATTGGCCAGAACCCACAGCACATCCCCCAATGCTGCCGATTGCTGGTCCGGTGGTGCTTGCTGCAGAAACTGCTTGTACCGCTTTAGTTCGTCTGCATGCGGCGGGCGGCTGTAGGCTGCGAGAAACAGCACGTTGAGTCGCTGCTGGTCCGAAAGGAAAGGAGCGGACAAGGCCTTGAGCAGGCCACTCGTTTCCGGCGAAGTCGCAGTGGATACAGGCGGACCGTTCATGACGGCCAACGCTTGAGGCATCCCGGTATCGAAGAACGTGCGGTCTTTGCTGGCCGTTCGCAAGCGTGCAACAAATTGATCGCGGTTTACGTCCATGGACATTTGTGCGACATCACTTTTCAGTAGACCGACCTTGATCAACGCGTCGAAAAGCTGCTCCGGCGTGAGCGATTTGACCGCCATCCGCGCAAATAGTTCCGGTGGTGCTTCCGAGTCGGAAACGGCTTCGCTGCTACGGGCATACGTGTCGGTGATGGCGATCGTTTGTAGCAGAAGTCGTAAGTCGAATCCGCTTTGAATGAAATAGTCGGTAAGTTCCTCTAAAAGCTCGGGGTGGCTGGGAAGATTTTGAGGGGACATGTCATCGGCCGGATGAACAATGCCACGTCCCATCATATGCGCCCAGGCCCAGTTCACCGCACGCCGCGGCATGAAGGGGTTGTCTCGCGAGACCATCCAGATGGCTAACTGCTGACGACGTGTTCCTCCGAACGAGGCGTAGTTCGCATCGCTCCCGGGAAAGGCTGGCGGAACGACCTCGTCCGTTTCCGGAATAGTCACTTCCCCGACGTTGCGATCGACTATGTCGAATCGTCCCAAGCCGACGTTGTTGACGTTGTCTGGCCTCTCGAGCTGGGCAAAGAAGGCCGCCAGAGCCCAAAAATCGTGCTGCTTCCAACGATCGAACGGGTGATCGTGACACTGGGCACATTCCAGTTGCAGCCCTAGGAAAATGCGGGACGTCTCGGAAGCCAGCATCTCAGGCTTCAAATCTTGCACGGCATAGAAATAACCAGGGCCGTCACTTCCCTGGGTCGCGGTCAGGAACTCTTCTACCAGACGGTCGTACCGCACGTTCTGGCTGAACTTGCCCCGAAGCCAAACCTGGAGGCCGCGCTCATTCTGTAGTCGCTGCGGCTCGTCAGATGGTTCAAGCACCAGCGATCGCCAGGTGTTGGCCAGGTGCGTTGGGTGAGCAGGAGATTTGAGCAACTGGGCAATCAGTTGCTGGCGTTTGTCGGGGGCATCGTTATCGAGGTAGGCCCTTGTCTGGGCGACGGTCGGGATGTTGCCGACCAAATCGAGATAAGCCCTGCGGATGAATTCACCATCAGTGGCAAGCGGAGCAGGGCTCAATTTTTCACGGTCGAGCTTGGCTTGCACGAGCGCATCGATACGGGCCGCCATCGCTTGCATTGGGCCGATCTCTTCCGGCACATCCGCAGAGACGTCTTGCGCCAGAACAGCCGTGGACCACGCAAGCAGCGAAAACAGGACGAAGCTTGCGGGCACATGCGTGATGCGAAGCATGGTTCCGCCTTGAAAATAGATAAGAGAAGGGCTCAATCGATCAAGAGATACGCGGTACCTCTTAATGCGGGTATTTTATCAGTTTCTTTTTCACCTGATAAGCAAAATGCCGTGATTTACAAGGAATAAATGCTCGCCGGATGAGGGTGCCGAAACTAGGGTTCGGCACCCATCCTCTTGCGATCGGATTACTTCTTATCGCGAGCCTTGGCTTCCGCAGCTGCTATGGAACGACCGCGAACCGCCTCGACTTCCTGAGCTTGACCCCAGGAGTAAAGCATGATCCCCAGGATTAAGCCGAGTAAGCTAGCAGACAACACGGCGAATGGGCTTTGAGTAAAGGTCGAGTTTTGGGCGGCTGCCTGGGTGGTAAGCACTAGGCCGACCAAACTGATGACGAAGCTCAGCGCGTCCGAGAGGATCTCGCTAAAGCTGAAGCCCATGTGGGCAAACACCACCAACTTGCCAATGACCAACTGCAAAGCAAAGCCAATCACGCCGGCCAACATCAGCGCAAAAGCAAGCCAGTGAAACGCAGGAAACTCGAGCGCTTCGGCGACCATGTAAATAGGCGTCAGGATCCCGGCGCTGGTTTCTTTCGCCGTTTCCGAGTCGTCGACTTGTTTGGCAATTCCTTCCAATTGCTCTGGCAGTTCGCCGGCCGGTTCGTTCACCTCTTCCGGCTTCGCGAGCTCTTTCGCGTCGTCGCTTGGCGCGGCTTCAGCAGCCTCAGGTGTGCCTGCTTCGACGGTTGCAGCTTCTTCCGCTGGGGCCGGAGCATCGGATTCTTGTGCCCAGGCAGACGATTGAACAACACAAAATACAAGAGCGATCAACAAGATCGACGCAACAAGACGTGACATGATTTCCACCTCCGCTTAACAAAAAAGCTGCAATGACGAGAGACGCCGTACCCTGGGATTCTACCCCTTGCGAAGGGTGGTGAATCGTAGGGTTTAAGTGGGTATTCGGCAATTTCACAAGAATCTTGGCGAAAACTAACCGAATCATGATGTGTGCAATATGGGGTCCTCGCAGCAGGTTCTAGCCGTGAAACGAGCGAGACTTACGCAAATTGGTTATTGCGTTCAAGCGTCTGGCTTGGTTTTATAGAAGATGCGACTTATCTCGCCAGAATCCACATTTAACCTGCCTACTGAAGATGGAGACCCTCGCTCATGAGTTCTTCCGATGCTACGCGTCGAACCTTTCTTAAGTCCACCGCAGCCGGCGTCGCAGCCACATCACTTGCGATGCAAGCGCAGAAGTCGCAAGCCGCCGATGCCAATTCGAAGCTTCGGATTGGTTTCGTAGGTGTGGGCGGACGTGGTTTTGGTGCCCACGTGAAGAGTCTTTCTAAGATCGCCAAAGAAGGCGCCAACATCGAACTGGTCGCCGTCTGCGATGTCTACGACAACAACCGCAATCGGGCTGCCGACTACATCGAAAAGGAAAACGGCGGCAAGGTTGCCCGTTACGTCGACTTCCGTGAGATGTACGCCAAGGAAAATCTCGACGCCGTCAGTATCGGTACTCCAGACCACTGGCATGCCATTCAAGCCATCGAGGCCATGAAAGGCGACATGCATGTCTATTGCGAAAAGCCAATGGTCAAGCAGGTCGAAGACGCCATCGAGTTGGTTAGCGTCTGGAAAGATTCCGGCAAGGTGATGCAGGTTGGCGTGCAGGGAACGAGCCTTCCGGTTTGGGACGCCGCACGCGAAAAGATCGACGAAGGCCTGCTGGGCAAAGTCCTCATGTATCAGACCGAATACTTCCGTAACTCGGATATCGGTCAATGGCGGTATTACAAGTTGTCGAAGGATATGACGCCCAAGACCGTCGACTGGAAACGCTTCCTCGGTGTCGAAGAAGGTTTGGCCGAAGATCAGCCGTTCGACCGAGCTGTATTCGCCCAGTGGCGACGCTTCTGGGAATTCGGTAGCGGTATGTTCACCGACCTGTTCGTGCACCGCACCACGCAAATGATGAAGGCAACCGGCCTGCGTTACCCGGCCCGTATTACCGGAAGTGGTGGTTTGTATATCGAATACGATGGCCGCCAGGTGCCGGATGTCGCGACCGTTGTGGCCGAGTTCAATGAAGGCTGCCAGGGGCTCGTTACGGCCACCATGGCCGCTTCCGAAACGCCCGTACAGCAGTTGATTCGTGGGCATAACGGCTCGATCATCTTCGAGAACCCCAGTGCTTCCGAGTTCACGTTCGTTCCAGAACGTCCGCAGGTAACGCACATCAGTCCGAAAGACCTGCCGTACGAACGACAGGTTATCAAGACCGACAAGCAGGCACCTAAGGATCAAACCAAGGCCCACTTCGAGAACTGGCTCGCAGCGATCGAAGACAACACGCCGAAGTCCTGCAACAACCCGCCAGACTTGGGTGCGGCAGCGATTGTGTTGGTTAACTTGGGTGCGCGTAGCTACCGCGACGGCAAGATCTATCGCTTCGACGACGAGACGATGACCATCAGCGAAGCGGATGGGTCGTGGTCGAAGAAGTGGGAACAGGTTTCCAAAGAACGTGGCAAGCCTGAGCACATCCCAGGCTGGAAAGGTGGCGACAAAGGGTCGACGATCAACGATCCTGACCACCAGAGCCTCGAAGGCCCATGGGTCGACGGCAAAGATCCTGCTGCTTAATAGCGACGTCTTCTACTAATTTGAAAGCAAAACGGCATCTCTGCGGAGATGCCGTTTTTCGTGCGCCGACGGATCATGTCTGGGTAAGCAAGTCGGGGTGCTGGCTATTAACTCGCAAGGGTTCGCTCTACCATGAGGGAAATCCTGGAGGCAAACTTGTTGGTTGCAATGGATCGTGCGGAACGCGTTGCGTACTAGAAGGAGAAAACATGAGTCACGTTTTCATCATTGGTTCGACCGGAGGTGTGGGGTCTCGCTTGGTGCCCAAACTGATCGAAGCAGGGCATGCTGTAACCGGCCTGCATCGTAAGCCAGAGCAAGCCGAGACGCTGCAAGCGACCGGGGCCAAGGCATACTTGGGGGATATCATCGACATGTCCGCCGAGGACCTCACCGCTGCGACCCAAGGGTGCGACGTTCTGGTCTTTTCCGCCGGCGCCGCAGGCAGCGGCCCCGATCGTACCACGGCCATCGACGGAGCCGGTGCCGTCAAGATGATGGATGCTGCCAAGGCGAATGGAATTCAACGTGTGTATTTGGTTTCCGTTTTTCCCGATGCAAGACGCGATGCCGAACGCAAGGAAGGCTTCGAGCACTACATGCGTACCAAACGCATGGCCGACAATGCTTTGGCTGCCACTGATTTAGACTGGGTTATCTTGCGGCCGGGGACTTTGGTGACCGAAGAAGGTGACAGCAACGTCAACGCCGGTTTGGCAATTCCCTACGGCAACGTGGCTCGGGGAAGCGTCGCCGCGTTTCTGGCTGAACTGATCGAGCGTCCAGAGATTCGCCGCGAAATTATTGAACTAACCGATGGTGACGTAGGTGTGAAAGAGGCCGTCGCGGCGCTGGTTCGTAGCTAAGTGCTGCATGCGTCTCAAGCGACTTTAAATCGATATCAATCCGAGGCGTTCTAAGAATCGGGCTCGTTGGCCTCGCATGACTGGTTGGGTTCGAGATGAACTAAGACATCTCGCAGGGTGACGAACTTTTCCCGAAGCCGATCTTTGACCTGATGTCCAATGCGGTGTCCTGCAGCCACCGTGAGTGTCGGTGCGACTTCGATATGAATGTCGGCGAAGAACTCGAGACCCGATTTGCGGACCCACAGCGTTTCGATATCTTCCACTCCGGGAACTTGCAGGGCTTCGCTGCGAATCTGATTCAGGAAGCCCTGGTCGGCTTGGACGTCCATCAATTCGTGGGCACCAGATCGGAAGAGATGAATGCCTGACCAGATAATCGCCGCCACCACGATTAGCGATGCAACCTCGTCGGCCGGCATCCAGGCCTCGCCCCCGAACCGAATCGCAGCCAGCCCCAATAAGACGGCAAGCGAACAAAGTGCATCGCTGCGATGGTCCCAGGCATTCGCGATAATGGCGGCTGAATTGGTGCGTCGACCCACGCGAACTTTGTAATGATAAAGTCCTTCCTTGATCACCACGTTGAGGCCGGCGATCCATAGCGTCCATGTCGCTGGAATAGGATGCTGAATATGGATGCGCTGTATCGCTTCCCATCCCACCAGTAACGCGGAAAGGACAATCAGCAACGCTACGTTCGTCGCTGCGATCGCTTCGGCTCGGGAGTGGCCGTAGGGGTGCTCGGCATCCGGCGGATGCTGGGCGATCCGTAAGGCAAACAAGATCACCACCGTCGTAACGACATCGCCAATTGAATTGACCGCATCGGCAATCAGCGCAAAGGAACTACCGACAATGCCAGCGGTAAGCTTCACAATGCCCAATAAAAGATTGACCACCAAGCCCAGGGTGGCGGCTCGTGTCACTTCGCCATAGACGCGCGAAATAGAGGGGTGGCTGTCCAAAGGGTACTCTCTTAGCGGGCCGCATTCCTAAGGGCTCCCTTAGTTTTCCTCGAAATCTTCCAGCTGTTCCTGGTACTCAAGCCATTTGCCTTCCATCTCGGCGATTTCATCGGCAATGGTGGTGAACTTTGCGTGCACCTTCTGGGCTTCCTTGGGGTCGGTGATTTCCAGCAATTGCTTGTTGAGGGCCTTGCGTTCGTCGTCGAGTTTGGCGATCTTGCTTTCCAGCTTGTTGACTTCCTTGCGAGTCGCTCGGGCCTCTTTATTGCGCTGTTTGCGTTCTTCTTTGGCCAGGTTGGCGTCGCGTCCGTCGCCTAATACGGTGGCAGCGACCTGATTGCCATCTTCCTGTTCGATTTCCTGGCTTAGCCGATAAAGGTAATGTTCGTAGTCGCTGGGAATGTGGGTGACTTTGCCGCCGCTGACTTCGATGATTTGCGTAGCAATTCGGCGAACGAAATAGCGATCGTGGCTGGTGAAGATAACGGTACCGTTGTAGTCGTCCAGTGCTTCACAAAGTGAGTCGACCGTCTCCACGTCTAAATGGTTGCCAGGTTCGTCAAGAATCAGAATGTTGTATTTGCCCAGCAGCAGTCCGGCAAGGCAAAGCCGGGCACGTTCACCACCGCTGAGGACTTTGACTTTCTTCTGCACGTCGTCGCCACGAAAGAGGAAACTGCCGGCGACGCTGAGTACTTGTTGATGATTGATGGATGGATCGCGGATGCCAAGTAGATAGTCTTCGACGGTTTCATCAGACGGCAGTGTCGAATAAACATGCTGGGCGTAGATACCAATTTCGGAGTTGTGTCCCCATTTCACTTCGCCATCCTTGGGCGTCAGCGAGCCAACCAGCGTGCGGAGGAAGGTCGTTTTTCCCTGGCCGTTGTCACCTACAACTGCGGCCCGGGCACCATGTTCAATGTCAAGCGTGATCGCGTCGGCTACGGTGCGGTCGGAATAGCCAATCGCGAGGCTTTCGCAGCGCACTGCCGTTCCCTTCTTGGCGTCGACCTGCGGCACTCGAATGTAGGCGCTCGCTTCATCTTCTTCGATTTCAATGAACTCGAGTCGGTTGAGTTGCTTTTGCTTGTTCTTCGCCTGGGCGGCCGTGTTGGCGCCTGCTCGGTTTTTATCGATAAATCGCTTTAGCTGCTTGGCCTTGGTCTTGGTGGCGGCGTTTACCCGCTCGTCGTGCAGTTTGCGTTCGTCGCGGTACTCGATGTAATCTTCGATACTTCCGGGGTAGAGGGTTAGCTTGCCTCGGGAAAGCTCCAGAGTTTCATTGCATGTTTGCTTCAGAAAGCCCCGGTCGTGCGACACGATCAGGTAGCCACCTTTATAGCTTTTGAGAAACCGCTCGAGCAGCATCTGGGTACGAATATCGAGAAAGTTCGTCGGTTCGTCCAGAATCAAAAACGTCGGGTCGTGAAGCAGCAGGGCCGTTAACTTGACACGTGTTTGCCAACCGCCGGATAGGCTATGCACGGGAGCATCGAGCATGGCCCCTTTGATCTCGAAGCGGGCAGCAACTTCACCACATTTCCAGTCGGGCTGATCGCTATCGCGCATCAGAAACCCAACGACCGTTTCGCCTTCGAGAAAGGGATCGTGCTGGCGGAGGTATCCCAGGCGTGTCTTGGGATGGAGAACCACCTCTCCCTTTTCTAGCTCTTCAGTTCCTAAGATGGCTCGGCAGAGGGTCGACTTTCCGGCACCATTTCGCCCCACCAGGCCGACCTTGTGATCGTCGGTAATGGAAGCGCTGGCGCTATTGAGAAGAACCTTATGGCCAAATCGTTTCGTCGCGTTCTGGATGTTAATAACGGGGGGCACGGTTGCAGTTTATCGTTCTAGAGTGGGTTTCAAGCAAGTCGTAACGTGATCTTCATACAGTGCGACTACCGAATCTTGTGCGGTGACCGTATTCTAGTGGCTCTCAAGAATTTAACACCTTAGTGGGGTCTTCTAGGCCGTTATCAGCCAACGCTCCGATGAACAAGTCGCAATCACTGGTAATTGTTGCGGAATCCGCGTCCGTGTCCAAGACGGCTTACAACGAAGGCAAGCTAACGCCTGCTACGTTGGCCGATTTGAGGGGGAAGCATCCCAATTTTACGGGGGATTGGGTGCATTTGGTTCACTTTGAAACCGCGCTTCGCAAGCCAAACACCGATCCGGACCGTTTCGCGGCGTGGAATCATTGGCGGCATGAAATTCTCGAAGGGACTCAGCCGCAGGACCAAGTTGTTCACCTAGAGGGGATCTCGCTGCGGAGTGTCGACCTACGCGGGATTCACCTGGAGGGGGCCGTACTGCGGGACGCGACCATTGCGGCCAGCGATTTCCGCGGGGCCCGGCTCGCCGGAGCGGTGCTTCAGGAAGCGAATCTTTCGTTCTGCGATTTTGCAGAAGCCGATATGACTGGCATTCAACTGCAAGATGCCAACCTCGACCATGCAAACTTGCGATCGGTCACCCTTGACAAGGCGAATTTGAATGGGGCGCTTCTCACCTCGGCCAAGGTCAAAGAGGCTCGCTGCCATGGGGCGTCGTTCGAGCGAGCTAAGTTGATCGGTGCCAATTTCACCCAGGCCGATGCCGCCGGAGCAAATTTTCATCGAGCAAATCTGGCGGATCTGATCTTTGAGGAGACCTGCCTGGACCGAGCCAAGTTGACCGAGGCCGATCTGAATTATGCGAACTTGCAGAACGCGAGCCTCAAGAAAGCGGAATTCCAGCGAGCCAATTTGCACGGTGCAACAGCGCATGGAGCCGATTGCGAAGGAGCGGACTTTACTGCGGCCATCTTGCGACAAGCAAATCTGGGCAACTGTAATCTGCGCGGAACGCGTGGCCTGTTGCTGGATCAAACGTTTGTCAGCGGCGGAGAGTTTGACGCCAAGGCAGATGATCCTTGGACCAAGTTGGTACAGACCTACACCTGGAAAAAGTTGGTGATCATCGCCTTGGTGTTCTGCATCTTGTGTGTTCCTTACTTCATGGGGAATTATTTCAAGCCGCCCAAGGATCTGATCGAGCGACCTATCCCAAAGCAAGTTGAAGAGATCGCCGGAAACTTCTTCAAAGTGAAACACACTGATTACGAAATCGATGAGTTTCTACGGTTTCGCTACGATAACTACTACGCACCGATGGTCCGTAACCTGAGCAGTCCATCGACTTGGGTGTATCTTGCGATGGGGGGAGTCGACGGGATAATTTTCGCGATGACTGCCATCGCAATCTTGGTGTGCCTGGTGCAGCGAATTGCCCTGACTCGGAGTGTCCGAGGGTTGCACGCGGCCAACGCAGGCTTTCGCCGTACACCCAAGTTGGAAGAGTACATGGGGCCGTATAGTCCGATTGGCGAAGAGCCCCGCGGATCTTCGTATGCGTTGGTCAAATGGCTGCAGGGTCACTTCATCGAGATCCAGCCGGAAAATGGCCCGTCGCAGTCGTCAGCCCGCCCTTTGCGCTGGCTGGGGCTACCCAGCTGGTTGCTCGCCGGCATGCAGGCCATCAAGCCGCTGTGGAAGGTGACCTCTAGCGTCTTGAAGCGAAGCCCACCTCCATCTTGGATCGATACGCTCGGTTTGACTCGGATTGATCGTATGAATCAATCCCTGACCTGGGCGATTCTTGTGATCATCTTGTTCATGCTGTGCCGTCTTGCCATCGAGCTGATACTGGGCAATCAGCTAACCCTAGGTGGGTAAGTTTCTCTTGCGTCAAACGTGCAGGGGGGGACGCTACCCAGCCGACCCTCTCGATAGTGGGTGTAAGCATTAAATGCCCACGTAACCGGTACGATTGTTACTGTCAGACCGGTTTGGCCCTGCCGCCAGATGGGATTCCCGCAAGACAATCGCGAATCAATCCGTAGTTGTCAGATCGACCTTTGTTTTGACCTAATCTTGAGAAGTCTCAAATACCCTAACGCAACGGGGCGTTTCCCGGTACGGCACCTAAGATTAGACCTGAATCATGGCATCCTCTTCGACCATCGCTATGCAGTGCCTCGGCTACACGCCGATTCCAGTGGCATTGTTAACTGCTGACGAGGTACCTGCGGTAGATCTATATCGCAAAGATGCGGAAACCGGCCGGCTTCGTTTGTACCGCGCTGCGAAACTACCGATGAAGTCGGAAGATCTCCAGCGCCTGACCGAAACTAAGACCAACTGGCTTTATGCCACCGATATCGATCACGAGCAAATGCAGCGATTCATACGTCGCAAGCTCGACCAATTGATTCGAGACGAGACACTCTCGCTACGCGACCGCTTTGGTCGGCTAAACCAGGTTGTCGAAGGAATCCTAGCGTCCGCTTTCGAATCGGATGATACCGACGAAGTCATGCGCAGCGCCGGCAATATTTCCGCGATGGCCGTGCGCCTACTTTGCCGCGACGATATGACTGCCGGCGACTTGATTTCGCTTTTGCATCATGACTACCAAACGGTCACGCACTCGCTGAATGTCTCGTACATGATGGTTGCCCTGGCTCGCGACTTACGCCTGGTCGGCAACGACGAACTACCTTCGGTGGCTGCCGCAGGCATATTGCACGACATTGGAAAGCTCTCGGTGAGTGAACGCATTCTGACCAAGAGCGACCGACTACAACGCCGCGAACAACGCATCGCACAGAAGCACCCGGCATTGGGATTTCGACGCCTGGGAAAACGAACGGATATTTCATTCGCCCAATTGATGGTCGTTTATCAACATCACGAACGAACCAATAGCAAGGGCTATCCGGTTGGTGCCACCGGCGAAGAAATCCATCCGTGGGCACGGCTTTGCAGCGTGGTCAATGTCTTTGAATCGCTTATCAGCAATCGTCCCTATCGCGGACGCTATTCGTTGACCGAAGCGATCTCGATGATGGATCAACACTTATCGGACGGCTTGGATCAGGAAATGTATCAATGTTGGAAACAGTCTATTCGCAAAAAATGAAGTTGCTTTTGGACCGGCTTCGTTGCCGGATTCAATTGCCCGACCAATTTGCGGACTTGGAAAACCGCCGTGGTGTGCTGCCGGCGCAAGCGCTCGATATGCGACATACCACGCGTCTGTACTGTCCTGGTAAATTGCTGATCGAATCGTTTGCGTCGTTACCATCGGTACCCCGCAACCATCAGTACGTCGTAGGCTATTCGGTCGATATTTCTTCGAGCGGCATCCGTTTCCTGCACGACACGGAACTCTACCCTGGCGAACAGGTAACGCTGTGGACTTCTGCTCAGCGTCTGACTTGCACCGTCATCCGCTGCCGCCGATTGAATGAGCTTTGCTACGAAATCGGCTCTTCGTTTATCGACGATGATCCGAGCCTCGAGGCCCCCCAAGATGTCGAAAATCCGGAACAAGATCGTAGCCACCGGGGTGAAGATTTCTTGAATTGATCTCGATTTTAAATCAGAGCCTTCTCAAACGGGCAAGCTTGTTGACTTATAGTCACGGCTTGGGTATGCATGAGATTCAATAAATATCGACATGCAAGAGAAGGACGAGCACGATGGGCTTGCCGGGGCGTTTGAAACAAGGCGATTCACAGGAAGTCGTCGCTGCTATTGTCCAGCTCTTTCGCGACCGCGGTGATTCCGACTACGGACACGAGGCCGTCACCCAGTTGGAACACGCCCTGCAAGCGGCGACTCTCGCCCTGGAAAACAACGCTACATCCGAGTTGATTGCCGCCGCGCTGCTGCACGACATCGGTCATCTGCTGCATGATTTGCCTGAGGATGCGCCGGATCAGGGAATCGACGACCATCATGAGCGTGTCGGCTATCACTTTCTGAAGTCACATTTTGGACCGGCAACTTATCAGCCGGTGCGTATGCACGTCGACGCCAAGCGTTACTTGTGCGCTGCCCGGCGCGGATATCACGAAACACTGAGTGAGCCTTCGCAGGTCAGTTTGCGAATCCAAGGCGGGCCGATGAACGAAGCAGAAGTCGCCCAGTTCGAGAGCAACCCCCATTACCAAGCAGCTATCGACCTTCGGATTTGGGACGACACGGCAAAAGATCCTAAGATGAAAACACCACCTTTAGAATCATTCGAGCCGCACCTCCGCCGCGCGGCAGAGGCGAAGGGAAGCGATTAACATCGCGGCGCACAACCATGTGCGCATGTGCCCGGTGGCCACTCAGAGATTGATCTCTGAGCTGCCTATAGGTTTGATCAAGCCGTAGAAGGATTACGGTTGCCAGGCTTCGTCGAAGAAGTCGGCGGCAACCACTTTGCCTGGGGACGAACCGTCGGGGTCTTGGCGGATGTCAATCAACGCCCAGTCTGGCAGTTTTGGATTTTGCAGACTGTTGGTCCGATCGTGATTCTCACGAAACGTCGGGCCACTGTTAATCACCAGATACTTCTCTTGATTCAATGGGTTCGGGTAGATCATCAGGGGGACATGATTCGCCGAATCGACTTCATGCTTGCCAAGCGAGATATTCTTTTCGTTCCACTTCAAGGGCAACTGGTCGATCGTCTTCTTCAAGATCGAATTGGTCTCTGGCGTGCCCCAGCAAACCAGGTTGTACTTCTTAATATCTTCGTCGGTCACGTCCTTATCGAGCTTGGTACGTAGCTTGCCACGAAACAAGGCTTGCCAGCGTTTGGCGAGGTGCTTCGATTCGAAGTCGATCCAGCGCTGGATTGATTTGTTGGCTGCTTTGCCGGAAGGAAGCACAACGAGAAACGGCGACATGAACGCGTCGTCGATCGGACCTTGCAGGCCAGAGACTTTGTGCAACTCATCTGCCGACTCTGCGTCCTGGGTGACCTCCCACTGATTCCCGCTCTTGGCGAGAATAATCGACTCACCAGGCTCTTCGCCGTCGTTGACTGCGAGCTTTTGGCCATCGATTTCCAGATTGAACTTCTTTGCTTTGTCGAGATCGATCTTCATCTTGGCGACGTTGCGTGTGACGACGTACAACTCGTCGTCCGATTTCCACAGGGCGCCGACCCGGCTGTCTTCCCAGTGGCGAGTCAGTTCCAGAAGCTCTATCCAGTGCATCTGGCCGTATCGTAAGGTCGGCGTTTGAATGGTCACGTTCAAGGGATAATCAGGGCGGCCTTCTTCCCGAGCCGCTTTCAGCATTGCCATAATTTGCGTGAGCGTTTCCGGCGCGTACTTGTGACCCATCTTCGGGCCGATCAGGTGCGTCAGCGTTTGTCCTTCTTTCTCGAAGGCTTCTTCCATCACGCGGGCCGCTTGGATTTGCTTGTCATTCTCGCCACTGTAAGCGACCACCGGCAGGTTGAACAAGTTCGTCGTGTAGCTCGGGACATCGTAAACGTTCCACAGCGTTTGCTCGTACTTGGGTGGATAGTTTTCCTTCTTCAAGTTCTGATAGCGAGCCGTTTCCGCGAAGCCTGCCCCAGGGCTCATGGCGACGAAGTTCTCGGCATAGTGGGCACCAATATGCCAGCAGCCGGCACCACCCATCGAAAAACCCATCAGCACAATGCGGTCGTCGTCGATGTTGTATTGCTTTTTCACGTCTTCGATCGCTTCAAGCACGTCGATCTCGCCGGCCGACTTAAAGCCGATGCATTGACGTCCAAAAGGATGCAGGACGATCGCGTCGTCCGGAGAGATCTGACCCGTTTTGGTGGATCGTTCATGAATGAAGTGCAGGTCGGTTGCCTTGTCACCGCGACCATGCAGCCATACGTAAAGGGGCTGTGGCTTGGAAAGATCCAGCTCTTCCGGAATCACTAGGCCATACGGCTGCGGACTGCCGTCGATGCTGCTGGTGTACCCGCGAACGATCAGACCTTTCTGCTCTTTCCAAGGGGCGTCGTTCTTGGCCAAGCTTTCAGCCCGATTGCGGGCCATGGTAAGACAAGCCTGGGCTTTCTTGATGTCCCCTGCGCCGTAGAATTCGCCGTGCTCGATGGCGTACTCCACCGCTTTGCGGTAGATGTCCACGTCGGCAAAGTGCGGGTTGTCCTTTACCTGGGCCGAGAATTTTTCGACTTCGGCGATCCGGGCTTCCAGGTTCTTCTTGGTTGGCTCCGGCAGGGTGTAGTCGCTCTTGGCCGGCAAGCGGCGGGCAATCGGTTTGATCGCATCTTGAGCCAAGGCCGAGGTGGCAAACAGACAGACGAAAAGGTAACAAATCGAAACGCGATTCATGGCAGGTTGGCTCGCAAGGAAAGAGAGTTTACTTGTGGCAGCTGGCGTATTGAACAAGGCGGGTGATCGAGTCGACGGGGATATCCAGGGAAGATTCAAACGGCACGTAACGGATGTGGGAAAGCTCTTCTCCCTCGAGCAGTCCGTCCTCGTCCGGCAGGCGAGTTCCCCATTGGAACGCTAGCCGTACATGGTCGGTCTTGGGTTGGATGAACGCGAAGTAAAACGACTTGCGGTAACCAATGATCCGCCAGCCGGGATAGGCTTTCTCGCGAACTTCCGGAACGGCATCCTTCATTAGCTTTCGCAGCGATTCGGCCGTATCGCGAACCGAGAAGGGAAAGTCGGCCAGTAGATCCTTAGGAGAGAAGACTCCACTTGGCCGACGAGTTCCCATGTCTCGTGTTACTTTCAATTCGCGAAAACGCTTACTTCTTCACAACCCAAATGTTGCGAAAAACAACCGGGTTACCGTGACCTTGCAGGTAAATTGCATCCGCTTCAGGACCTTCTTGGTGACGACCAGGCGTGTTGCTGGGAAGTTCCAGGTCATCGTGGATGACGACACCATTGTGCTTGATCGTGGCACGTGCGTTTTCGGTTTTCTTGCCGTCGGCATCGTACTTGGCCGCGGTGAAGTCGACGTCGTATGTTTGCCAAGTGAGTGGCGGGAAGCACATGTTCACTTTCGGCTTCGAGATCTTGTAGATCCCACCGCATTCGTTATCGGCACCGGTCAGGCCAAACGAATCGAGGACCTGGCATTCGTAGCGGCTTTGGATGTACAAACCACTATTGCCGCGAGCCTGGCCGCGGGCGTCTGGCTTGTAAGGCGTACGGAATTCGAGGTGCAGCGTGTGATCGCCGAACTTCTCTTTCGATTCGCAGGCGGCCAGCAGAAGATCTTCTTGAACGACCTTGCCGTTGTTCCAAGCATCGGCGCTGGAACCGTCGAACAGGACGATCGCACCTTCAGGAGCTTTCGCACCCAGGGTGGGGCTTTTGCGAACGACCTTTTCAAGCGTACCGATGGTGTTGCCACCTTCGCCGAGCACGTCGATCCTGCCGTCGTGCAGGGTCGCGACAAAGCCATCGCCTTTGTACTCGACCTTGCCGCCGCTGGCGGTGCCGGTAACTTTCATTAGTTCATCGTAGTTGCCGCCCGAATAACCTTCGCCTGGCAAACCACCCGGGTAGGTGACGGCTTCAAATTTATCGTTGCCCAGGGCAATGACCTGAACGCCGTACTTCACTTCGGCACCGTCGATATCAAGCTTGCCGACGTATTCGCCTTGAACTTGGTAGGAAGCCGGGGCTTCTTCCTGGGTGGTGTAGGTCTTGGTGTCGTCCGCGGCAAATATGGCCAGCGGAGCGGCAACGGCCAGCAAGGCGGCCAAAATAGTGCGGGAAAGGGGACGCTGCATGGTGGACTCCCAGCGGTTGGTCAGGGGGTGAAAAAACAAGGAGAGGGACGCTTCATTGTGGTTCGCAGCACCGCGTGATGCAACCATCCTCAAGAGACGATCTAGCTGGCCGTCGACCGGCGACGGGGAAACCCGATGGGGATGGTTTGCGGCGGTAATCGACGGCCTGCGTGTAGGGCACGGGTCATTTCCATCTGGTCGTTGGGCTCGACAGGACGCAAAAACTCAATCTCTCCGCCCCGTTTTGTCGCCACGACTTGGCCGTTTTGCCAAATGAGCGCATTGGTATGGATCGCCGGAATCTTAGGGTCTTCGCTCAGCACACCGGCCAGATTGAGTGGATCGGTACCACTGACGGCGGCCCACGGATCTTCCTTTTTGGCGTCGCGGAGCTTGCGCAACGCGTAAATGGCTTGCTCGGTTCCGTACTGCTCGCCTCCGGCATTCTTGACGAAGCGACCTCCTCGCAGTTCTCCGCGACGTTCCATCCGCCGCAGCATCGGGACCAGTTGTGCCCACGAGGGGGCTGCCGATTCACGGTGAAGCAGATCGCGGAAGATCACCCCGTACCTCGCAATCAATTGCAAGCACCAGCGGTGCAGGTAATCTTCCGCCGAGACTTCCTCGACGATGCCTGGGAACAACGACCAACGGCCGGCCCGCGCGGTGGCGTTCGACTTGCGGCGCGTGCGAGACTTTTTGGTGCCGGAGTCGTCGACGATCTTACGCACCGCGCTAAAGCTGTCGCACGTAATCAGTCCCAGGGCAGCCAGTTCTCGCAATGCTTCATCTAAGTGGGTCGGTAACAACTTCGTGAGCACTTTGATGTCTTGATGAAACAAGGCTCCTCGCGACTTCAAGGCTTCCAGGACATCTTGGGCATTACCACGAGCCAACGCTTCGGCTGACTGACGCACATCCGGAATTAGCCAGCCCAGGTTCTCGCGCTGTACGACCGCCATTGGCACACTGCGGCGCAGCGAGGCCATGCTCGGACCTTCTTCGGCGTCTCCTTGTGGCGGTCGAAGTCGCCCCCAAACCAGTTCGCCGGAAGTCAGTTGTTCGTCCAGCCAATCGGGGTCGTAGTCATCCATGCGTGCCGCCAACAGGCTGCGTTCCCAGCTACCGGCCGATGCTTCAAAGCCTTGCAGCAAGTTCATCACCGCATTCAGGCCGCGTGAGCCAGACGACTTTGTCTCGCGCTGCAGCAATTGATGCCGCACGAGAAAACGCAGAAAGACATCCCGCTCGACCGGTTGGATCTGTTGCCGTAGTCCGGTGACCGTTAAGCGATGAATGCGGGCCAACAGCCGACGATCGCACCACTGTAGATCCCCTTCATGGGAAGAGCCTGCGGTTGAGTATTGCCCCCGCAAGATGATCCCTTCCGCCTCAACGGCCTCGCACGCGGCATGCACGCTCGATGGCTTCAGCCTCCAGGTTTGGGCCAGCTCTTCGGTCGAGAAGGGCCCCAGGCAAGGGGCTGCACTGCGAACCAATTCGACCCACGCCTGGTGCGATTCCAACTGCTTGCCGACCCCTGCCGGCACTTCGACACTGGGCTCTGCCGTGCCGCCAGGCAGCGCGGCTTGGACAATCGAAAGGGTTTCGGTCGCGGTCCAAAGGGGTTCGTGACCGTCGCGAAGGTAACGTGTGGCCCGGCCTTGCTTGACCAGGCGATCAAACAGGGGCTGCCACTCTTGGCCTTGCGATGCCGGCAACGCCACCATGGTGGTTAGCACGTCATGCAGTTCGTCCGGATCGCGAGCCGTCGGCCAGGCCTCGCGGCGTACGGTGGCGATCGCTTCGGGGGAAAGTTGACCCAGTTCTTTCATCTCGCCAGGGGCCAACGTACGACGTGTGGTGACGGCCCGCGTACGCCGGTCTTCGAGTCCGGCCGGGTCGAGAAACGAATAAGGGTTCGCGTTGATGCGTTCGTGTGCGAACGGCGATGGCTCGCGCGTTTGCCGGGCAATGAACTGGACTTCGCCCGCTTCGACCGCTCGAAGTAGGTCCTTCCAGCGTTCGACGTCCATGCCTTCGGTCAGACAGTCGTGCAGCGTTTGCTGCACGAGCGGGTGGTCGGGATACTTGATGTCTTCGTTGTGGTTTTCCAGGCACCCGACTTGATCGGGGAATGCGGCGGCAAGCAGGTCGTCCGAGCGGAAGCGGACCATATGGGGCGGGACCTTTTTGCCCCCCATGAAACGCAAGATTGCCAGCGAACGCGTCGCATTCCACCTCCAGCGGATGCCGAACATGGGAAAGGCCAGCAGCGCTTGTTCGAGCAGGGCCTGGCCGTT
Source organism: Bremerella alba (assembly GCF_013618625.1). Taxonomy (NCBI): domain Bacteria; kingdom Pseudomonadati; phylum Planctomycetota; class Planctomycetia; order Pirellulales; family Pirellulaceae; genus Bremerella; species Bremerella alba. The sequence goes on along the minus strand of NZ_JABRWO010000001.1, from coordinate 244,856 downwards.
GGTCGAGTTCAGCATCTTGAACATGTCTTCTAGCGGAAAACTATGCTGCGGCCCGAGCGAAAGGACCAGCCCATCGTCGTCGGCGCTGGCCTGCAGTTCGAAGTCGAATGAACGGCAGAACCGTTTGCGAAACGCGAGCCCCCAGGCTCGATTGATGCGTGTGCCCAGCGGCGCGTGAACGACCAATTGCATGCTTCCGGCTTCGTCGAAGAAACGCTCGAAGACGATTTTCTTTTGCGTCGGCACCAGGCCCATCGCCGCGTGCTGAGCGGCCACATATCGGACGGCCTGCATCGCCGCCCAGGCCGTGGCATGGCACTGAGCTTGAATCCATTTCACCGTCTCGACATCGACCTGATCGAACGAGGATTCTAGCAGTCCGCCATCTTGCGACTGAACTTGGAAGCGTTCGCGAGAAGGGTCCTCGGCGGCGGCGACAATCTTCTCGGCGATTTCCTCGCGCAGGTCGGCGACTTCTTTGGAAAGCTCGATCGTACGGCCAGGAGATTCGCCGAACCAAAATGGCACGCTCGGTGGCTGACTTTGGGCATCCTGAACAATCACGTCACTGCCACGAATAGCCAACACCCGCCACGAGGTGTTGCCCAGCAGAAAGACGTCGCCGGCTTTGCTGTCGACGGCGAAGTGCTCGTCGACGGTGCCGACGACCTGCTTTTCGGGATCGGTCAGCACGCGGTAGATTGGCATGTCGGGGATGGCCCCGCCCGAGGTAGTTGCGCTGATGCGGGCCCCACGCCGCGGCCGCAACTTGCCGTTAATGCGGTCTCGGTGGATGTGCGCCCCGGTCTTGATCGAACGCGTGACCCCTTCGTTGAGCATTTCCAGGACGTCCTGGTATTTCTGAAGCGAAAGGTCGCGATAAGGCCAGGCTCGTTTGAATCGTGCGTAAAGCTCGGCTTCGTCTTGTTCTTCGGCAGAGACTTCAGCGACGACCTGCTGCGCCAAAATGTCGAGCGGGGCGACGGGGATTTCAATCCGGTCGAGTTCCCCTTTGTCGACGCTCCGCATCAGGGCCAGGCACTCGATCAGTTCATCGCGTGTGAGCGGAAACAAGCGACCTTTGGGCGTGCCTTGCAGCGAGTGGCCAGAGCGACCGACACGCTGCAGGAAGTTCGCAATACTGCGAGCCGAACCGATCTGTACGACCAGGTCGATAAAGCCAATATCGATGCCCATCTCCAGGGAAGCGGTCGCCACAATCGCTTTGAGTTTGCCTTCTTTGAGCCGCTGTTCGGCCGAGTGACGAATCTCTTTGGCGAGGCTGCCGTGGTGGCTGGTGATGACCTCGTCGCCCAGAACTTCCGTCAGGCGATGGGCGACGCGTTCGGCCATGCGGCGCGTGTTGACGAACACCAACGTGCTGTGATGCGACTGGATCAGTTTCACCAAATCGTCATAGACTTCGCCCCACTGCTCGTTAGAGCAAACCGCCTCCAGCGGGGAAGGGGGGACGCTGACTTCCAGGTCGAGCTGGCGACGATGACCACCGTCGACGATCGCGCAGTCAGGCACCTGATTCTCGTCGACTCGCTCGGTACCTACCAAAAAGCGAGCAATCTCTTCGATCGGTTTTTGCGTGGCCGATAATCCAATCCGCGTAGGTGGCCCGATGCACAGTGCTTCCAGGCGTTCCAAGGTTAACGTCAAATGCGAGCCGCGTTTGTCGCGGGCCAACGCGTGGATTTCGTCGACGATGACCGTATCGACATGCCGTAGTGTCTTGCGGCTTTTCTCGGCTGTCAGCATCAAGTACAGCGATTCTGGCGTGGTGACCAGGATATGGGGTGGCCGCCGGGTCATGGCCTGACGCTGCGATGGTGGCGTGTCGCCGGTTCGCACGGCGGTACGAATTTGCGGCGGAAGCATGCCCATGCTTTCCGCCATGTCGCAGATCTCCATCAACGGGACATCTAGGTTGCGGTGGATATCGTTGCTGAGCGCTTTCAGCGGCGAGACATAAACGACATAGGTCGTGTCGAGCAGATTTCCGGCGAGCCAGCGGCGGAACAAGCGGTCTAAGCAGACCATGAATGCGGCGAGCGTCTTACCTGAACCCGTCGGGGCCGCAATCAACGTACAGCGACCCTCGGCAATCGACGGCCAACCGCCGTTTTGGGCATCGGTTGGCTTGCCAAACCGCTTAGTGAACCAGGCCTGAACCACAGGATGAAATAGCTCGAGCGACATGCTGAGCATTATAGCTAACTGTACGGATGTGCATAGGTAATTCCGTTGTTTTCAAGCGACAGACTAGCGAGATGCGGTAGGCAAGACAGAGCGTACGTTGACCATAATTTCGTCTCCCGAAGTGCAAAGGGCAAAAAACCAATAAAAGAAACAATAAATAAATGCATTCCGATGTGTCGGGGTAACCGAGTATAATGCCATGTTTGCGGAGCCCCATCTGCCCGTACTGGGCAGTCGCATTCCAATCGTCCTAACTTGCCATCATCCCTCTTGGGAGGTTCCTGTCATGCCCCTTCATTCTACGCGCGGCCAGCGTGGTTTCACTTTGGTCGAATTGCTCGTTGTTATTGCCATCATTGGCGTGCTCATTGCGCTGTTGTTGCCTGCCGTGCAACAGGCCCGCGAAGCAGCACGGCGAACTCAGTGCATCAACAACCAAAAGCAGCTCGGTCTTGCCCTGCATAACCATCACGATACTTACGGCAACTTCCCGGCAGGTAGCGAATGGGCGCTCACCGATCCGTGCACCGATAGCAAGGGAAGCGCCCGCGTTCCGTGGACCGTCAAAATTCTGCCGTTTATCGAGCAGAATAATCTGTACGAAGAGTTCGACATCACCGCTCAGTTTCCTTGGGGTTGGAACGACGACTATACCACGGCCGTCCCTGACCAAGGCCCACTAAACAAAGATCCCGCGCGGCAAGTGGTCGAGGCCTATCAGTGTCCATCGAACCCCCTTTCCAACAATGGTTTGCCAGTGCTCGATTACATGGGGGTCATGGGGGGCGGTACCACCTCGGACGATATCTGCGGCAGCGGCTTCGGCGGATCGCGCTTGTATGACAACGGTATTCTCTACTTAAATAGCAAGACGAAGTTCCGCGACATGACCGATGGAACGACCAACACGATGATGGTGGGCGAAACAATTTACTTCAAAGGTCCCCAATCTAGCAGCGAAGCATTTACCTGGGCATCGGGTTGGGCTGGTGGTAAAAGCCCAGCGAGTGGAACGGCCACTGTGAACGCGATTAACAGCGGTCCGAACGTTCTTTCGGCGACCAACGTGAACACCTGGGTTGAAACCACTTTGACCTTTGGAAGTGTTCACCCCGGTGGTGCGATCTTCCTGATGGGGGATGCGTCGGCTCAGTTCGTTCCGGAAACGATCGATCTAACCATTTATCGCCAGCTAGGGATACGTAACGACGGTTTACCCGTCGGAGGGTTGCCCTAATGCGTAGTCTCACTTTCAATCACGTTGGTCTCGCCACCGCGTGCTGTTTAATGTTCGCCGGTTGCACTGCTCAGCAATCCGCGACGGCCCCGGTTCAAGGGAGCGTGACCCACAACGGCGAGCCGGTTGGCCTAGGACAGGTGGTCTTTCAGCCTGTTTCTGCCGAGGATAAAAACTACCCTGGCAAACCAGCTCGCGCCACTGTTCAGCCCGATGGAAACTATACGCTGACAACGTTCGACGAAGGGGACGGCGCCTTGCTTGGAAAGCACCGCGTCACGTTTGAACTGGGACCGCAGCCTGCCGGAGAATATCGCGATGGCAAGCAGCACCCGCCATCACCGGAAGAAGTTAAGCAGTGGAGAGCCTTGCGGGGACTTGTTTCTGATACCCAAGAAGTCGAAGTTGTGTCTGGCAAGAATTCGATCGACCTTGAGCTCGTCAAGCGATAACATCGCAAATTAGATGACAACGAAAGCCCACGCCGTGATTACGACGTGGGTTTTTTCGTGTCCGCTTCGTTGAGCGTTTCCAGTTCTAGATTTCGCAACGCGGCCCCGGTGTTCCAGGTGCCGATGCCCAGCGGCTTGGTCGTGTCTTGCTCGATCCAGATATCGAGCTTTCGGCCTTCGGGGTTGTAGTGAATGATCTCTTCGTCATCGAGCCAAACCTGAACGTGCTTGGGCTTCACGCGGAGGCGGATCTTGTACCACTGGTTGTTCTCGAACTCGGTGTAGCCGGTCGTTTCGTTTTCGACTGCGGACATTCCGTCGATACTGGTCACGCCGGTCACGCCGCCTCCCCAGCCGCCGATGATTAGCGTTTGGTGGGCGTCGCCAACGGGGAAGGTCAGTCCGCAAAAGAAGTCGCCCCCTTCGACCCGCTTGGCTTCCAGGCGAACCTCGTAGTTCATCTTCGGCGGGTTGCCAGCGAGCACGATCCCGGTGGCCGGATCGCCTTTGCCGAGTAAGATCTCGCCTGCTTTGACGGTTACCTTGCCGTGGTCTTCGTAGAAGCCTTGGTCGTTGATCTTCCAGCCTTTGAGGGTCTTGCCGTCGAACAGCTTTTTGACCTTCGATTTCGCCGGCTCTGGCTTCACGTTCCCTTTTTCTTCGGCAGTCGCGGGCAGGGCGAAGACAACGAAACCAATCAGCAGCAGGGCCGTACGAAGCATAGAGAGAACCTCAGAAATCGAATACCAAATAGAGATGGTTCAATCTTCGCACGCACCCAGGCGGAAAGCAACGGCTGCTCTAGCTCCCTTCCAAGGTGGTCGCCAGGTGTTGGGCATGCGTTCCATATCGTTTTACGAATTCGAGAAACGGGCCTCGCTTGACCGGTTTGGTGAAGTAGTCGTCGCAACCAGCGTCCAGGCAGCGTTGCCGATCTCCTTGAAGGGCATGGGCAGTGACCGCCAGAATGGGTTTGCAAAATCCGTTTTCGCGAAGCAAACCGGTTGCCTGGTAGCCGTCCATCACCGGCATTTGCATGTCCATCAAAATCAGGTCGACTCGTGGGTCGCTGTCTTGTCCGGTGCTCACGGTATCGCGCCGATTCGCACTGATCCATTCGACCGCTTCCAGGCCGTTATTGGCCAGCGTGACGGTCGCTCCGGCTTTGCGAAGAAAAGCACTGAGAACGACTTGATTGTCGATCCCGTCTTCCACAAGCAGCACACGATAGCCGTCGAGTCGGACCTGTTGCGGTTTCTTCTGGGGACCGGACTGCCTAGGTTGTTCTTGTAAGGAAAGGGAAGTGACTTCCAGCGGAATGCGAAGCAGGAAGGAAGTTCCGTTGCCGACCTCGCTCTCTACATCGAGGGAACCATTCAAGGTTTTTACGAGTCGGTGACAGATCGATAGCCCCAGCCCTGATCCCCCGTGGCATCGCGAAGGGGAATTGTCGGCCTGATTGAAGGGCTCGAAGATCGTGTCCAAGCGACTCGCCGGAATACCGACACCTGTGTCACGTACGATCAACTGGAGCGTGGGTTTAGGAAAGCCATGAAAGCTGACTTCGACCGTGATTTCCCCTTCGGGAGTGAACTTGATGGCATTCTCGATCAGGCGCGTAAGGATCAGGCGCGTGCGCGCCGCATCGGTGACGAACTCGGGCGGAATCCCAGGCAGAACGTGCAGGTGGAAATCGAGTCCTTGCCGTTTGGCTTTCGTCTGGTAGACATCGGCCGTATCAGCCAGGATGGCTTCGACCGATGTTTTCCCCATGCTGGCCGACTGTTGTGCCGATTCGATGCAGGACAGCTCCATGATATCGTCCAGTAGGTGCATCAGCTGTTGGCCGTTACGGCGGATCGGCTCCAACGACGGGCCAGGCAGACCATCGGGCCAGTCGCTGCCCAGCAGATCGGCGTGACCAAGGATTGCGGTTAACGGGGTCCGCAGATTATGGCTCATGTTGGTCAAGAATTCATTCTTGGCATTCACGGCCGAATTGGCAAGCTCGTTGGCCGTTATCAGAGCCAGTTCGGCTTCTCTCTTTTCGGTGATGTCTGTGGCAGTTCCGAGTACCCGCTTGCGATGACAGCCGCTTGATTGAAACTGCCCGCTGAGGGTGTACCAGCGATAGCGACCCTCGGTATTTTGGATGCGGCACTCGAGTTCAAACCGTCGATCGTTTTGACTGAATTGGTTCTCGATGGTCTGGGTGACCTTGAATCTATCGTCGACATGGACGCGACTTAACCACTCGTTCACGTTGCGCGGCAAGTGACTGGGTTCCAGTCCCAGCATTTTTTGAAAGTGCTGCGACAGATACACAAAGTCAAGCTGGCGGTCCCACCACCAGAGGCCCACGTTTCCCTCGGCGACTGCCAGGCGGTACCACTGTTGGTGCTGGCGAAGATCCTCGCGGACTTGAGCCTCTTCGATCAGATGCTGCAACTTGACATTGATCTGTGGGCTGTCGAATTCTACCCATTCCAATACGTACGGCGAACGCGATGGGCTGAGGCCGGCCTCGATGTAGACGTTCAGACATTGCCCTAGTATCGCAGGAGAAAGCCGGGGATCGGGCAAGTTCTGATGCGCGCTACTTTGCGGAGAAACGCCCCATAAGCAAAGGCCTATCTGGTCATGATTCAGATCGGGCCAGCCTTGCGGCTCGACGCAGAGAATGTCTTGTGGTCGGACGCCACAGTCGTGCAGGTGCGGCAAAATCCTGGCGGATTCTGAGTCCTCTGCAATGATAGCAATACGGATCTTTTCGTAGTCCATCATCGATCTGCCCCGTAATCCCTGCGGATTACGAATCAATGTTTGGTTTAGTGACAGCCTTATGAGGGGTGCGTACCCCTGTTGGCTCTTCTTAACCCTACGATTCGAATGGGCAGTTCGTAGTCTGTGCAAAGCAATTAGGGCAAGATGATCGCTCGGCGGTGCCGGTCGTAGCGATTAATGTCCCCCAAATGCATTCCCAATTATTAAGATTTGAAATATGGCAGAGCATCGGTAAAGCTTAGCTTTTCAGAAGTTCTTCACGGTAGCGGGCCATCACATCGGCACGGATAAGCAGCCCAATCAAAACGCGTTTACCGGCCGTTTGAATCTCGACCGGCAGCGTCCCGACATCGCGCGTTCCGAAATCGCGTAGCGCTTCAAGCAAGTTCTCGTCCGGAGAAACTGCAATGGGGGAGACCATCGCAATATCGTGCGCGTTCACCAGGTACGGAGAGATATCGGTATCCAGCACGCGGTGCAGGTCTTCAGGGCGAATAATTCCGTGCAGCGTGCCGTCCTCGTTCATCACCGGAATACTCTCGATATGAGGATTCTCGCGGGCGATCTTGATGATCTGCATCACGTTGTCGGTGTTCTTCACGGTGGGGAACTTGCGCACCATCACATCCCGCACGGCAATGTTTTCAATATGGTGCAGGTCATGGCTTCGGGCAATCGATTCGCCGCGACGCGAAAGCTTCTTCTCGTAGATGCTTTCGGGGTCGACCCACCGAGCAATCAAGCTCGAAATACCGGCTGCGGCCATGATCGGCAGAATAATTCGGTAGTCGTCGGTCAGCTCATACACCACGACAATCGCGCTTAACGTTCCGTGGGTGGTGCCGGCGACGACTGCCCCCATGCCCACCAGCGCATACGCGCCCGGATGATCGCACCACTCGGGGGCAATCAGGTTGAGCGTGAGCCCAATCACCGCGCCCGTTGTCGAGCCAATAAACAAACTGGGCGCAAAGATGCCACCCGAACCCCCGCCGGCCAGGCAGGCACTCGTTAGAAACGGTTTGACAATCACTAGCGGCAGCAGCCAAACCAGATGCTGCCACATCGCATGCCGAGAAAGCCGCAAGTTCTCGTGTTGCGAATCGTGTTCGCTGGCGTCGCTATCGGTCAGCTTCTGGGCGTTCTCTAAATGCAGCGTATGGCTGATCGCAGCGTAGCCGGTTCCGTACAAGACCGGAATCGGTTGGCTGCGTTCAATATCTTGCTGGGCCGCCACGGACTGTTCCGGTGCGACCGGATACATCACGTAGTAAGTTGTCCCAATCACCCCCAACAGCAGGCCGCATGCGATCGAGCGGATCCAATGTTTGGGGATCCAGTATTCTGATTCGTCTTCAAACCAATACAGCAGCTTGGTAAAGCCGACCGCCATCAGGCCGCAGACAATGCCCAGAAAGATGTACGAGGGTAGTTCGTGGTAGGCACCATCGAACTTGTGATTGATGTGCGGAAACTCTGGAGCAAAGCCATGGTCTCCTTGGTTTTGCTGCACCACGTTGGCCAACACGGCGGCAATCACAATCGCCGAGAGACTCTCGACGGCGAAGTTTCCCAGAATGATTTCGCTGGCAAAGATCACCCCGGCAATCGGGGCATGAAACGTCGCCGAGATGCCAGCCGCAGCCCCGGCGGCCGCCAAAACTTTGATGTTCCTGGCCGAAAGCTGAAAGATCTGCGCAGCCGTACTACCAAACGCCGCACCGATCTGCACGATGGGACCTTCGCGCCCGATAGAACTGCCGGTGCCGATGCAAAGCCCGCTGGCCAATAGCTTCACGATAGCCACCGGAGGACGAATGACACCATCCTTCCGGGCAATCGCTTTCACCACTTCCGGAACCCCATGACCGACCGCTTCCGGGTAATACTTACGCGTATACCAAGAGACCAGCATCAGCCCGACAACCGGACAGAGAATCAGGCCGACCAGGCCCACCCAATGATGGTGAGCCAGTTCCATGCACGGGCGTAGCGTCCAATCTTCGATGCTATGAATCATCATCGAAAGAAAGATCGAACTGTACCCGGCCAGAATGCCGACAATGCCTGCCAAGGTGATGGTCAGCGGCTGCGCAGGGATCGTCCCCCGCTTCAAATGCAGGGCGAGCCAGTCCTGAACCGGCGCCAGCCACCCACGAACCCGAGACCAAGGCATAGCACTCGTTGGGAAAAACCCTCCGGACCCGACCACCGAAGGAAACCAAATTGGCAAGGAAAGAGACTCAGGTTATCAGGGATGCCAGTCAGGTTAAAGGGCGTACCGACGATCTCGGCGCGTTGCAAGCGGCCACGCACTTCACGACAAATTCAACTTCTCTGCACGAAACGCCATTAAAGCGCGGGCATAACTCGGGATTAATTTGTAGGGGCACCCACCTCATCGAAAGGCCAGCTGTGAACGCCGAAGACTTACGGAAAATCATTGGAGCATCGAAGGAACCGGTCGAGTACGCTCCGGTCGCTATGCTGTTAAAAACGGGCTATGCCTGTTTTGGTCACTACAACGGGAACCTCAACGAAGACCTCGGCCAGACGCTCGTCGTTTTGAACGCCCAGCTGATGGACCTCAAAGCGGAAGCCCATCGCACTCGCCCGGCGGCCGAAGATTTTCGCGAATTCCTGCTCGAGATTGTCGGGGCTTACGATTCCGACGAGCAGGACGAATTACCGACACGCGAATTCCTGGGCAAGCCAATCCCCCTGGTTGCGATTCCTTTGGATGAGATCGCGATTGTCTACCCCGTAGCGCAAATCGTCACTATGCTCCAGCGAATCAGCCCAGAGAAACGCGAAGATCAAGCCACGCCGGCGCTGTTCGATTTCAATCGCAGCGAAATCCTGACCGTCTTGCGAATGAAACTGTGGTAATCGACGAGGCCCCCGCGCGGGCGCGGGTCGGACGCCTGGAACCGCTTAACAACCCACGCCCGCGCGAATCCCAAAAAATTTTCATTTGAGCACTATACATATGCTACACCAGGCTGATATACCTAAATCATGCCCAGGGGACGCTTCCCCGGCACCGTGCCTATTTTCTTTGTAGGCATACGAAAACAGTACCCAGTTCGCTGCTAGACAAGCAGCAAACCGTAGGGCCCGTGCGAACGCGGGTCGAACGTCTGGTACCCGCTTCGCGACCCGCGACACGCGGGTCCTACCAAACCCAACACCACTCAAGAGCACCATTATGTCCCATCACCACGCACAATCTGAAAAACACGAACCGGGCGCCTCTGCGCCCGGTTCGCAGGATGGTCTTAAAGAAGCCGCCTGGGAAGCCCGTAACCAGTCCGGAAAGGCTAAGCACAAAGCACACTTGCCCGGCGATAATCTGCCGAAGGCAAGACCTCACGTCGTAGTCCAAGAGTTCGACCTTCTGTACTGGATCGAACAGGTAAGTCGAACAAAGGAAAGCCATGCCCACGAAGACGTGAGCATGGCACCTGCCGCTGTTAAACCGAACCAGTATCAAGCCAAAGAACGCGGCCCACCCTAACAACCCGGCCCCTCAACCTCGGGTAGGATGCGAGCAGAGACGCGAAGCGGAACGTATCGCACCAAATGCGGTCTCCATCAAATAACAACGCGACAACGTTGTGCAAGATGCGATTCGCTGCGCTGCTCAGCACCCTACATCTAAACAGGGCTCTCTTCTCTTGTCATACGGAATCATACCCCTTGCCCTGGGTGCCACGCCCAAGTCCGCTTGGGCGTGCGCGCGACGCTAGGGTCTGCGCTCATCGAGCGCGATTCATCTGGCTGTCGTTTCGGTTAGCGCGGCTTCTTATCGCTTGGGGGAATCTCGAAGTCGTACTCGCCCGACTCCATGGGTAGGTCATAGCTTTCCTCGTGCGGTTTGAAGAGAAGTTTGCCGTCGAGGTTGTCTCCGTGTGCTACGCCGTTGAACCCTTCGATTCGTACCATATGGGGACCGCCCACCAGACCAAAGCTTTCTTGGGTCGTGTAAGTGCCGTCGTAGATGATGGCCTTACTGCCGTGGCCCGAGTTGCCTTGCTGGGTATCTGGTGAAAAGGTGATCGTGCCGCGCGGGACCGGCTTGCCATCGTGGGTTACGTGGCCGGTCAGGTGTACGGTCGAGTCGCCCGAGTTACATCCCCCAACCCCTATGCAAAGTAATAAGCTCACCACAGCCATATTTAAAGAAAGATGCCCATATGTCATTACAAAGACCCCAGTCCGCTTGTGGGTGCGCCGTCGTCGATTCGGCCCAAAGCTTGATAGGTCGCCAGGTCGATCGTTTCCGGAATAAAATGGACCGACGCGTCGCCCATCAGAAACATGCACCCGCCGGGATGATAACTGCCAAACAGTTTGGTCATCACATTGAGCGTATCGTTCTTCGTCCCATCACGCGGATCGGAATTGATCTGCTCGCGTGCGGCGGCCAACACCAGCGGCGTTCCCCAAGCGTCGAGCTTCGTGGCCGAAGCCCACCCGCTATGGAAACCATCGGACCGACCGCTAGGCGTCAAGCAGTAACGCGTTTCGCCGACCATGAAGATGTTGGTCGACCCATCGGTGAGATCTTGAAAGCCGGTGTCCGAGTTCAGGTGCATGGCTCCGTTGCGATAAAACACCCTTTGCCCGGAAGAGGTCGAGCACGATTCATCGGCGGCAGGGCCTCCTCCTTGAACGCCGAAGTAGCTGATGGAATTCCAATCGTCACGACTGGCAGGGTTCGAGGGGCATTGGTACGTCGCGTTGCTTTGCAGAAACAAATTATGGTTGACCGAAACGCCCGCCACATTGCTGGTGGCGGTGAAGCGACCATCGAGATCGAACTGGTCGTAAAGGTTGTTTCCTTCCAGGAACGGCAATATCTTCACCGTCCATGGTTCGCGTGTGCCTGTGGTTCCGGAACTCGAGCACCAACTGCTGCTGGTAAAGTCAGGCTCCGGCGTATAGCGAACGCCGGAGGGAAACTGCCCGTAGGTATCGTGGTGGTTGTGAATGGCGATACCAATCTGCTTGAGCTTGTTGGTGCAAGTCATCCGCCGAGCGGCCTCGCGGGCCTGTTGAACGGCGGGCAAAAGCAGGGCAATCAGAACTCCGATAATGGCAATTACCACCAGAAGTTCCACCAACGTGAACGCCGCACGGCGAGCGGATACCATAACGCAACCTTTGAAGAGAAGAGAAAAGGAAAAATTGCGAGATAATATGATTTTTATCGGTATAGATCAGGCCATTCAAGTGCGAAATCAAAAGTCAGAATTAATATGCGGCAAATACGCAACCGCAATCCCCTCTCTAGTGCAGGTTTTCTTCGTCTTGCCGAGAAGGTTGACGTGGCAGGCCAAGCTTCCCTGCGAGAGGGCGTCCTACAAGCGATTCGCTTTGCGGCGGTTGTGAACCAGTTCACAGATCGACAGAGGGCAAATCGGAAGGATGAATGAACGACTGAATATTCCTCATAACGAGTTGAAGATAAGACCATGTTATTTCGGCAGCTACTAACGCGTTTGTTCTTATTGTTTGGCTGTTTGGCTGCGGCGAATGCCTGGCTGCATGCCGAGGAGTTGCCGGCTATTCCGGACGAATATCCAGCAGGCCCGCTTGGAGAAGTTGTGCAGCTGGGGGAGAGGCTTGTCCTGGAAACCAAAGATCATCCGCTGAGCAAACCGTATGTCGGCAACCAGCTGAACTGCACATCGTGTCACTTGGATGGCGGCACCCACCCCGACGCCGGCAGTTTCCTTCAGGTAGCTTCCGCGTACCCGGCCTGGTCGCCGCGCGAGAACCGCGTGATCACGTTGGAGGACCGCGTGCTCAATTGTTTCATGCGCAGCCAGAACGGCATTCGCCCTCCTAACGGCAGTCGGGTTTCGGTTGCCATCACGACCTACATCACCTGGCTATCGACCGCCAGCAAGATTCAGATGAACGAGAAGAAACCACTCGGGCCGCGGCATGTGCCAGAACTGAAAATCGATTGGAGCAAAGCGAACCCAGAACAAGGGAAGCTCGACTACCAGACTTACTGCCTCGATTGTCACGGACAAGACGGGCAAGGCACCGCCGATGGCCCGCCGGTGTGGGGACCTCAATCGTTCAACGATGGAGCAGGGCTCAGTCGCGTGCCCAAGATGGCATCGTGGCTAAAGGTTGGCATGCCGCTGGGCGATCCCTCGCTGACCGAGCAGGAAGCGGCCGATATCGCGGCGTATATTAACCGTCACGAGCGACCCAAATTCAAGCTGGAATGGCATCTTCCGGAGGCCCATCGGCTAGGAGAATACAACTCTCAGCCGTCGGTCCCTTAGGCGAGAAACAACCGGTAGACCGGGTTCTCGGTTTCTTCGACACACGGATACGCGATGCTCTCGATGAAGTCTTGAAACTCGGTTTTGGCGTCACTGGGGATCTGTAATCCCACCAGAATCCGCCCGTAGTCGGCGCCTTGGTTACGATAATGGAATAAGCTAATATTCCAATCGCTGGGCATGGCAGACAGGAACTTCATCAAGGCCCCTGGCCGCTCGGGAAAGACAAAGCGGTAGAGATGCTCGTTGGCTGCCATTTTGCTATGGCCACCCACCAGGTGCCGGACATGCAGCTTGGAAAGTTCGTCGTCGGTGAGATCCAACGTATCGAATCCGCTAGTACGAAGTTCCTCGGCGATTCGCTTGGCTTCTTCCCGATTGTTGACTGCCAGACCCACAAACACGTGAGCCACATTCGAATCGGAGATGCGGTAGTTGAACTCGGTTACGGCCCGCGGACCGATCAGTTCGCACAGCCGCTTGAAGCTTCCTTTGCGTTCAGGAATGGTGACCGCGAAGAGGGCTTCCCGTTCTTCACCCACCTCTGCACGCTCGGCCACAAAGCGAAGCCGGTCGAAGTTCATGTTCGCCCCGCACGTGACGGCGATGAGCGTATCGGCTAGCAAATGATGTTTGGACGCATACTGCTTGAGGCCAGCGACGCTGAGCGCTCCGGCAGGCTCGAGAATGCTGCGAGTATCCTCGAAAACGTCCTTAATCGCGGCGCAAACGGCGTCGGTATCGACGACGACAAATTCGTCGACCAGAGCTTTGGTAATTCGGAAGGTCTCTTCACCGACCTGCTTCACCGCAGTGCCGTCGGAAAAGAGGCCCACATCCGTAAGCTGAATTCGTTTGCCTTGTTTCACGCTGCGGACCATCGCGTCGGAGTCGTTGGTCTGAACGCCGATGACTTTGATTTCCGGCCGAACCGCTTTGATGTAGGCGGCCACGCCCGAGATCATGCCGCCGCCGCCGATGGCGACAAAGATGGCGTGGATCGGCTTTTGATGTTGCCGCAAGATTTCCATCGCGATGGTGCCCTGACCGGCGATCACGTCGGGATCGTCAAAGGGATGCACGAAGGTCATCTCGTTGGTGCTGCTCAATTCGCTGGCGTGCTGGTTGGCATCGGTGAAGCTTTCGCCATGCAGCACGACATTGCCCCCCAACGCTTTGACCGCCTCGATTTTGAGTTTAGGAGTGGTCGTCGGCATGACAATGGTCGCCGTACAACCAAGATGCGTTGCCGCGAGCGCCACCCCTTGGGCGTGGTTGCCTGCCGAAGCGCAGATAACGCCACGTTCAAGCTGCTGCGGTGTGAGCTGGGCCATTTTGTTGTAGGCCCCACGCAGCTTGAAACTGAACACCTTTTGGCTGTCCTCGCGTTTCAGCCAGACATTGTTTTGCAAACGCTCGGAAAGCTTACCGGCCCGCTCGAGTGCAGACTCGTGAGCGACGTCGTAGACCTGGGCGTTGAGGATTTTGCGAAGGTAGTCCATCAACCCGAGATGGGTGCCATCTCCGACGAGACCACGTTTAGCGGAAGAGGTTGCCGCTGGCGTTGATTTAGGCGTTTCGTTCATGTCCCTTATTGGAAGCGAAGAACGCGGAAGGGTCTAGGGTACCTCATAGGGGCAGCTGAGTTTGCTTGGCCTTTCGTTCGTGTTCCAGCAGCCATTTTTTTCGCCAGAGACCGCCGGCATAGCCGCACAGGTGACCATCGCTGCGAACGACGCGATGGCATGGCACGACGATCGCCAGGCGGTTATCGCCGTTGGTGCGGCCGATGGCCCTGGATGCGTTGGGCTTGCCGACCTGCTGGGCCAACTGTTTGTAAGAGCTGGTCTGGCCATAGGGAATTTCGAGCAGATTGTTCCACACGGTCTCTTGAAAGGAGGTCCCGTCCAGACGCAAGGGAAGGGTGAACTCGGCTCGTGTTCCGTCGAAGTATTGCTGGATCTGCTCTGCCGCAAGGGTCAGCACAGGGTGCGTGCCGGGCAGAATGGGTTGAGCGAAAAGCTTGCTGATCCGCTCGAACTGCTTCGGCAGCATCTTGCGATCGGCGAACTCCAGCAGGCACAGCCCGGCGTCGCTTCCGGCGGCTAGCATAGGGCCCAGCGGAGTTAAAAGGCGGTCGACCAGGATCGGCTCGCCCTGCTTGATGCTCGTAGGCGTCTGCCCGGTCCATTTGCGGAGACTATCGCGAAAACCGCTGAGCGACTCGTAACCGCTATCCCATGCGACGGAGGTGACGTCTTGGCCGGTTTGCAGCATGTCGACTGCCAGGCCTATCCGCCGGGTACGAAGGTAAGCGTGAAAGGTCATCCGGTAGTGCATTTGAAACCAACGACGAACGCGGATCGGCGAAAGCCCCATCGTGGTCAGGTCGGCGTTGGTCCAGCGGCGCGACGGATCGGCTTCGAGGGCTTCGATCAGCTTGGTTAGCCAGGCCGGCACACTGCCAGCAGGCTCGGTCGGGCGGCAGCGTTTGCAGGGGCGATAACCGCCAGCGGACGCCTCGTCGGCGGTGGCGAAGAACTCGACGTTCTCGCGCTTGGGGGTTTTCGCTTTGCAGCCAGGCCGGCAAAAGATTCCCGTCGTTTTCACAGCGACAACGAAGAGACCTTCCATCGCGGCGTCGCGGTCGACGATGGCCTGGTACATGGTTTCGAAATCGGGAAGCGTGATCGTGGCGTTCATGTGGTCACTATAGGAACGCCTGCCTGAGCCTGCGACCGGAAACGGAACAAACAATTCGGAATGCGAAAGAAGCGGCTCTTGGGTTGAGGTGATCTCAGATAGAGACTTGCCATCGGATTCAGGCCTGATTGCATTATCCGCTTTGAGGCCCTGAGGTTGATCCAAGTTGGCTTAGTTCAGGATTTCGTTGGCCTGACTGACGATCTCGGAGATTTCTTCCTTGGAGAGGTGAGCCGCAAGTGGCTTATTGACCTTCAGGCCGTCGTCATTCCACATCATGACTTGGATGCGAGCCTGCGGGGAAAGGCCATAGCCGGCGGGGCCTTCCTTTTCATTGAAGACAGTCAACGGCGTGTTCACGATGTTTTGAGAAACTTGAACGCGCTGCAGCGTGGGCTTGATCTGATCGGTGTCCTCGCCCACGACAACCATGAACGCAGAAAGCTTCTTGTCGGCGTTCTCGGCGACCTTGCGGTCCATCTGCTGAACCAGGCTGGTGACCGAATCGTTCACTTCGCGGGCGAAGATAACGACCGTGGGCTTGCCGCTGTATTTGCAACGATAACAGAGAAACTCACCCGCTGCGGGGCCGGTGACATCCTCTACCTGAAACGCGCCGGGCTGTTGGCCCAGTTGCAGCGAGACAACTTGATTCGACCGAGCATCGGAAGCCAACGTGCCGCTTGTCTCGTCGGCGAGTTCCGAGGCATTAAACTTCGTGCATCCAAGAACAACTGCCGCACACAGCGACAAGGCGAACATCGGGATAAGGGTTCGCATAAGACACCTCCGCGAAGAAAACCGTGCGATCGCATGATTAGGGGGCTGATCCCTCCGGGACCAGCGAAAGGTGCGACGCCTGACGATCGATCTCGTTGGGCCGCACGCTCTCTCTACTATTATAGCCGTTATCTCACGATTACCACTTCCTGCCAGGGGGAAAGATGTCTTTTCCCAATCGATCGGCATAATCGGCAAATTTTTGAGCCGCAGTTGACGACATCTATCTTATGTCGACTTCTCGCGGGGAGATTCATCCCCAGTTGCTAGCATGGAAAAAGTAGGCGGTTATGGGTGACGAGGCATTACAGGTATCCGAGCATTTTGAAGCGTGGGCCAATCTGTTTCTGACTTGGGTAGGTTTCGGTACGCTGACAGGGTTGTTTGCCAAAGCGATTATGCCAGGCCGAGATCCTGGTGGGCCGATTGCTACGTTAGCGATGGGAATTGGCGGCTCGGTAATTGGTTGCGGAATGCTGTCGCTCTTTTTTGAAGGCTACAAAGTCTCGCCGCTAAGTCCGATGGGATTCGCCGTTGCCACCGGCGGGGCCTTTACGATCTTGTTCTTCTATCGATTGCTATCAGGGCATGTGATTGATGAAAGCCAGCCGGCTTCACCGCGGCGGATGCGTCTGTATTCAAATCGTCGCCGATCGAGTCGCTCGACTGCCGATCACTACTAAAGATGCCAAGGGACGGAAAGCTTCATAAAAAAAGCCGACCCATGAAGGGCCGGCTTTTCCAGGGGGAGTGACTTGGTGGTCGAAGGGCCGTGCGCTTGGCCGATGCGACTAATGTGAATCGGCGACTAAATCGCGGACGATCCGGTTTCTGCCGTACGAATACGGATAGCGTCGGTGAGTTCGGAGATGAAGATTTTTCCATCGCCGATCTGACCCGACTGAGCTTTTTGAATGATGGTGTCGACGATTTCCTGGCACTGCTCGTCGGTGCAGACGATTTCGATTTTGATTTTAGGAACGAAATCGATCGAGTACTCCGCACCGCGATAGGTCTCCGTCTGTCCCTTTTGACGTCCAAATCCCTGGACTTCCGTTGCGGTCATGCCACCAAACCCTTTAGTAACCAGGGCTTCTTTGATTTCGTCCAACTTGTGGTGACGGACGACGGCTTCAATCTTCTTCATTAATGCATACTCCAACAAACTGACGTGACGTTATAAGGACAGGTCGCAACGGATGCTCTTTCATAGTGGAGCCATGCACTAAACAAGGCGGAGAGCGAGTGCATGATGAGCGGGTGACCTATTTGTCCATTGCTTTCGGTTGTTTGCAACCGTTATGCCAATTCAGCGGTTAGTATGTGGGGTCGATGCGTAAGCATCAAGGAGATAACGGTTTAAGTCAGTAAAACTTTTCTAAAAAGTGATGCCCGGTCGCAAGAGTCTGCGTGACAAATTAGCAGCCAAGCGGGAAACGTGCCTAAGATGGTGACAGGAAAAAGTTCCATAGAATATGCTTTAGCGCATAAAAATAGCCGAGGTTAAGGAGGCAAAACCTCCTCAACCTCGACTACCGTTCGCGGCAGCCCCACTGCACACGAACAACACCCCATCATGCTTCCACACTGTTCGGTTCAGATCACTTGGAGATGATCTGCAAATTTTGTTCGGTTGAAAAGCGAAGCCGTTGAGCTTGTCCCCAGCCCTGACGGCACTCCTTGTCTCAGAAGCACGGGGCAAGCATCGTATGCTATTCAGAAGAGAGAAGTCCGAGGTACACGATCCTTCGCGACCGGTTCCGAATCTCCTTCTGATTCGCTTTCGCCAGACATTAGATGCATTCGGTGTGCCAATTGAGCTGCGGGTCGATAAAACGGGGCAAAATTGGCTGATTACCCGGTTTTCGGGCAGAAAACGGCCTGTAGTTTTTTTGACCGCCCCTAATCAGCCACCCGCTTGCTGCCTAAAATGCACGCAGGTGCTGCCTTCAAATGCATCGGCCCTGACGCGAATGTGCGGGTACCCGTGATCAGAAGGACGAAGCCTGAAGTTTTCAGTATTCCGTTTTCAGCAAAAGTGAAGAGAAGAGATCAAAAGCCTGCTTCTTACTGAAAAACCGAACACTGAAAACTTCAAACGTGGGCCAATTGTGGCCACCTTGAAGAGACTCACGCAAAGAACCATTTTTTAATTTTGAGAGAACTATGCCCTTAGACTGGCCTACCCTGTTTTCCTCTGGCAAATCGTACGTTGACTTCCTGGCAAAGTATGCCAACGAGAATCAGCAAACGCGTTGGAATGCTAAACGCGAGACGCTGTCCCTCAGTGAAGCCCAAAAGACCTTGCTGGCAAGCTTCACTCGCGAGATGCACGTCCTTTGCCTGGCTGGGGCCTGGTGTGGTGATTGTGTCGATCAGTGTCCGATGTTTCAGGTAATTGAAGAGGCATCCCCCCACATCACGGTTCGCTATATTGATCGGGATGATGCCCCCGATGATTTGAAAGAAGCAATCAAAGTGTGCGGCGGAAATCGTGTTCCGGTCACCGTCTTTTTGAACGAAGATGATCAAGTGACCGGCATGTACGGTGATCGCACCCTGGTCAAATACCGTCAGATGGTCGAGAAGCTAGGAGGAGCCGCGTGCAGCACCGGCATCTCGCTGGGGACCGCCGGGCAAATGGATCCCCTGACTAGTAGCGTGTTGGCCGAGTGGATCGATCAATTCGAACGCCATCAATGGATTTGTCGCACGTCGACCCGTCTTCGAGAAAAGCACGGCGACTAGAATAGGGGCAGTACCCTCGTATCGAGCAGACGATTTATTCGATTGAAATGAAGAGATTCACCTTGAACGAACCGCCAACACTGACCGCGGAAGAATTGATCGACGACTTCGAGTTCGCTGAAACCAAAGAGGAGCGGCTGAAGTTGATTATCGAGTTGGGACGTGAGCTTCCCGATTTGCCAGATGAATTGCGTCGCGACGAATTCAAAGTGCAGGGATGCCAGAGCCAGGTTTGGCTGGTTCCCAAGGTTGTTGAAGCCGATGGTCAGGCCACGAAGATTGTCTTTCAAGCCGATAGCGACGCCCATATCGTGAAAGGTTTGGTGGGCATCCTGGTGATGTTGCTTTCCGGCAAGAGCCCGCAAGAGATTCTCGATTTCGATCTGCGGGGCCTGTTCGATACGTTGAAGCTTGAGAATCACCTGGTGCCGGCGCGATCGAACGGTCTGCATTCGATGGTGCGTAAGATCCACGAGATCGCCGTCAGTGTTCGCTAGGAAGCCCCTTAGAACGGATGGCACGCCTTGGCTGGAAGAAGGATGAGAGCTTGGCGGTTCGATTGCGTTCTTGCATGAGCCGCTTGTCGGCGTTGCTTATTTGATGCGGCGTTACAGCGCGGGCCTATCTTCTGGTTCGCGGATCGCCATTTCAAAGAGCTCGTCGACCGGGATGTTGTGTTCCCACCAGTCTTCGGCCTCTTGTTGGGTCCAGGGGAAGTCGTCCATCAGCTTTTCGACTTCCTTAAGCACTTCTTCGACTGTCTGAGGACGATCCTTCGGATCCTTGGCCAGGCAGCGTGAGATGAGGTCTTGCAGGGCATCGGGAATGATGCGGTCGGAAGCCTCTTTCACCGAGGGGATTGGTTTGGTGACTATCTGCACCAAGACATCCACCGCGCTGGCAGCGCTGAAGATGGTCTGCCCGGTGAGCATGAAGAAGACGGTCGCACCGAGGGCATAAATATCGACGCGGGGATCGGCCTGGGTCGGGTTTTTGACACGCTCGGGCGGAATATACATCGGCGTTCCGCTGATCTCGGTCGTGGTGGTCACGATGGTGGCACCGGGATCGGCCGAAAGGTTTTTCACCAGGCCGAAGTCTAGGACCTTCGCGACGTCGTACTCGCCGCCGGCGCGGCAAAGCATGATGTTAAGCGGCTTGATGTCGCGATGAATGAGGCCGCTCTCGTGGGCTTCACGAAGCGAGGCAGCCACTTGCCGCATCACCCACAACGTACGCGATACCGGCTGCCAGCCATATTGCCGCACGAGGACTTCAAGAGTGATGCCGTCCAGGTATTCCATCGCGTAGTAGAAGAGGTCGTCCGGCGTCTTGCCATAGTCGTAGATCTCGACCGTATTGGGATGCTTCAGGCGGCTCGAGAGCTGAACTTCTCGCTCGAACCGTTTGAGCAAAGAGGCATCCGTTTGCTCAGGCCGCATCAGCTTCACGGCGGTTGGTCGCTTGAGCATTTGATGACGCGCGAGATAAACCTGACCCATGCCTCCTTCACCAATCTTTCGCAGCAGCTCATAGGCACCGACGACGGTGTGCTCGCCAATGGTGCGACGCATTTGAACGAGCGAGGTTGCGGCGTAATAGGCGAGTCCGGCAAACCCGGCGATCAAAAGCAGTAATGCGTACTGGGCATAAGAAATGTAAGTGAAGGGGCGGAACGCTTCCTGCGATTCGGTTTCGTAGGCGACGCCAAAGTTGTATTCATCGATCCACTGCCAGGCACCGACCGCCTGACGCCCTCGGTAGTCGGGGTACGGGGTCATCATGACATCCGACTTGATGCCGTTCGCATGGTCGGCGATTGCCTCGCCAATTAATCGCGTGAATCGAGGGTGGTTTTCGGGATTAGGGTGCTGCTGAGCATGGGGCGGGCGGAGAATGAGATTGGCCCGCGATGGCTCTCCTTCCGGCAAGATTCCCATCCGCCAGAGATCTTTGGTAAACCGGCTCTCGGTCAACATCAGACCGTTAGCATCGAACGCATACGCTTCGCCGGTCTCGCCGGTTCGGGCAGAAATGAGCGACTTCGTAAAGTTGCCAATCGAAAAATAGCCGAAGCAGAGAATCGCCGACGGCACATTGAAGTCGTCGTAGATCGGCTGGTAAACCCACGTGAATGCCACATCAGGACGCGTGCCAGGGATGGTCATTTCCTGTTCTGGACGCATCGGCGGAATGAAGCCGGCTTTGTTTTGAAAGACATCTGAAAAGATTTGCAGCCGACGACTGCCCACCAAGGTTTGGTTAATCGCCTTTTCTTCCGTCGCTGCCAGAACGGTTCCGGCTGCGTCGGCAACGAGGTACACCCCTTCATCGGGAATCAGGCCGGGGTGATCTTGAAGGGGCTCTTGCCGCTGGTCGAATGTAATCGGCTCGTTTGCTTCGATGAATTGCTTGACGTCGCTGACGGGACGTGTGAACTTCGGGAATCGTTGTTGAAAGAATTGAAGCTGTTCTTGGACAGCGCTGGCCGAGTAGTCGTCTCGCAGCTTTCGCTTTTGATTGACCAGCGTCAAGATCGCCTCGCGAACGTCTTCGTCTTTGGCGACGACCGAAACATGCTCTTTGCGAGTTTCGATCCAGGAGGTCAGGGCCTGAACATCCGCGGCCAGCAGGGCGGTGAACTCTTGCTCGCGGATCTTGCGTAGTTCGTTAAAAACGAGATAACGCGAACCGATCCCCAGCAAGATGATCAGCACGAGGACGCTCACGATAGCGATCGTGCGATAAAGTCGCGATGCCCAAACACGCACTAGCACGCTTGTGCCGGGCAAGTAGCGTGCTGTCAGGCCTGGTCTGGGGTGAAGCGAATGCTTCGAGGGAGGCTCGGCAGAGAGGGTCGAGCTGATGTTGACTTGGTCGGGAACCAAGGTGCCTGCCGGCTTAGGGCGGATCTTGTCTTCGACCAACTTACGCAGGACCTGATCGGTACCGCACGTGTCTTCCAGAAACGCTTCTCGGGCAGCGCCATGCCGCCGCCGAGCCTCGGCGGCGATCTTCAAAACAACTTTGGTATCAGGCTGATTCATTCTTCCAGCGCGTGATGCTTGCGTGTGGGGATTGCCCGTAGGTTGTGAGTGTCACGGTTGGCTATCAAGTCACCCCATAAGCATGTGCCATCCTATGGACCGTCCGATCGCTGGTGCCGATCGATTGGTAAACCCGTTGGATAGCTCACTACCGATTCAGTGTGATGGCACTTTTTAAATGGGGGTAACTGGCCATCTCACTTTATAAACAAACTCGTAGTTCACGACACTAGCAAGCGAGTCATTCGGGGTAAGCCTGATCGAAAAAACGAAGCTGATTTCACAATAAACGCGAACTTGGTCGTACTCTAATGAATGCTTTCTGTGCTAACGAAACTCCACAAAAAAAGCGGCCCCTGTTTAAGAGGCCGCTTTCGTTTCGCTGGATTGGTTAGATACATTACTTTTCGACGGAGAACTTGTGAACCGTCGTCTCGTGGAACGTTTCGCCTGGCTTGAGTGTGGCCGAGGGGAAGTTGGGTTGGTTCGGGGTGTCGGGGAAGTGCTGCGTTTCGAGACAAAACGCTTCGTGCTGGTTCAGCCCCGCGTTGCCGTCGCTACCATCGAGGAAATTACCGCTATAGAACTGGATGCCTGGTTGGGTGGTCCAAACTTCCATCACGCGGCCGGAATAAGGTTCCTTGACCGTGGCGGCGAGTGCCAGCTTGTCGGTCTGATCGTCGAGCACATAGCAGTGATCGTACCCGATCGGATCGCCGCCGGTCTGTTGGATGTCTTTGCCGATGGTCTTGAATGTGGTGAAGTCCATCGGGGTTCCTTTGACCGACTTCATGTCGCCGGTTGGGATCAGGGTCTCGTCGACCGGCAAGTATTGGGTCGCTTCCAGCTTCAGTTGGTGGTCGTAGTTCTTGCCGCTTTGGGCACCGGCCAGGTTCCAGTAGTTGTGGTTGGTCAGGTTCAGCACCGTTTCCGCGTCGGTTGTGGCCGTGTAATCCATCACCAGGGTATTGTCTGGGGTGAGGGTGTATCTCACGGTGACCTTCAAGTTACCGGGATAGCCTTCTTCGCCATCGGCGCTGGTGTAGTCGAACTGCACACCGACGGCGTCTTCGTTTTCGATCTTCTTGGCGGCCCACACGACCTTATCGAATCCTTTTTCACCACCGTGTAAAGTATTGGGGCCGTTGTTGGTGGCCAGGGTGTACTCTTGGCCTCCGAGGGTGAATTTGCCCTTAGCGATGCGATTGGCATAGCGGCCCACGGTCGCACCAAAGTAGGGTGTTCCGCCGAGGTAGCTTTCCAGGTTGTCGAAACCGACGTTGATGCTGGCGGACTGACCATTTTTATCCGGCGTAGTAACGCTGGTCATGATCGCGCCGTAGTTGATCAACTCCATCACGACGCCGTTGCCGTTGTCGACCGTGTACTTGGCTATTGTGGTTCCATCCGGCAATTGGCCGAACTCGCTCGCGGTCACACTCATGGGGGTATCATTTCCTTTTGCTGCAGGCTCTGCGGCCAATCGACCAGAAGCACTCATTACAATCGCCGCTATGCATAGTGCGGCAGGGGCTAGGCAGCGTGTCATCATCGGAACTCCAAGCAGTTGGGGCTAGTAGACGAACGGCCGGAAGGGCCGTACCGGGAAAAGCGAAAGGGACGTGCATTGAGAAACATTATCAAGCTGAATTTTCCGGAAGTCTAGCGATCTCCGTAATTTACGAAGCAAACCAACCTACATTTTCATGCGTAGTACAAGAGTTTGAGTTTGCTTGCACAAGCATCTGAGTTTTTTTGCGAAAATATTCCAACGGCATGTGCAAGGTTTTTAGTCCAGCGGTAACTAACCCTCTGAATACACGATGAACCCCGTCGAGCTGCCAGGAGACAACGTGAAGCCCGAGCCCGCACAACTGCTACAGCAGCACGAGCGCTGGCTGAGAACTGCGCTGTATGCACGGCTTCGCAGTCCGACGGAGGTTGACGACGTGATGCAGGAGACGGTCGCCGCAGCGCTGGAAAACTGGCAGCAGATAAGGGACCCCAGCGCTGTGGGACCGTGGCTTTATAAGATTGCCATTCGTCAGGCTCTCTTGTATCGCCGCAAGCAAGGCCGAATCCGCAAGTTACACGATGCGGCTGAGCAAAATTTACCCCCGAAAATCAATTCCGAAGTAAACCCATTGGATTGGCTGCTTGCCGAAGAACGCAACGCGCTGGTCCGCCAAGCCTTGAACGAACTACCACGACGCGATGCCGAGATTCTATTGCTCAAGTACACCGAGCAGTGGAGCTATCGCGAGATCAGCGAGCGACTGGGCGTGAGTACCAGCGCCGTGGAAGCCAGACTTCATCGGGCTCGTCAAAGAATGCGCGAGCGACTGGTGGCCCGAGAGATTGTCTCGACGGCGACCTAAACCATAGCGAAACATGCCATGAACGATTCATCGAACCACATTGAAGACCGCCAACTCGACCGCTTGGTTGATGGCGAATTGACGCCGCAAGAGTACCGCGAGGTTCTTTCGCAGTTAGAACAAGTTCCAAATGGTTGGCGACGATGTGCCCACGCGTTCCTAGAGTCACAGGCGCTGGGGCAATCTCTGCCGCTGGTGATGCAGACCTCTCCGTCACGCCCCCTGACAGAGTTGGCACCAGCGGCAGAGAAGTCGTCCACCGCCGGCATGGCTTCCTTTCGTCGCATGGAAACATTGGCAGCGATGGCGGCCTCGGTAGCGATTGCGTTCGGCTTGGGATGGTACATCTCAGGCATCGACGGCACCACGGTCGATGGGCCTGGCAGCGGCTTAGCGACGAACGTGATCGATCCGCAATCGCCCCCTGATTCACCACAGCACAGCGTTGCCAAACCGCAGTTTGTGTACGTTAACCAATGGGACGGCGAGCAAGGCGGCGGCATGCCGATCGCCATCGATCAAAACAAACCTTACGATCCCCAGGCCGAGTGGGATAGCTCGTGGGGGATGAGCCCGCAGCAACTTGAAAAGCTGAAAGATTCCGGACAACCATTTCAAACCAAGAACCGCTTGATCCCCGTTTCGCTTGAAAATGGCGAGCGAGTTGTGGTTCCGGTACAAGACGTGATTGTCTACGAAAAACCCGATATACCGTATCACTAAATCACCCAACGCCCCACGGGCACCAGCACGGATTACTCTCCCTAATTTCCCCACGCAAGAAGGAGTGAAAGCATGAAAGTCCGACATTGGTTCATGGCCACGCTCTTGGCAACCGGCGTCGTCGCCGTACCAATGATGCAGGTCGTCACCGCCGATGAGGCACCTCAAGCGGAAGCAGAGGCCGAAGCCAAGCAGGAAAAGCCGTCCGCCAAAAAGTATTGGCTCGGCGTTCAATTGACGCCGACTCCGGAAATCTTGAAGAAGCATGTCGAGCGTCTCAAAGATGGCGGCGCGATGGTCGCCGGAGTGGCTCCGGAAAGCCCCGCCGAAAAGGCCGGACTGAAAGCAGGCGACCATGTACTGAAAGTGAATGAGGTAACGATCGCTTCGCCAGAGCAGATGGTCGACTTGGTACGCAAAAACGAAGCCAAGCCGCTGACGGTGCGTGTCCTGCGTGGCTTGGAAATCGAGTCCTTTACTGTTGAGCCGGAGGAAACCCCGGACAACATGTTATCGGCGATGCCACCGGTTGGCGTGGTTCCCGAGGAGCCGAAACTGGCAGCCCAGCCCGATGCTCGCTTTCGTTTCTTCGGCCCCGGTCAAGTCGTTCCACCTCAGGTGCGCTTAGGCATGATGGGAGAAGATCTGCCTCAGAACCTCTTGATTCGTGTCGAGAAACAGGGAGACGGTCCCGCCAACTTGCACATCGAACGCGACGGCAAGTCGTGGGACGTTACCGAAGAGAGCATCGACGAATTGCCTGAGGATCTGCGACCGGTCGCCAAGCGTTACCTGGCCCAGGGTGCCGGTGGCAATATCATCATCAGCGGACAGGACGTGCCGTTTGTCGAACTGCAAGAAATGATGAAGGACATGGGGCGACAAGGTCTGCCAGGTGATGCGAACTTTGAACAACGCATGCAACAAGAGATGAAGCAGATGCACGAAATGATCCGCAAGATGCACCAACGAATGGAACGCATTCAAGGGGCCCCACCAGCCGCTGAGAAGCCCGCCGATAACGAAGTGTGAGCCCACACGAAGCGCTGTCCTGGTCCTGCCTTTTAAGCCAGGAGACGACGGAGCCGTCGGTCCGCAATCGTGGACTGGCGGCTTTTTTTGTATAACGAAGGCGAAGTCCGACCCACGTTCTTATCCGCCGAGTCGCCGTTGCCCGCTATGAACCCAACTGATCACGATCCATTTCAACTGCTCGGCGAGGCCATTCAGGAGAACCCCCGACTGGCCACCATGCTGACGCAGCTCTGGCGGCAGCTCGACACGGCCCAAAACTTGGCGCAGCTGTTCGAGGGCATCTGTCAGGCCCTGGCCAAGTCGTTTCCCAGTTCTTCCGCTCAATGCTTGCGTCAGCATTCGACCGGCGATTGGAAGGTAATCGCTTCGGCTGGCAAAGTGCATGCTGTCTCTTCCGGCCAGGCTCAACAGTGGATGCAGGCCGACATCGCGACCGGTGAACCGGCCGCTTTTTCGTTGCCGCTCGACAACGAACCGCATCGTCTGTTGGTCATGGAAGGGGTGCAGGGTTTACCCATGCGGTCGCTTCAGGCCATCGCCCAGGTTACCCGGTTCGCGGTCCAGCGTTTCATTGAAACACTGAATAAGAACGATCGGTCGCAGCGTCTCAAGGCCATGCTGACCATGGTGCAGCGTTGGCATCAGACCGACGACCTCGTGACGCTGCTCAGCGAAATGGCCGAGTGTTCGACCGAGTTCTTCGGCAGCGAGCGGGCTAGTATCTTTCTGTGGGATAAGCCCAAGCGGAAGCTCGTCGGTCGTCCGGCCTTGGGCGTGGAAGATGGCAAGCTGGTCGTGCCGGACGACAAAGGTGTCGTCGGCGCGGTGGTGCAATCGGGCGAGCCGCGGCGCGTCGACGATATGCTCGGCCACGAGGTCAATCGCGATATCGATAAGGCGCTCGAGTTCCATACCCGCAGCTTGTTGTGTGTTCCGCTTTTAGACCGCAAAGGGAAAGTCTTCGGGGCGTTCGAGCTGATCAACAAAAAGGACGGCAATTTCACCACCAAGGACGAGCAGGGGCTGGTCGAAGTGGCCGTGCATGCGGCGGCCGTGTTGGAAAGCTCGCAGCAAATTGCCGACCTGGTCGAAAGCCGCGATCGCATCGCCCAGGCCCAAGCCTCCGAGATCCAGCTCATCGGCGAGTCGCCAGCGATGATGCAGCTACGCAAGAACATCGACCGCATCGCCGCCACCAAGCTGCCGGTGTTGGTGCTGGGCGAGAATGGTAGCGGTAAGGAAGTCGTCAGCCGTTTGATCCATTATCAAAGCGACCGTCGCAGCCAACCGTTGGTCGCCGTGAACTGCGCCGCGCTGCCGGACACGCTGTTGGAAAGCGAGTTGTTTGGTCACGAGAAAGGAGCCTTCACCGGGGCTCACGAAACCAAGGCCGGTAAGTTTGAACTAGCTTCCGGCGGTACGCTTTTCCTGGACGAGATCGGCGACATGAGCCTGCCTGGCCAGGCCAAGCTGCTGCGAGTGCTCGAGAACCACGTCGTCACGCGGCTGGGTGGGCAGTCTGATATCGAGATCGACGTCCGCGTGATCGCGGCCACCAACCAGGACCTGCCCAAGCTGGTCAACGAGAAGAAGTTTCGCCAAGACCTTTTCTATCGGTTGGATGTCGTCTCGGTGACCTTGCCGCCGCTGCGAGATCGCGGCAACGATATCTTGATTCTCGCTCAGCAGTTTCTCGATCAGTTCTCGAGAAAGGCCCACCGCGAGATCCCCATGTTTTCGACCGATGCCAAAGACCGCTTGCTGGCACACCCCTGGCCAGGCAACATTCGCGAGCTGCGAAACACAATGGAACGCATCGCGTTTCTCTGCGATCGAGAAATCATTACCTCGGAAGTGCTACCGCTGGAAACGGCCACAGGCCCACAAGTGCACCAGGTTTCTGCCCAGTTAGACCTATCGGCCGCCACCGACCGCTTTCAGGCCGACTTCATCAGCTATCACCTCCAGCGAACCGCCGGAAACATGGCCCAAGCGGCCAAAAACATGGGCGTCCACCGCTCGAACCTACACCGCAAAATGAAGCAGCTAGGGCTCTTAGAAGAAAACTAGTGCCATAAGCACAACCAACAGCCACCCAGGCCAGCCACCAAAAAGGCGACCCCCTGGGGCCATACCGCAGGAGAAACCCCCTCGAATTTCTTCAAGCGTCCCCTTCACCCGAGCCGAGAAAAGCAGTAAAGTATGCGTTTCGCCTTTAGAAGCCCCCGCCGATAAAGCGAAACCCAGCAGGCCCCGCGAACCTAACCCAGGTTACGGCCCTCCTAAAAACAGCAAAGCTCCCTTAGCTCAATTGGCAGAGCAACTGACTCTTAATCAGTAGGTTGTTGGTTCGATTCCAACAGGGAGCACTTCTTAAGCCTCGTGGGTGTCAACACTTGCGAGGTTTTCTTATGCGCTGAAAATCGGTGAACTTCGCGAATTGTCACTGATTTTGTCATCTAGTGCAATCCAGAAGTCGCATACTCAAACTTCTCAGCTCGTTGTTTTTGCAAATTCGTGAAATGCATTGCCAGGCCTTAGCCTCTATGTAGGTCACAGCATCGTCAAGAACAAGTCGAATGAGCCGCACGCTCATTCGACTACTAGGTCGCATTCTGCCTGACTTATCTTTTTGGCAATCCTGGCTCAACAAATATGTACGGAGGTATTCCGCTGCCCCCTAGAATTGTGTATCGGAGTCGCGCAAGATACTCGAATGTCGAATTCATTCTCCAAAACAAAACTTCTAATGTGTGCCACGAGCGCCTGTTCAAAATGTAAAATCAGGGAATCAGGCTATCATGCCGTTGGTAGAAAATGAAATTGAGGCTGAGCTGAGCTATGCCTTTCTGCATGCGGTAGCATCCCGTGTTGGATGCTCGTGCTCAATCACAAACCGGCATGTAGACGGTATGGGGGTGGATGCCATTCTTCATGTTGATGATGAGTTTGGTGATGCTCCGGTGTGCCGCTTCTCAGTTGATGTGCAACTGAAAGCTACAGTAAAGTCACTTCCTCATAGAAACGGAAGTTATTCTTATTCGCTCAAGAAGCCTCACTATGACAAGCTGCGGAGGGTTAAAATTGAGAACGCCTATATTCTGATTGTTTTGCAGCTTCCAAGAGACTCAAGTCAGTGGCTGAAGTGTTCAAAAACAGCTCTAACGATGAAGAAATGTGCACATTGGGTCAGTCTTTATGGCGCACCCGAAAGCACTAACGATACGGAACAAACAATTTACTTACCAGACTCAAACTTGGTAACTCCAGACGCATTACGGGAACTCCTTTCACGGTTTGCTTGGAGAGAGCGTATTCCCTATGTTGTTTGATGAAGCACAAAAACTGCCGGATGAATTCGTACAAAAAGTATCACCCGTACGCGTGCGAGAGTATTTGAAATCAGCTGGGTGGTTATCGGTTAAGACTCCGGGTGATACAAATTCAATTTTGTATCAGCGACCAAATTCGAAGCGGGAGCAGATCTTAGTTCCAACGACGTATCAGTTGGATGACTACAGCATGCGCATGGCTGAGGTAATCGCGTATGTCGCAAGTTTCGAACAGCGTTCTCCAGAAGAGCTGCTCTCGGCTCTTCTTTTACCTGAAGCAGACATACTTCGTGTTCAAGAGTCTAGCGAAACTGCTGCAGCAGGTGACTTGCCACTGGATCATGCACTTTCCTTGTTGAATGGCGTCAAGAAGGCAATCCTTGCATCGGCGTGCAGTGTAATCCGACCGGCAAGGCTACACCGTCGAATGAGTCTCGGAGACGCAGAACAACTCATCAATAGTTGTCGCCTTGGTCAAACGGAACGAGGTAGCTTCGTCATGATGGTCGCTTGTCCGCTCGATGCCGTGCCGTCCGACCCAGATCTCTTCGATACGCCCCCGTTCACGCGGCGAGTTACAACGTTATTAATGCGTTCAATTTCTCATCTTGTACAGGCAATAGAATCGGGCGACACGGAGTCATTGCTCCGAGAGAACGACGACGAATATGCTCCACTTCTGAGCACAAACCTGTGCGAGGGACTTCTTGAAATGCAGCCCGAGGGCGATCGCTCTTTTATTCGCATCTCAGCATCCTTCTCACAAGTCAGGCATGTTAGCGACGTTCCGACATCGGTCCGTTTGTCCAGAGAGATCTTCCCGCGAATTGAGTCTCTAATTAATAAATTGCGTCCAGTCGATGAGCCACGTTCTCAGGCATTTGTGGGGTATGTTGAAACTCTTAACGGTCGCCCTAACGCAAAAGGCAAGATGGAAGGACAGGTCACTCTTCGTCTGCTCACACCAGATATTGACAACTTGCGAGCTCGTATTGAGCTAGAGTCAGATGCATATGCGATCGCCGACTATGCCCACATGCATAATAGGCCGGTATCGCTTGAGGGAGTTTTGCGACAGGTTGGTCGAACGTATAAGTTTGATCATATTCACTTCTTCCATCTGCCCTGACCGAGGGTATGCTTGATTATCGGTTAGTTCAGAGGAAAACGTAGGTGTTCAACTCTTTGTTGCATCGACTTACAAGGGATATTTCTCCTTACGGCCCTCGTCCTTGCGCTATCGCATTCCATAGAATTTCGGCAGTGCGTTCCGCGTCCTGTCCGACGTAGAATTTTAGTGTCGTCTCAATCGACTCATGTCGCATTAGTTCCCGTAGTTGTTGCGGTAGAAGGCGTTTCGACCATCTTTCCCCGAAGGCTCGCCGGAAGTCATGCACACTTGCAAATTTCTTCTTTTCGCTTCGACGGTCAACATTCACGATAATCGTTGCGGTTTGTCCAAATTCGCAGACGGTCTTTGACACCCAGTTCACTCTTGGTCGTTGACCACGATATCCGAGCGGATCGAATACGAAGTCCTTGCGTTGAAGTTTCGGCGTTTTCAAAAGAAACTCGGCAAACTCAGGAGCAAGGGCACAGATTCGATCCTGGTTTCCTTTCTCGAATTAGCCCTCAAATCGCAGCAGCAGCCATTCCAATTGAGGGGGGCGGGTTGCCGTATCCAGCAGAAAACGCTTGCCAAAGTGATACCACGTGGTATCATGGATTGTGTCATGGCGGATGACATTGGGCATGCTGGTGGTTAGCCGTTTGCCTTCTTATCGCACTGTGCGCCACGATCTTCCTTTCTATTGGTTTTATTTTTATGAAACGTCATTCCGGTTTTACGCTTGTTGAGCTCTTGGTTGTGATTGCCATTATTGGCGTTTTGATTGCTCTTCTGTTGCCGGCCGTTCAGCAGGCCCGCGAGGCGGCTCGCCGGATGCAGTGCAGCAATAACCAGAAGCAGCTCGGCCTTGCGTTTCACAACTATCACGACACGTATCAAGGCTTTCCGCTGGGGCCGATTTCTGTCAGAGACAACGGCATTCAGTATGCGTTGGGCTGGGTTCCACGTATTTTTCCATTCATCGAACAAGGCACGCGTTTGGAAGCGATGAAGGCGATCGATCCAAATTACTTGACCGCGCGTAGCCCTTACCGAAATCACGATACGGATAACCCCATCTTCGGTGCCGTGCCTGGGATTACGTGTCCTTCTTCGGCCATTGGCGAGCTCGCTTCCGATCACTCGGCCGGCGGAAACTTCCCCGATGCCCAGCAGCAAGGTTCGCTGCACTACCGAGCAAACTCAGGCTCGTTCGATGTCGATCTCGATACCGGCAGTAGTGATTCGAGTCGTTACTACAGCCGATCTGGCATTATGTATCCCGGCAGCAAATCGAAGTTCCGCGACATTACCGATGGCACGACCAACACCATGCTGCTGGGCGAAACCTCGAAGTCGCGCCAGTGGACTAATGCCTACATGGTGACCGGCTGGGGTGGCATTAAGCCCTGGACGTTTGGCTTCTTCGACTACGGAACATCGTGGCTGACGATCGACCATAAAACGGTCAACTTCCCGATCAACTACACTGGTGACTTCATTACCTCGACGACGCCTTACACGAGCGAACACCCAGGCGGGGCCATGTTCCTAATGTGCGACGGAAGCGTTAGTTTTCTGACCGAGACGATGCCGCTGAGCTTGCTCAAGAGAATGGCCACTCGCAGCAACGGCGAAGTGATCTCGGAAGACTAAATCGGTCTGAAGATCAAGGCGATACCATCGTCCGCATGCGCGGCGATGGTATTGCAGTTGCCAGTCCTCTCGCATTACCAAGAGATCTATGCTCATGACGAAATATTCCTTCGGTTTGCTACTTTGTGTTTTTGTCTGCACGTTTACCGTCGGCTGTGGTCCCGGCGGCCCGCCGTCGGGCAAGGTCACCGGCAGCGTCACCTATAACGACAAGCCCTTGATGACCGGCACCGTGATTCTGGTCCCAGAGCAAGAGGGCTTAGGCTACGCGCAGGGGACCATCCAACCTGACGGCACCTACCAGGCCGAAACCAAAGAGTATGGCCAGAACATTCCCGTCGGTTCGTACCGCGTAATGATCAGTGCCGTCGAGGACCGAGGACCGGAACATCCTGCCCGACCGTTGATCCCATTTCACTATAGTTCCGAAGCCCAATCTGGCTTGCAAGCGAACGTGCAAGAAGGGGACAACACCATCGACTTCCATTTGACCAAATAGCCATGGAAGGCCTGTCTCTTGGGGGCCGATGATGTTTCCGAGCTGTGCAGGGGGGCCAGTAGGTCTGTGGCGCCTGGCTGCGTCCAAGGTGTTGCCTCGGGAATCGTAATCGTACGCGACGCGTTATCTTTGCGGCGTCCGTAGTTTCTAAGCGAAGTCCGCGATTCCGACCTTCTTTTATCAAAGTCTCCGGGCGTTCTCGCCGGCCAGGTTGGGTGCGAAAATGAACGGAGGCTGATCGAGGCCCAGTGAATGCGCCCGTCGCTGAAGAACATTCGATACGGCGGCTAACACAGTCTATAATTGCCAGCAACCCTCCTCGCCCCTTTTTTTGTCGGAGACATCATGCCTGCCGTGCGTCCTGTTTTCACCACTTGCTGTGCGATTCTTCTTCTCGCATTCTTCGGGCAGGTTAGTCGGGCCGAGAAGCCCAATGTGTTGTTCATCATTTCCGATGACCTCGGTAGTCAATCGCTCGGGTGTTTCGGCAACCAGCAGTGTCGTTCGCCCAATATCGATGCGTTGGCTTCGCAGGGGATGAAGTTTGAGCGGACTTACACGCAGTACCCGGTGTGTGGGCCTTCGCGGGCTGCGCTCATGTCAGGCATGTATGCTCAGGCGATTGGGGTGACCTCGAATGGAGCGTCGGAGAAGTTCACCAAGAACCTCGGCGATCGGCCATCGCTGGCTCAGCATTTTAAAGACAACGGTTACTACACGGCCCGCGTGAGCAAGATCTATCACATGCGTGTGCCGGGCGACATTACCGCCGGTGTCGATGGGCCGGATCATGCCGCCTCGTGGACCGAGCGGTTCAACTGTCAGGCCCCAGAGCAGTGGAGCGAAGGAGAGCACACACACCTGACGCGTGAGCGATTGAAGCCGGACCCTCAGCGCGATGTGCACTATGGACTGGGCTATGGGGGTGCGTTTTATGTGGTAAAAACGCCAGGCGATGGTGCCGAGCAGGCCGACATGAAAGCGTCGGCCAAAGCGATCGAAATCCTCGAAGCTCGGGCCAAGGACAAGCAGCCATTCTTCCTGGCGGTTGGCCTGGTTCGACCGCACGTGCCGTTGGTCGCACCGGCGTCTTTCTTCGAGCAGTACCCAGCCCAACAGATGACGCTGCCTGAACAATTGGACGGCGACTGGGAAGATATCCCCAAGGCAGGCATGGTAAAGAACAGCCGTGGCAGCGGGCTCGATACAAAGCTCAAGAAGCAGAAGGTGCTGGAAGCTTATTATGCCTCGGTCACGTTCATGGATGCCCAGGTAGGCAAGATGGTCGCTGCGGTCGATCGGTTGGGATTGGATAAGAACACGATCGTCGTCTTCACTGCTGACCACGGTTATCATCTGGGCGAGCATGAGTTTTGGCAGAAGATGAGCCTGCACGAAGAATCGACGCGAATCCCGTTGATCGTCCGTGTGCCTGGCAAGGACGCGGCGATTACGACAGCGTTAAGCCAGCAGATCGATATCTACCCGACGCTCGCCGAGCTATGCGGGCTGAGCATTCCGACCCATGTGCAAGGAAAGAGTTTAACGCCGGCGTGGAGCGACCCACAGTCGATAATTCACGACGAGGTTTACACGCTGCGAGGCCGAAACGACCACCTGCTACGAACCGCTCGCTGGGCTTACATACGGTACGCCAATGGTGATGTGGAACTTTATGACATGCAGAACGACTCGCAGCAGTTTCATAACTTGGCACAAGATCGCAAGCAGGCAGATACGCTGGCAGAACTGCAGAAGCGTTTGGATAAGAAGTTGGCATCGATCCAATAAAAAAGACCGCCGAGGTCACATCCATCGGCGGCCTGAAGGTCGATTGCTCGGAACCTTACGAGGCGGCCGTTTTGCAGGCCTCAGAAGTGATGTCCAGGCATTGACGAATGTCTGCGACCGGATCCTTTGGGTTCTCTTCGTATTCTAGCGACAGGCAGCCATCGGCTGGGAAGTCGACCTGTTTCAGAGCGCGGATGACACCCACGACGTCGAGATGCCCCTTGCCCAAGATGACCCCTTCGGTGCGATCCTTTTGTTCGGCGAAGTCCTTCAGGTGGATGCCGAACAGGCGACCCTTTAGCAAGCGGATCACTTCTACAGGGTCTTCTCCACTGCGAATGAAGTGGCCCAGGTCGGCACAGGCACCGATGCGAGGATCATGATCTTTGACCGCATTCAGGACATCGAGGGCCGTGTTATAGCGATGCGACGGACCGTGGTTGTGAATGGCAATACGGACGTCGTATTGGTCGACCAATTTGTTCAAGCTTTCAAACGCATCGGGTGATGGGTTAGCGGAAAGGTTCTTGATACCGGCGGCCTTAGCGAACTTGAAGAGGGCCTCGTTCTTGGCGTGGTCCTTGCCGAAGCTGTGGACGCCGTGGCCCAGCATGATCATGCCGTGGTCGGCCATCTTGTTCTTCATCGCGGCGATTTGTTCGGCGGAAGAATTCGTTGAGAAATGGCCGCCATAAAACTCGAGGTGAGCGCAGCCTAGTTCGCCGGCAGTATTAATGGCTTTGTCGACGTCGAAGCCGCGCAGCGAATAGCTTTGCAGCCCGACCTTGAATCCGGGAAAACGATCGGGATCGTATTTGGCCCACACACTACGGACAGGAATGGCAGTCGCGGCGACCGCTGCCGAAGCTGTGGCTAGAAAGTGACGACGAGTGAACATCATGAGGATCGTACCTTTGCGGAAAGTGAGGAGGGGGTGGTCGGCTTATTATACCTGCCCAGCTTGGCTGTTTCATCCTGATTGGGTGGGCACGCATTGCTGTGTAGGTCTCCCGCTTTCTCGAATTCAAAAAATGGCAATCGCGTGTTGATTTTCCGCAACAGGCTTCGCTTTGACGCGATAATCCCTTTGCTTCTCATTTCGAGAGTGACGGGATTCGCCACGAGTCCAACACGAAGGTCTGAATTTGATGGTTCATGCACGTTGCCGCTAAGTGCAGGATATTCCCCCTTGCGAGTGGAAAAATCGGGGCAAATTCAGCGTTTTTCGTAGGAAGACCAAGTTGCAAACTTGGTGTAAGAGTACGAAAGCGAAGTCGTTTACAGAAATATTACGATTGATTTGTGAAAGGGCCTTAACTTGCAGACGCACACACCTATAGTGGAACAGGCACACAGAAACCCACCATTCGCCATGTCGCAGGACGCGATTCCTACCCCCCAGGAAGCGATTTTAAGGAAATGGCTTCCCACGGAATTTTTCCTTGAAAAGGAGATCGCATTGCGTCCTGTTACTCAGCTTGCCCAGAAACCGGAAGTTCGCCAATACGCCACGTTTCTCGTGATCCACGCATTGGTCTACGGAATTGGTTTTACGATTGCCCTTTTACCTTAGGGTTGCGATCCCTTTCTTAGTCAGGTCGCAATCTTCTCTAAAATGGCCTGAACTGCTGCATCTGCCGACGGTAGATCTTCCTGAGTTAATGCTCGAACCGGCAGCGGCATATCGTCCATGCGAGACATCGTTCCGTCATCGGAAAAGCCGGGTCTCTTAATCGGCATAAATACGCTGGGCGTGAAGTCGGTTGCCAAAGGGCGATGCCCGAAAACAACCGTCGGAATTTTCGCCAGCGCGTTCCGGGCGACCTCTGTTAAATCCGAAAGCCACGGACCTTCCCACAGCACGGCCGCATCGACACGGTTCTGTGTGAGTAGCTTGGCTGCCGAGAGGTTATCGGGGTCGAATTGAGGAATTCCTTGTGTCAACGCGGCACTGCCTGGGTAACCGGTGCGAGAAGCGACCACGCCCCCAGCACCAACCCAGTTGGGACCGGGCCGCAAGATGGAAATCGCCCCGCGGGTTTGTTCATGCATCGGTCGCACGAATTGGGCGAGCAGTTCCAGCGGAATCCGGCCAGCTTCGCGGCGGAGAAACGCGTCTCCTAGCACAAAGACAAAGTACTTAGAGTCGCGAACTTGCTGGTACAGCCGCCCAAGACCTTGAGCCGCGTCGGGCATTGTTTCATCAAGCACTTCGTGATTGGTTGGTTTCTCTTGAGCCAGCGAGATCAGGTAATGCAGCGCCGCGATTTGCTGCGACGGGTCGAGAGGGATGAACGCATCGCAGGCGTCGGTTGTTTTGTTTTGGCTACCGATACCCACCAGAGTGCGATCGCTTCTTCCGCCGGGTACAAAGCGGCCGGAAGCTTCGACGCTGTAACGCTGCCAGTGACGCAAGTGGGTTGTCTGCGGATCGCATCCCCAGAAGATCACCAGATCGGCACGTTGACGGATTTCACCCAGCGAGCATGTCACAAGCCCCGTCGTTTGAATCGTACGCCCGGTCGGATCGTAAAAGGTTGGATGCGAGGCATCGACGATTCCACCGACACGATCGGCCAAGTCGAGGGTGCGGCGCACGGCTTCGCTCGACGTTTCGCCCAGTCCGAAAAAGAGGGGGGCCTTAGCGGCGCGAAGGATCTCGGCCGCACGTAGCGATGCCTCGGGCATGGTGGCCGCCTGGCCGTCGACCCGACAGTCGGCCAAGCTAACGTGCTTCTGCCGGTAGTATGCCGACGCCA
The DNA here is from genome assembly GCF_013618625.1 of Bremerella alba. Classification (NCBI taxonomy): domain Bacteria; kingdom Pseudomonadati; phylum Planctomycetota; class Planctomycetia; order Pirellulales; family Pirellulaceae; genus Bremerella; species Bremerella alba. The sequence goes on along the minus strand of NZ_JABRWO010000001.1, from coordinate 207,311 downwards.
TCGCGCATGCTGGTTCGATCGATTTGACTTCGCCGTTGGCGAGTCCGATCGTCAAGTCATCGCACAAGCATCCACAACCAGGGCAGGGGACATCGTGATGAATTTCTAGCTGAGATGTTTCCGCTTCGGTCATCCGATCAGGCATGTCATTAGGGTGATACAGAGTCGATTCGCTTTCGCCAGTATAACGCTCCGAGAGCTAAAAATCGGGGCCTGTCATCGAATCGGGTCGCAATATTCGCTAACTTGAGACGAATACCCGCTTGCACCGTGTCTGCTTAATCGATTGTCGATCAGGAGTCCCCAGCGTTATGAAGTGCCCCAGTTGTGGAGCGAGTTTGCCGGACGACTCGTTGACGTGTGAATATTGCGGTTCACGCACCACGCCACCGAGTCAGCACCACGCCACCGAGTCAGCACCACGCCACCGAGTCAGCACCACGCCACCGAGTCAGCACCACGCCACCGAGTCAGCAGCACGATCAGGACATTTTTCGACGCATCAAGCAGTCTTCGCACTATGGCGATCGTCTCTCGCCGCAGCGCATCGAGAAACTGCCCAAGCCGGGCGTCGGGCAGATGGTATTTCTGGGTGTCTTTTTCGTGATGTTTTGTGGCGGTACGCTCTTTATTGCGGCGATGGCAATTGGGGTGGGCGGCGTTTTCAGCTTTAGTGGACGAGGATTTCCCTTTTCGATCTTGCCGCTTTGTATGGGGATCGTGCCGATTGGTATGTTCGCGTTTGGCGTGTTTATAGCCATCAAGATGTTCCAGCGATTCCAGTCGATGCGTGACGGTAAGGTGGAAGCCGTACCGGCAATCGTCGCTGGCAAACGCACCCAAGTTTCTGGCGGAAGCGGCGATCGTTCTGCCAGCACGGCTTACTTTGTAACCTTCGAGTTTGAAGATGGCCAGCGTAAGGAGTTCCCCGTTTTTGATGGAAGTCTGTACGGACGTGTTTCGGAAGACGACGCAGGTATTCTCTTTTCACGCGCCCAGTTCGCCGTCGACTTCGATCGCGTTCGGGTTTAATCACCGACTTCATCTCCTCTCGATATCATGCCGGGACTTGTCGCTCGAAGGGAACGTGGCATAATCGGGGGCTACGTTTGCCCATCTGACCAGTTCAAAACGGGAACTCCCGCACATGCTCGATCTATACGACAAAATCCAGGACGCGCTGAAAGTTATCCAAGCGAAATGGAATAAGACGCCCAAGGCGGGCATCATCCTGGGTACCGGGCTGGGCGGCCTGGTGGAAGAGATCGAAGAGGAAGCTTCGTTCGAATACACCGAGATTCCTCACTTCGCAGCGTCCACGGCAACCAGTCATCGCGGGCGTTTGGTTTGCGGGATGCTCTGTGGAGTTCCAGTCGTGGCGATGGAAGGCCGTTTCCATATGTACGAAGGGTACTCGCTCAAGCAGATTACCCTGCCGGTGCGTGTGATGAAGGCCCTGGGTGCGGAACTGCTGCTTTGCTCGAACGCGGCTGGCGGCATGAACCCGTTTCACAGTTGCGGCGATATCGTGCTGATCGACGATCACATTAACTTGATGGGCGACAACCCGCTGATCGGGATTAACGACGATCGCCTCGGACCACGCTTCCCGGATATGTGTGCCCCATACGATCACGAGCTGATCGAAAAGGCCCTGGGGATTGCCCGCAAGGAAGACATCGTCGCGCATCGGGGTGTTTTCGTGGCCGTCGCTGGCCCGAACCTGGAAACGCGAGCCGAGTATCGTTTCCTCCGAGCCATCGGCGCAGACCTTGTCGGCATGAGCACCGTCCCTGAGGTCATTGTGGCGGTTCACTGCGGGCTGAAGACGGTCGGTTTTTCGATTGTTACCGATCTGTGCCTGCCCGATGCGTTGAAGCCGGCCGATGTTTCGGAAATCATCGCGATCGCGAACAAGGCAGAACCCAAGCTGCGAACGCTCGTTAAAGGTGTACTGGCGGAGTACGCCGGAAAGTAACGGCACAGCGAGCGATTTGTTCCCCTGGTTCCCTCGCCCCTTAGGGGAGAGGGCTGGATTCAGGGGCGACGCTGGTACACGGTTGGCCACTTGCCCTCGGTGAGCGAGAGCAGCGGCGAGGGGACAGGAGTTAATGCTTGTTCAAGCTTAAAGCCCAGGTCGAAGATTTGGCTGCTGCCATTCGGCGTCGATGGAACGAACGTCCTTTGGCCGGGATCATATTAGGGACCGGGCTCGGTACGCTGACCGACGGCGTCGATGTCGAAGTCACGATCGACTACGAAGACCTACCGCACATTCCATCTTCTACTGCCCTGAGTCATAAAGGGCGACTCGTATGTGGACGACTGGGCACTGTCCCAGTCTTGGTCATGGAGGGCCGTTTTCATGTTTACGAAGGGTACTCGTTAGAAACGATTACCTTACCGGTGCGTGTGATGAAGGCCCTGGGGGCCAGTATTCTGGTGGTCAGCAATGCCAGCGGCGGCATGAATCCGTTTTATCAAAGCGGGGATATCATGTTGATGGAAGATCACCTCAACTTCATGTGGCGTAATCCTCTCACCGGGCATGGCGATCCGAATCTTGGCCAGCGTTTTACGGATATGTCGAGTCCTTACGACAAGCGGCTGCTCGACGCGGCAGCACGCATTGCCCGGCGAGAAGGAATTCGGCACCATCGCGGCGTCTATGCGGCCATGACCGGGCCGAACTACGAAACGCGGAGCGAGTACCGTTTTCTCAAAAAGATTGGGGCCGACGTGGTTGGCATGAGCACGGTGCCCGAGGCGATCGTCGCTGCCCAGGTTGGCTTGCGAGTCCTGGCCCTTTCGACAGTGACCAATATCTGCCTGCCAGATAATCTGGGAAGCGTCGGCAAGTACGACGTCATTCGTGCCGCACAAGCCGCAGAGCCCCGCCTGCGTTACTTGGTGCGAGAGGTTTTGCTCGAACAGCAAAACTAACCGGCGACGGTCTAAGACGCGTCTTTCTTTCGCCACAGTTGATAGTCGACGTTCGACCATTCGATTTGAAAGCCGTCTTGCTGCAGCAACTGCTCGAGTTCTGGAAGCTGCTCGCTTTGTGTGATGACAACGTCTGCCTGGGCCTGTTCCAGCGTGCGGTTTAATGATGGGTGATTGAGGTCGATCGGATACCCGACCGAGTGTCGTTGCGTATAAAAAGCTAGTACGCGTGGTTTAAAGAACAGGCACGACTCTTCTGGCTTCACGCTCTTGGTAACTTCGGCAAACAATTCTCTCGCCGATGGGCTCTCGGGCCCAGCAATGGGTCCGAATTCTGAAGAGCTGTACTTGCCGGCATAACAGGCGAGTGTAAAGACGACAAAGCCGGTCAAGCAGATCGATCGCCATCGAGTGGATAACGGAACGTTTTCCAGGGCAAACAAAATCCAAAACAGAAAGCCGGGAAGCAGAGGCCAAATCATGCGAATGCCGTTTGCTCCGGGCCAAAGCACGACTAGCAGAAAATAGAAAACGGTTGCGATCGACAAGAGTTGCGGCCTGGGCCAGCTTTCTTTTAGGAAGCCGGTGATACCGATCAGGCTCAAACCAAATCCGGTCGCTGCGGCAAGCCAATTGAGGTGCCCGTTCTTCCAGATGAAAAGAAAGGAGATAGAGTCTGCAAAAAAATTGGAAGTAAGCGAATGAAAGTTGATCTCGGAGAGTTGATCGAGGTAACCAGAGCCACCGATTGGCAGCAGGAATTTTTGGATTGCATAAAATACAATCGCTGCCGTGATGCTTACCACGGCATAGCGAGTCAAACGACGATAAACGAGGAACTCGGTCAGCAGCAGGGCAGGGGGCAAGACGATGCCGACGGTCCGCGTGCCAACAGCAAGATAGATGAGCAGGCCGGTCACGATTGCCGGACCGAAGTGCTGGGAAGGTTGGTCGAAATTTCCACGGTAGCGTTGATAGACCCAAAAGGTGAGCATCCACCACAGCATGAAGAGATGTTCTGAGATAACTTGCTGATTAAAGTCCCAAAATATTGGGCAAAAGCCTAGCAGACCGGCCAGGCAAAGGGACGGCCATGCCGAAAGTCGTCGTGCGAATAAGCTCGTTGAAATAGCCACCATCGCGACGAAGAGCACCAGTATCGCAACACGAAACGCCGTGAAGTCGACGCCAAAGATCGCGTAGATCGGTGCCAGAAATAGCGGGAAGATGGGCGGATAAGCACGTGGTCCAATGACTGCCGCATCGGGGTTATAGATGTACCCGGTGTCGGCGTAGTCTTGAAATGTGGCCAGGTTGAGAGCATGACTCAAGTACTGGGCGAAGTCACCACCCCAGTCATGTCCCTGGCGCATCAACGCAAGCTGAAAAAGAAAAATAGCGACCAGCAGTGCTGCCAAGAAGTTTTTCTGCAGCGACGTCCATCCGTGAACATTTTGGCAATCCGTTGCTTTCACTGCAGTACCGTCATGTTATTTCTCTTGGACGAACTTGTCCTGGTCGATCACTTCGAACATGTAACCGTTGGGATCTCGAAAAAAGAAACGCTCAAAAGGAGTCGGGCGAATCGGTGGAATAACTTCCACGTTTCTCTCGGTTAATCGCTGACGTATTGTCTCGAGTTTGGCAGCAGAAAAGAAAAAAGCGAAGTGTCGACCGAATTCTTGCTCGAATGCAGACACTTCGAAGCCATCGACTTGAAGGACGTGGACCTGTTGTCCCTGGCCGATGTCGAGCCAGTAAGTGGATGGGTCGACATTGCCAGGGCGATGGACTTCCGGCCAGTCGAAGACCTGTTGCAGGAACTGCGCCGTCGAGGCGGAATCGGGCGTGGCGATCGTCAAATGGGCGAGCGTCATGAGGCTTGTTTCTCCAGCACGTCAATGAGCGCTCGGCAGAACGCCGGCAGATCGTCAGGCCGACGACTGGTGACAATGTGGCCATCGACGACAACTTCCGCGTCTTCCCAGGTGACGCCGGCATGGACCATGTCGTCTTGAATACCTGGCGAACCTGTTTGCTTGGTACCGCGGCAGATACCGGCGGAAGCCAAGAGCCAACCCCCATGGCAGATCGCAGCCACCAGCTGGCCTTTTTCGTGGAAGTGGCGGATGATCGTTTTCACTTTGTCTTCGCGGCGGAGCTTGTCCGGCATGAAGCCCCCGGGGCAAACCACTCCGTCGAACGTACTGGGATCGACGTCCGAGATCGCTACATCGGCTTTCGCAGGGTAGGTGTGCTTGCCGTCGTAGGTTTCCCCCGCTTTGAGGCCCGCGAGAACGGTTTCGGCGCCGGCCTCTTGCAAGCGAAGGTGGGGATACCACAGTTCGAGATCTTCATAGATATCACCGACGAAGATGAGAATTCGTTTTCCGGTGAGGGTTTGCTCAGATGTCATGAAAAAATCCTATTTCGTATTCGATGCGCGTTATTGTTTCGAATAATCGTTTCGATTGCCAGTCCCTAGACAACCAGTGCCGTAGCGGGGGCTGTCCGTGGGAATCTTGGACATCGACTCGACCCGACTGAAATGAGGGGTAGAATGAAAAGTCGGTTCGTCCGGTCGTAATTTCTCTTGCTTGGGAGCCCCTGCAGATATGCCACGCCGTAAGAATAATCTGAAGAACGCCGCATTGGGATGGATCTCCGCGACGCTGATGGGCGTGGTGTTGGTGGCTGGTTGCGGTGAAAACGTTAAGTTTCGCAATCCCTTGGCAAAGAATCAGCCCAAGCAAGCGGCGGCTCCTGCTGTGAAGCCGGCTGCCAAACCGAAGGCCGATTCCAAGCCGGCTCAGTCTAAGGAAGCCCAGGCACGCAGCACCATGATTCGCACGACCTCGCTGCGAGGCGGTGGTACCAGCCGCTTTAACACAGGTGGCAAGTCGGTCGGAGCGAATGCGAGCGTCGAGGAGAACGTCGAGCGTTTGCGAACAGAAATCGCCAGCAGCATTGACTTCGCGCCGACGTTGATCGTGTGGGTTGTAGACTCGACTTTGAGTGCTTCCGAGATGCGAGGCTCTTGGGCAAACGCCGCGAAGAAGCTTTACACCGACTTTCAAACCAATGGCCTTCCCGATGGCAAGTCGGCTGAAAGTCTCTCGACGGCTATTGTCAGCTTCGGCGAGAAAACGAATTTCGTGCTCGAGCAGCCTACCACCGACTTTAGCCAGGTGATCGGCAAGCTCTCTGCGATTGAGGTCGACAATTCCGGCAAGGAATCAACCTTCGAGACAATTAGCCAGGTGTTGGACAAGTATGGCCCAATCAAGCAGCAGCAAGCTCGCGAACTGATGGTGGTGATTGTTACCGACGAGGCCGGCGATGACTGGCAGCAGGTCGATGCCGTGGTGGAAAAGGCTAACGCGACCGGTGTGCGAATCTATGCGATTGGTGTGCCAGCCCCGATGGGACGCATGATGGCGGAAGTTGCTCCGCAGGAATCGCGAGCCGACGGGATGCCTGCGATGCTTCAGGGGCCTGAAACACGCTATTCGCAGCGTGTTGATATGAAGTTTAACAGCGGCGGATTTGGCGGCGACGACGTCGATAGCGGGTACGGTCCCTTCGGTTTGACCTATCTTGCCTATCAAACGCGTGGATCGTTTCTCTTGTCCCGACTCCGCTCGGCCGCTTGGCCCGGCAGTGCGATTCGATTCGAGGACGAGGTCATGCGTAAGTATCCTCCGCAGTACCTGACCGACGCCCAGTATCAAGCCAAGCTGGCCGAGAACAAGGCACTCGCCGCGCTGCATCGTGCGGCATCGCAAGGTGAAGTCGAAGCGATGACCTATCCTGCTTCGCAGTTTGTGGTGGAAGACGAAGCCCGTCTGAAGAACGCTTTGGATGGGGCCCAGCGTACCGCCGCTCGCTTAGAGCCGCTCGTGAACGCTATCTACGATCCTCTAGCCGATGGGGAGAAGGACCGCGATAAAATCACCGATAAGCGATGGCAGGCCAGCTATGACCTAGCCCTAGGCCGAGCCGCTGCCGTCAAAGCACGCGTCGATGGTTACAACCAGATGCTGGCGATCTTGAAGGGGGGCAGAAAGTTCGAGGATCCTTCGCATAACACGTGGAACCTAGAGCCAGCCGATACGCTGGAAGAAGCTGGTAGCCGACTGGAAAAAACACGGCTACAGGCCAAAGAGTACCTAGAGCGTGTCATCAAGGAGCATCCCGACACGCCGTGGGCTTACTTCGCCGAAAAAGAGTTGGAAGCTCCCATCGGTTGGAAGTGGGTCGAGTACTAATCCCCTTTGGGCGAGCTGTCCCGGTGACTCGCTGGTAGCGCAAAACAAAGGCCGACACCGCATATAGCGGTGTCGACCCAAGCGGAACGCTTCACAGCAAGGGCCATTCTCAATCAGGGCGTTGCTGTCAGCAATCGGCGCAGCGATGAACGCTGGCTGATTCGTCAAAACTAAAACGCACCTTCAACAGACGTTAACGCGCAAAGCAGGTTCTGCCACCTTTGGTAGGGGGCGAAAAGGAAGTTGTTCGGACGCCCCCAACGCTGCGAAAGTCGCTCGGTACTCGTTCGCCAGGGGCGATCACTATGCGTTGTGGATGAACGTAGTGATTCTTCTCAGGTCATGTTCGACCAAAGGTCTTCCATGTCCTTTTTGATGCGTTCAATTTCCGCTTTCAGAGTTGCCACTTCTTCGCGGAGCTGCGCAATTGAAGCACTATCGGAAGACGATGATGCTACAGCAACAGGCGGAGGAGCCGTCGGAGTAGGATTCACCGGGCGTTGGACAGGCTCGGCGATGGAAGTCGCATCAGGCGGTTCCACTTCCGATTCAACAGCCCGACCGCCGCCCATTTGAGTGCGCTGTTGGGCCAGTTCCTTCTCAGAAAACAAAGCATGTGTGACGACCTGACCTCTTCCCTTGGGTGTAAGAGGAATCACTAGCTTTTTGCGCTGCAATTCATCCAAGATCGGCTGCAGAGAGCCCATGTCCGGAATCTTGCCCATGCGAGCCGCCCGTCCGCGCAGCTCGCCAATGGTTTGCGGGCCGCGTAATAGCAATTCGGCCATCACGGAGAGCTCGTTGCCATCGCAGCCGAGCCAATCTTTACCATAGTGCCGAAATTTGACGACACGACCATCGCCATGCACTTCCGCAACCGCTCCCATTTCGCGGAGCTGCTCTAGGGTTTCCTCAATCTCCCAGCTTTCGACGTTCAACTGAGGATCGCGATTGCTTTTCTGGTTGCTGCCGGTCGTTAGACCGTTCAGGGACATAGGGTAAGAGTCTGGCGTCGTCTTGGCTTTCTCGATCAGCACGCCCAGTACGCGGCGCTGAATTTTGGAAAGGGGACGCCAAGCTGGCTCTAGGGGTTGCGAATCTTCGGACATGGATGGGGTCTTTCCTGAAACGACACAACAGGGTTTGTCGCGCAGGATACGACGCCAAATGCCAAAAGGCAAGGTCCGAAGGCGATCAACCTGAATAACGGCACAACGAATAGCGCGCAATTCGTTGTGCCGCGCAAGGTGGTCTATCTAGCCGGCACCCAATGTTTGTTCTGCCTAGGCAGTAGCGTCTTTGGCCGCCGGAATAAGGAATTCCAGATGATGCTGGCAGTGCCACAGGTGAACCTTTCGCCACTGCTCGTTCGTCAGATTGCCGAAAAGCGGCGACGGGACAAACTGGGCATTCGGATCGGTAATACGAGCGATGGCAGCCTCGAGCTGTGGAATCGCCATTTGATCCTCTTCCCATTCCCCAGGGGTTAGTTCCCTGAGCGTTGGCATCTTGGCCGGCAGATGCTCGTTCCGGAGGATCTTGCTCAGATACATCATACGGGCAATCGGTCGAACAATCGCAGCATAGAACGGCGCCGGCGGAAAACCGTCGAGCGACGCATCCATGAAACGCGATAGGTGGTCGCAAATTTGCCCAAGCGACCACTTGGATACACGGTGGTAACCCACCCGAGAAAGACTTCTGGCCTCGCGGAGAACATCTTCATAGTTCTCAAAACGAAGCTCGCGGCGCGACAACTTGTCGCTTGCGCCATTGCGATGAAAGCTCATAACACGCCCTAGGTAAGCTGGTCCAGTCTGTTGGATCGCAAACGTAGCGACCCGCAAGGCAAAGTGCTGGGTGCCTCTGGATAGCGAAAGATAAACGCGGTTCCGAACGCGTTCACCTTACTTTGGTGCCTAGCGTCTCTGTTCAGTTGCTTCCCTTACGGGAAGCCGTTCCTCTTCAAGCTGGAAGACGTTATGAGCTTATTGAATGATACGATCGTCTTCTGGCTTATCGACTCGCGGATCTTGGCCACCCCGCAGAACGCTATTCCCTTCAAACAACGTACGTTGATCGATGGGTTCTGGGGTCAGCCAATCCGATTCCTCGAACTGACCGCTCTGACCATATGCGGCCAAAGCGTTCTTATAACAGGTTAGCTCAACGTGTTCTTCAGGGACACCCCGCTCTAGCATCAAATTGCCAGTTTTCGGGACGGCTAACGGGTCTGAAACACCCCAATCGGCGGAGGAATCGACAATGATTCTCTCTGGTCCGTACTTCTTAACGACCTCCACCATTCTTTCATTCCCCATTTTTGTCTTGGGGTAGATGGTGAATGCGGCCCAGTAGCCGCGACGCAGGACCTCTTCGCAGGTCTCTTCGTTGTTGTGGTCGATTACCACTAAATGGGGTGGTATCTCGTGTTCTTCGATGATGTCCATGCTGCGATAGGTGCCCTGCTTTTTGTTGCGATGGGGCGTATGAATCAGCACCGGTAAATCGACTTCCTTCGCCATCTCTAGCTGAATGCGAAGGTACTTTTCTTCCAATGCTGTCATGTCGTCGAAACCGATTTCGCCAACCGCCACGACGTTCTCTTTGGCGAGAAACAGCGGCATGATCTCCATCACCTCTTCGGCCAAGGCTTCGTTGTTGGCTTCCTTCGAGTTCAGCCCGATGGTGCAGTAGTGGCGAATACCAAACTGAGCCGCGCGGAACTTCTCGAAACCGACCAGGCTACTGAAATAGTCCTGAAATGAACCAACGTGCGTACGCGGCTGACCGAGCCAGAATGCCGGCTCAATAATCGCCGCCACGCCAGCTTTGGCCATCGCTTCGTAATCGTCGGTTGTACGCGAGGTAACGTGAATGTGGGGGTCGATGAATTTCATGGTTTGTCAGTTTTAAATGTTCAGATTTCAGTTTTCAGCAAAAGCGTGGGGGCCATGCTGGCACTAGTAAGCTTGCTGGGCGATTTCGCGCCAGGTGAGTTCACCACTTTCAGCACGCTTGGCAATATCTGGATTGGTTTTCAGGATGACATCGGCTTCATCAGATGCGGTCGCGACCAAGGCCAGTGCTATGGCCGACTTTTCGAGCAACTCGCCTGACGCGTACAGTGCTTTCATGTCTTCTAGTGCTATTTCATCGGCAAACGGGGCGGCGACTCGCCACAACTCTACGGGAATCGGTCGTTTGGCTGCGCGGCGCTCGTGCGCGAAGTCGATCAGCATCCGCGCCAGTTCCGGGTTCACACGACGATCGAGCCCTTCGATAGGATCCAAGGCCACGCCGATGAACAGTGCCTTGAGGATCATCTGATTCCAGGCATGCTCTGACATCAGTTCCATGGGCAGCGGGTTGTCATGGGCGATCGACTCGAAGATCGATTTGATGTTGGTGCGGATGCCTTCGGACAAGCGATCGTCGAACAGCTCTTGGTGAGGGAGCAACTGCAAGGCTTGGTAAAGGCATACCTGTTCGCGGATTTCAGCCGTTTGAAAGAGTTTCTCCAGCGACGCTTGAAAAGCCGCGTCGTCTTCGGAGGGAAGCGATATCAGCAGCAGAACGCGAGCCGCTTGATCGATTGTCCACGAATGGGGCATCCAGCCTGGCCGAGCTTCGGCGGCGTCGCCAAGGTCTCGCTCGGTTAGCTCGAGATCAGCCTTACCAATCTTCCGCGGAGCGAAACCAAAGGCCATGTACAGCGATTTGAGATCACCGGTGGTGACCGCTTCGCGCTGCGAGCCGAGCCAGGCTTGGCCAGCATCGGAGGCCTGACGCAGAATCCAATTCTCTAACAGTTGAACTGGCGTGTAGGACATAGGATCGACCTGATCGTCAAGTGATGGTTCCCTTGTCGCAATGAAAAGCTTCAAGGCACCTCGTTTAGCCTAAATCTTGAAACTCCGCGAAGCAAGGTCGTAAGGCATTGCTGCAAGAGTTTCCATCGTTGAGTGTGAAGTGTCTAACCGTTGTTCAGTATTTCAGCCGCTTTGGGGGCGAAGTAAGTTAAGATGCCGTCGGCTCCGGCACGCTTGAAGGCCGTCAAGCTTTCTAGCATGGTCTTGTCGAGGTCTAGCCAGCCATTACCGGCGGCGGCGTGCAGCATGGCGTACTCGCCAGAGACCTGATAGACATACGTGGGCTGGCGGAACGTTTCTTTTACCCGCTGCACAATGTCCAGGTAGGGCATCCCTGGTTTGACCATGATCATGTCGGCTCCTTCTTTCAGGTCGAGGGCAACTTCCCGCAAAGCCTCGTCGGTATTGGCCGGGTCCATCTGGTAAGTCTTTTTGTCACCGGTACCCAGGCTGCCTGAGGATCCTACCGCATCGCGGAAGGGACCATAGAATGCCGAAGCATACTTGGCCGCATACGACATGATCTGGACGTGTTGATAGCCGTCGTGATCGAGCGCTTTGCGAATTGCGCCGATCCGTCCATCCATCATGTCGCTCGGTGCGATGATGTCGCAGCCGGCTTGAGCCTGAACAATCGACTGCTGGCACAGCATTTCAATCGTTTCGTCATTGACGACGTAGCCATCTTTGACGAGACCATCTTGCCCGTGGCTGGAATAGGGATCGAGCGCGACATCGCACAAGATGCCCAGGTTCAGCGCTTGTTCTTTAATCGCACGAACGGTCTGGCAAACGAGATTATCAGGGTTGATCGCTTCCTGGCATTGCGGTGTCTTCAGTTCGCTGGGTGTCGCAGGAAATAAGGCGATCACGGGGATGCCCAGTTCTGCCGCACGCTGGGCTTCTTCCACTGCCAGGTCGATGGTCACGCGGTCGACGCCTGGCAGCGAGCCGATGGGCGTTCGCGTGGCTTTTCCTGGTTGGACGAAGATGGGCCAAATCAAATCGTCAACGGTCAGATGGTTTTCCCGCACGAGCCGCCGCGACCATTCGGTCTGCCGATTTCGGCGAGGGCGATAATGTGGATAATCTCCGAGCGAACCCGTGGCAGCCATAATTGCGATCTTTTCCGTGGTATGACAGGGGTGGATTGACTTTTGCAGCGAGTTGGAAACGATTGTCAATAAATAGGTTATCGACAACTGGGCTGACCGGCCACGTAAGCAATTGTTGAGCCCAGCGAGACCTCAGGCAACTATAGTAGGTCGGAGATGGGGTACTACTTAGTGTACTCAGTTTTCCCGCTCGGGGGCAGTATTAGTTGCCTGTAACGCCCTGGTTGGGGGTGGCATCCTAACATGGGCGGCCTGGAATTGATTATGATAGAGCCCCGCCTGGCGTGGATTGCCATCTGAGCCCGCGTCCGACCATTTGCGGTTGCCCTGACTGAAGTTTCCCGGTCCAAAACCTGGAAGACTCTGACCGCACACGAAACTACTCCGCCAAGGAAATGTTGATGTCTACCGACTCGCCTATCTCCTCGCAATCGACTTCGGCCACCCCACTGGCACCGGAAGCGACTCGACCACTAGCTATGAACACTTCTCCGAGATTACTACCTGATGTCGCGAACGATACCGCTCCGCAGTTTCAATCGCCGATCGATCGCGTAGGGATGTCTGGGATCGAGGTTGCCATCCTGGTTCGCGGGGAAGATGACGTCCTGATGCGGACACCAGCCAAGGTGGATGCCTATGTGAGTCTCGACGACCCGGCGACCAAGGGCATCCATATGTCGCGGCTCTACTTGAGCCTGCAAAACGAACTCCATGCAGAGTTTTCCCAAAAGCAAATCGAACGCATTCTGGGCCGTTTCCTGGAAACGCACAATGAGATGAGCCAGTCGGCTTATCTTCAGTTTTCCTTCGAGCACATGATTCAGCGGGCCTCGCTCCTTTCCGACAACACCGCCTGGCGAAGCTATCCCGTTCAAGTCGAGGCATTGAAGCAGGGAGGCACCGTAAAGTATCGCGTTCATGTGCGTCTGACCTACTCGAGTGCTTGTCCCTGCTCGGCCGCTTTGTCGCGACAACTGCTGCAGCAGCAGTTTGAAGAACAGTTCTATGGACACAACTGGCTTAGCGCGTCGACCGTGCTCAGTTGGCTGGGCTCGAACAATACGTTGATCGCAGTTCCTCATAGCCAGCGAAGCCATGCCGATATCACCGTCGACTTGGACGAAACACGCAACGACCTACCCGTCGATGAAATAATTCAACGCATTGAAGGCGTATTGAATACGGCTGTTCAGGCCGCAGTGAAGCGAGCTGACGAGCAAGAGTTTGCCCGTCTCAATGGCGAGAACCTCATGTTCTGCGAAGATGCCGCACGCCGGATGAAGTCGGCCATCGACCCGATGCCAGGCGTAGTCGATTACCGGATTCAAGCGAGTCACTTCGAGAGTCTTCACCCGCACGACGCAGTTGCCATTGTTGTCAAAGGCATCTCCGGGGGGATGGTTCCCTAGGCGACCCATTAATGGCCAGAGACATTCCAAGCTCTCGCTAGGGACATCGATAGCGAGCACCGCCGGGAATACGCTCTCGAAACCTTTGCGAAATGAACTGCCCAGTGACACAGACGGAACATCCTCTTACCCTTCGCCAGGCTCAGGACGACGTCGATCAATGGATTCAGACGATTGGCGTGCGGTACTTCTCGGAGCTCACTAACTTAGCCCAGTTGATGGAAGAAGTCGGCGAGGTGGCCCGCATTCTTTCGAGAACCTATGGCGAGCAAAGCTTCAAACCGTCGGACGAGCAAGGCGAACTCTCCGATGAACTTGCCGACGTGCTGTTTGTGGTGATTTGCTTGGCCAATCAAACAGGTGTCGACCTAACCGAAGCACTTCGTCGTAACCTGGAAAAAAAGACCAAACGCGACGCAACAAGACACCAGGAAAACGAGAAACTCAAGTGATTTCCTGCCTGAGTTCTGGTCGCTCGTTGGCTAGATAGTCCTTGCAGGGGGCTGGCATTGGCCTGTGAAAAATGGTACGATACAAGTTGCTGTGGATAAAATGGCGCTTTCTTACCAGGGGCACGAAGCTGACTTGGGAATCGGGCGTTCTCTTTCTCCTGCTCGCAGTCGCCCGCTAAGTCGTGCATTGCGTGCGAGCAGCAACCTCGACTTTATGGACAAAGTCGCCAATTTAATAGCAGGAGGCTGAGCTCTTCGATTCCTACTCATAGGAGCTTCCCATGCTGACCGAAGGCGAAAAGAAAGTCCTCAGAACGTTCCGCCAGTACTTGATGGATCCAGGCCGAATGCTCTGCTTCACCGGACCAATGCTCGTGACTCACAGTAAATCACTCACTAGGCTGGTCAAACGGGAATTCTTGGTCCCCGAATCGTTCAAAGGTGCGTACAGCCTAACGCAATCCGGATTTGAAGCTATGCGAACTTGCAAGTAACGACCCACGCCGTGGTCGATTTCTTATATTCGGGTGTCGGGATGACTACCAATAAGTCGACCCGGCACCCGTTTTTCGTAATCATAGAAGCAGAAGCCATCTCGCTGCCACATTGCTGCCCATATACCCGGGTCAAGTGGCAAGGAAGCCACTTGCTCTTTTTTGGCGCTGCTTGTTTTCTTCGCTGCACAAACTTCTAGGCGTTTGTCTAGCGATTGGCGTCCGCAATCTACTCTGATGGCAACTAGCGATGTCTTCTAGAATAGAGTCATTGGAACTGCTAAACGTTTCACACGGAATGCCATCAGAGAATTCAATAAAGGGATTTGCCCGATGCCTCCTTTCGAATCGCTGCCTTACTTTCTGCTGGCCATGCTGGCGATCAGCATGACGCCGGGTCCTGATATGTTGGGGATCCTGAGTTACGGCGTCGGTCGCGGGCGACGAGCAGGTATGGGGTTTGCAATTGGCGTCGGTCTAGGGACGCTCTTCCATACGCTTCTGGCCGTGGCTGGGATCTCGGCAGTGGTGGCGACTTCGCCGTGGGCATTTCGGTTTATTGTGTACGCCGGGGCCTCGTATTTGATTTACTTAGGCACCCGCGCCCTGCTCACGCAAGGGAAAGGGGAGGGAGTTTCATGGGATGCACAGGTCCCGCGACAAAGCTTCGGCGAGGCTTGTTTGCGTGGCTTTTTGTGCAACGCCCTGAATCCAAAAGTGGGTCTTTTCTTTCTGGCGTTTCTACCTCAATTCATTGACGTGGGCCGGCCGGCATGGTCTCAATTGCTGGTGCTTGGGGTCGTGTTCTGGTTGTGGGTAACGCTCAGCTATTCACTTCTGGGGTACTATAGCGGCATGGTAGGCGGCTGGCTGCGAGATCGTCCATCGACTGGCCAGTGGGTCGATCGCGTGACCGGGGGGCTGTTTGTGGGGCTTGGCCTGCACTTGATCTTTACTGGGCAGAAGTCGTAGGCCAGACTATCGGCGAATGATTTACGCCCATTGCTTTCTCAATTCCCAAAGATGGAACGAATGATGGAACCTGAGACAATCCGCAAGCAAAGCCTATCCAAAGCAAAAAAACTGGGCTATCCGATCAACCCCGAGTTGCCGCTGCTGGGTGATATTGCCCTACGTCGAACGCCTGAGCAGCTGCTCGACCGGATGCTTTGCTTGTATACCTGCGTGGCATGTTCCTATGGATTTCCAAAGCAGTTGGGATGGACGTGGCTGGCTCAAGAAGGACTGCTCGAGAAGGTCACGCCTGAGGAATCGCTCTATTTGAGGAACAAGGATGAAAGTCCCGTCGAGAAATTTCAGCCCCATGTCGAGACCATTTGGGCGATGACCTGGGTCGGGCAAATTCAGAACTCCTTAGAGTTCGATCAAACGTGCACGAACGATATGGTGAGATTGTTTCCCAATTTGAAAGCTTCGGCATCGAGTGAAGCGTTTCGCAGTAAATGCCACATGCGATCGCTGGAAGAAATCGCCTCGAAACTCGACCTGGCGTATTGTCTTCACTGGGCCATTACGCACGAAACCGAAAACCAACTCGAGTTGCCCAAGAAGCCAATGCGATTGCTTCCGTATATCATCATCAACCGGAGACACGCGATGGAGTGGCTTTTCTGTGACGAGCCATGGGACGCTGTGCCTATGGACATCGATTAGTTATCGACGAAGAAGTGATCTCTGGAGAGCAAGTTGAAGGCGACCACCCTTCAAGATCACGCCCCCCCAAGACTCGAAGCAAGGAAACCTTGGCAATGCGCAAGTTAGAAAACAAAACGGCAATCGTCACCGGTGGATCGCGTGGGATCGGAGCGAACCTCTGCGAGTCCCTGGCAGCGGCCGGAGCCAGGGTCGTCGTGAACTATGCCAGTAGCGAAGATGCGGCAGCCGAAGTGGTCTCCAGAATTGAAGCGGCTGGCGGCAAGGCCATGGCCGTTCAAGCGGATGTTTCTAAGTCTGCAGACGTGACGAAGCTGTTTGATGCTGCCGAAGAGAAGTTCGGCAAAGTCGATATCCTGGTGAACAACGCAGGCGTCGTGCATTACAAGACAATCCAGGAAACGACCGACGAAGAGTTTGCCCGGGTGATGCAGGTTAACGTCACAGGCGTCTTCCATGGCATGCGAGAAGCATCCCGGCGTCTGGTGGATGGGGGAAAGGTCATTTCCATCTCATCGTCTGCGGCACTCATGTTTCTGCCGACCTATGGCCCTTACTGTGCATCGAAAGGCGCGATCGAGCAGCTTTCGCGAAGCTTGGCCAAAGAATTAGGGCCCCGCGGGATTACCTCGAATATCGTTTCGCCAGGGCCAACGGAAACGGAGATGTTTCTAGGCAACAACGAGCAGGAAAAGATCGACCGCATGCGAAACCTGGCTGCCTTGGGACGACTTGGGAAGCCGGACGACATGGGGCCGGTCATCGTTTTCCTAGCCAGTGATGAAAGTGGATGGATCACCGGCCAGGTCATTCCGGTCAACGGTGGTACCGCTTAGGTTCAGCTAATGACAGATGAACAAGCTGCTGGATCTATCGCCTCGCCGAAGTTCGGCGGGACGTCTTTTTCTTTCATGCGATTGGCCATTAGGATAGAGGGATCTAACCCCACAACTGCACGGATCGCGAATGATTGAAGAACAAGAGCCTTTGCCAGATGTTCCAGAGTCGGACGAGCCGTATCGACGCCCGGTCGATACGATGAGCTTGCCTCAAGTGGAGGCCGAGCTGCGAGATCTTTTTGGTGGGGCTGTGATGTACCTTTTGGTCCCTATCTTTCTGTTATCGCTGAGCACAACGACGATTGTCGCCACTCCCTTTTTTGTGCGTGTGCTTCCGGCGGCGGCCATCGTTTTCGTGGGGTACTGGATATTGCAGAAGGCATACGTCCCCATGTTTAAAGGAGCTCCAGAAACCGCGATGCAGTACCTTCGGGTGGTCTCTTGGTTGGGTGGCAGCATTATGAGTACCCCTTATGAAAGAGTGACCTCATTGTGCGCTCAACGGGCTCGATTCATGGATGGCGATCCGCCAAGATCGTAAAGGATTGAAGGGTGGGGGATTGGCCACAAACCCAATAGACGATTGAATACTCGTTCCGACATTTGTTTCGACAAGTGTTGGCTTGAGTGAGGGCCCTGCGTCGATGATGCGCAGATATGTCAATGGGGTATTCGTTTGCGTTAAGTTCTTTATATCTAGGGATAGTGGAGAGCCGTGAAGGTTGTATCAAAATCCACCCGCGCATGCGTTAGAAAAAAAAATCGAAGAACAGAAAGAATGTTGCCGCAACAAATCACAAGCATCGTAGCGATCTCCATGGATCATCTTTACGAGGGCATGTTCTCCATTAAGGAGACGGCAGGAGTGTCAGGAAAATTAGTTTTTTATAGTTGAGTGATTGCCACTCGTTAAGATAAGAAACTGAAGTATAAAGAATCACGCAGCGCTTATCACGCAGTAAGGTTCCTCGTCAATCTCTCTGCATTTCGCTGGGTAGTCCGGCCAATAGAGGCCCGAAGGTTTCCACCTTGGGGGTCGGAAGACCGGTTCTCGTAATAGGTTTCGCGAGAGCTCAGTACCGCATCTCAGTTCTATTTTCTTGCATGTCTCTGGGAACAGAGAAGGAGAAGTACGTGACTCATTCTTGGAATGCCCGCCGGGGGTTTACCCTGGTGGAACTGCTTGTTGTGATCGCCATTATTGGCGTGCTGATTGCCCTGCTTTTGCCGGCAGTTCAGCAGGCTCGTGAAGCCGCTCGTCGAATTCAGTGCAACAACCAGCTGAAGCAACTCGGCTTGGCAATGCACAACTACCACGACACTTTCTTGAAGATGCCGTTCAACGCTGCTCGGATTGGTACCGCTGGATCGGCTCCTTCGTTCTTTGTTCGCTTGCTTCCGTTCGTTGAGCAGGGTGCGGCCTTCGATCAACTCGACTTCAGTGGTTTCAACGATGGGACGTTCATCGCTGACAATATTGCCACTGGGGATGTCCTGCTGAACTTACGTGTTGATGGCTTGTACTGCCCTTCGAGCCCGCTGCCTGAAGTGGATAGCGATATTCAACTCACCGGCTACGTTGGTATTTCCGGAACGAAACAGAAGTGGAATCCAGCAACTAGTGTCCTGGAAAACATCAACAGCAATGCTCAGCAATACAATGGTATTGTCGTTGCCAGTGGTGATGGCTCGAATGCGATTAACATGTCGGCCATGACCGATGGTACGAGCAACACCATGATGATCAGCGAATGCAGCAACTATTTTTACGATGCTGCCCGCGTGAAGCAGAATGCTACGGTCCGTACGAGCTACGGCAGTGGTGGTGTTGAAGGCGGTGCTTGGAATGGTTTAGGGATTACCACTACCAATGGTAGCTCGACCGCTGCTCAGAACGTGACTACGATCAACCTGCTGGGCAATACTTCGCCTTACACTGGCGGCATTAACTCGCCAGTTCAGACCAGCGGTTCGCAGCCGACCAACGGCTTCCAGGCTGGTGCCTGTTCGATTCCGCTGAGCTCGCCTCACCCGGGCGGTGTACTTACTGTGATGGGCGATGGTTCGTGCCAGTTCATCTCGGAAACGGTTGCCGGTCAAGTGCTCGTCAGCTTGGCTAACCGTCAAGATGGTCAGGTCATTCCTGAATATTAATGATCACTAGATCATTTGCCGAATAATCAACATAGCGAGGATGCCACGGGCCTCCTCGCTTTTTTTATGCGCCTCATCAATTGATTTAAGCGAGATGGTCGCGAAGAATTTCAGTGTAAGGGGGAAGAGTAGGCAGGTGCTCTAGTCGTTTACGAGACACTGTGATGATCGCCTGGCGATTGCTACATTCATCGAATCAGATTCCGCGACGTGACTGGGGCAAGCGAGTCTACGTGTCTCGTTGGTTCGACGCAGACCTGCTACGCAAAGTGGTTACGCACCAGTGTCGTGAAACGTGGACAACCTACGATCCTGAAATGGCCGAGCGAGCCATCTATCCGGTCGAAAATCGTCGTGACTTGGCCACTGGTGAGCCTTGGGATATGCGTGAGCCCTGGCTGCAATAAGTTTCGAATGGGAGGAAGCATGATGGAGAGAAGATCGGCACGAGCAAGTCCGTCGGTCATTCCACGGGCAACATCCGAGGATTATTCTATCGAAAAGGTCTCGTTACTTAGGGGTTCGTCTGGCAGAGGATTGTCGGCTTGTCTCAAGCTTTCCTGGTAGGCGATGGCTGTGGCAGCGCGGCCATAGTACTGCTCGATTGTGCCGATCAGTTCCTGTTGCTCGTTTTGCTTCTTGCTGACCGGCAGCTTGAACGTTTTATTTTTGCCGTCACGTTTCACAACGATTTCGAGACGTGTCCCCCATTCTGTTTCTAGCGTGATTCCTTCGATCTCGCGGTAGTAGAGGGGCTGGTCCCAATCCTCGTAGACGATCTTCTCGAAATCGACTTGAACAGCGCGGTCTTTGGCGGCGGTTCGCTCGACCGGAGGGAAGAATTTCACGACCAGTTCCTGCTCGGTCTCGTTGGATGGAATATAGCGATAGGCGAGTACCTCTTCGTGGAATTGGCGGAAACGCTCCTCGTAGTGGTCCCATTGGGCACGTTCAAGCGACTCGGCCCCGTCGACTTTGTCGAACCAGGGGCCGTGGGAATCGTCGATCAGGGCGTTACGCATGACATCGGGAGACGATCGGAATCCCAGCGCTTCCAGGCGTTGTTCCAGCGGAGGGTGAGAGTCGAAGGGGTGGGCGGTCGCTAGTCCTCCCACATCGCGATTATCGACGAAAGTCGTGGCGAAACTTTGGAAGCCGCCGTCGATTCGATGGGCCAAGTTGACTTCGTCGTGCACTTGCTCGGCGTCGAAGAATTCTTGTTCCAGTTCGTTTCGGTAGTGCGAATACGCCGTGATGCGAAGCAGCGCATGGGCCATCGACTCGGGAGAAGTCTTTTCCGATGCGAGGCGATCGGCGCGGAACTCGCGTTGGCGGCTCAGTTTGCCGAGTGAGAGTTCGTACAGGGCTCGGAACATGACAGCAAAATAGAAGACGGGAAGTGAGATTCCACCTTCATAGAGCCCTTGCAGGAAATGTCCATAGCGCGCTAAAAGCGGGGCAATCTTCTGCGTATACAGCGTGTCGTTTCCGCTGAAGTGGGCTAGTTCGTGCAGCAGCACGGCGTCCGCTTCCTGATGCGGCAGCTTTTTAAGCAACGAAAGGCTGACAAATAGCGTTCGACCGGTAATGGTTCGTGGCTCTTCATCTTCATGCCCTTTCACTTGAACAGGCGTCTGTGTGACGAAGAAGTTGTCGTCGATCCCGGCAATCACCTGGTCGGGCGGGGCCGTGTTCATCGATTGGCTCAAACGCTCTAGGTCTTCCCACAAAGCGGGAGCCATCTCACGCGTAATGCTTTCTCCTTCGATGATGAAGTCTTCGTCCACCTTTTTGAAGATCGCAGCAATCACGGCACCCACAGCGCAAAGGCCAAAAATGCCGATGATAAAGAGCAGCTTGAGAATGTAGATGTTGAAGAAAAAGGCCGGAATCCAGAAGGAAAGTGAAAAGACCAGCAGGGCCTGGGCAATGACTTCCAGCGTGCAGAAGGTCCGTAGTGTGTGCCAGCCGATCAGCAAGCTGTAGTACTGCATTGACTGTGATCTAAGCGAAAGGATGACCGTGAACCCGGTCAGCATGAAAGCCCCTATGCCGGCCAGAATACAGAACCAGGAAATGCGAATCGCCCAAATAATCGACAGTTGTTGGTAGAGGTAGTCAGCCGGTAGCCCGTCGCGCCAGGCAACCACGTCCGGATCATTGCTTACCAGCAACCAAGACAGAGGCATGCTCTTAGCCCCTTCAATGCTCTGCGCCTTCTCATCAGGTGTCAGTTGGGCGTCGCCTTTGATATCGGCGATCGCCAAGTCGAGGAACTCTTGATCGGAGGTGGACTGGACGTATCCATAAAAAATCAGGCACGCCACAGGAATCAGAAATAGCGCGAGTGCTGGGTAGACGTATGTTTTGACGAAGCCAAGGCTAGAGACGTCTTGTTGCATGAGACGAGCCAGTTGAAAAGGAAGAGTGGGGCAATCGACCAGCGTGCAGTATGAAAGAATGCTCAGCGCGAGGCAAGTCGATCAGGAAAACAAGCTTTGTTCTGCCATCTGCATCGCGGAGGTGCCTTGGAGAGGCTTCGATTTTTGGTATTCGACGGCTGCCTCTAAGCGGTCGGAGTAATTGGAAATCATGTGCTTCAAGCTGTCTTGATGCTCGAGAATTTGACTGATCGGTAGAACAGTTGACTTCTTCTTGCCGTTTCTCCGGAAGTAGAAGGTCATCGTAGGATTACTGGGAGTTCGGTCAAGGAACATGTCGTATAGCTCGTGAAAGTAAAGTGGCTGCTCCCACTGAGAAAACATCATCTTTTCGCAATCGTAACTTAACGTGTTTTCATCGCGAAGAATAAGTTCGCCCGCCGGGAAGTAAGCTTCCACCAGCTTCCACTGCTGGGCTGTTTCCGGGAGATAGCGGAACACGAGGGCTTGGCGATGGGCTTCCAGGAATTCGATTTCACGCGTTTGCCATAGTGCCCGCTCAATGTCAGCCGCATTGTCTACCAATCGAAACGCAGTGTCCTCAAGGGGGTGACACATGGCACGGCAGAGCGAACTGTCCTCCGTGGTTCGGTCTAATGCCGCCAGTCGACGGGAAAGGGAGGGGTAAGGATGCGTATGATCTTCCAGCGTCTCGTCGTATTCCAGCAAATACCACTGGGCGGAACGCGGATAGAGGCGGTCAATCGTATTACGAAATTCGATGCGTTCTAAGGGAGTGTCCAGAGTGTAGTACGAGTTCTCTATTTGGACATGTAAATCGTAATAGATGTCTGCACGAACAATTGCTTCAGCAGCAATGTCGGGCGAAGTGAATTCACCAGATGCTTTGGCCGCGCCAAGCTCCAAGACTTGAGAGTGTTTGGCAAATGCAGGTTGCAAACCGGTCCATAGCATGCTGGAAAAGCAGTAAATAGGCCGAAAGTATTCGCGTTGGTAGAGGCTGTCTCGGAAGTTCTGGAATTGGCGGGTCTGTTCGGCGATTTGAAGTTTATGGCGGGTATGATCACTTCGAAAGTGGGCCAGTTCATGAGCCACCGCCGCCGTCAGTTGTTCCGACGAAAGATATCTCAGCACGGCAAGGTTCACGTAGATTGTTCGGCCTTTGATGTTTTGGGGCTCGTTGTCGCAGGACGAGCGGAGAAGGAGCGGGGCATGAGTAGCGGAAATGGATCCGGTTACTCCAACCACAAGATGATCTGGTACCGGAACTTGCATTCGACTGCTCAGTATTGTTACCAGGTGCCATAGGCCGGGGGACTCTTCTGGCGTGGTCTCTTTGCCGACGATCGATTTCGATTGCCGTTCATTCTTGAATAATTCTGCGAGAAACATCGCAGCTGCAGCTGTCCCTAGGGTCATGACTAGCACGATTAGGACGATCGCTTTGCCGTGAATGTTGGCGGCCTTCTCTATAAAGAACATACAAAACAGAAAGGTTAGCCAAATGATCAGCACTACTTGCAGGACGAATTCCGCCAGAAAGAAAAGACGTATGAACAGGCCACCAAAGTTTAAGCCGAACAGGTATGCCTGCGGCGATCTTTGGGCGTAAAGAGCGACGAGTTGAATGATCCCCATCGCCCCGAATACGAGCGCGATACACGCCCCGCTCATATACATTCCCCAGCGAAGAGATAGAAAGCATTGTTGGGTCTCTGGATGAATGCGTGTCTGGATCGGTCGCCACTGGGGATCCGTATTAGCGAGGATCGTCGAAAGAGGTGCCGCGTGAACGAGTTCTAGTAGTGCAGCTCGATGTTGAGGCTGAATCGTCTCGTCTTGTGCAATCCGCTGCGTCAGCAACTGGCCGACGCTTTGGTTCATCCTCCACTGCACCGCGTAAAAGATGGTCAGGCTGATTACCGGCAGTAGGCAGAGCAGTAGAACCGGGTAGACATGTTTGGCTGCGAATCCCAGTTGGTCGTACGGACGAGGACGGGCCATGGGCTGCTTTCGTGTTGACTCGAAGGAGGTTGCCTAGCACTTTGAATCCAGGGTGAACGCCAGTTCTTGCCCCGTATTGGTTTCTTCCGATTTGGCGGCCAAGGCTGCCTGTCTCTCTTTTTGATAAGCATGGGCGAAGTCGCTTCGGTTGGAATAATTCTCCAACATTTCTCGCACCAGTGCTTCCTCGTACGCCATGCCGCTCAGGGGGATTTTGGCGTTCAGGTGAATCCCTGCGCGTTGATAGATGACTTCGATCCAGACTTTGTCATTGCGTACTACATTGAGTGCTTCGATTTCGTGGTAGTAAACGTCGTGATTCCAATCCTGAAATCCAATCTTTTCGTAATCGAGTCGGAGGACCCTACCGTACGACACGGGAATTTCTCTCGGCGGAAAACTCTTTTCGACCAGCCTGCGTTCGTGCTCGTTGGAGGGCAGATATTGATGAACGAGAAGCCTTTCGTGAAACTCGCGGAAGGCTTCTTCGAATTCGCTCCATAGCGAAGTTTCCAGTGTTTCTGCATCGTTGATCCGCTCGTACCAGGGGCCAATCGAATCGTCTGCGAATGCCTGGCGAAGCGTCTCTCGGCTTGCTGAATACCCAATCGCCTCGAGTCGAGCATGTATCGGGGGGTGTTTGTCGATGGGGTGGAGCGTCGTCAATTCGTCGATGGGATGCTCATCAAAGTATGTCTCGGTGAATGGGCGAAACCCTTCATCCAGGGACCTGGCGATGCCGACTTGCTCGTAGGCTGTGTCGGCCGTGATGACATCCGATTCGCATTGTTGACGATAGACGCTGAACGCAACCGCCCGAAGTAGACCGAATGCGAAATCATCTGCCGAAGTGTGTTCCGCCGCGAGACGATCAGCACGATACTCTCGTTGACGCTTCATGCTGCTGAACGAGAGATGATTGATGACGAGCAGCAAGGACGCGAAGTGAAAAACAGGCAGAGTAATCCAAGACTGGCCGAGGCTCTGTACATAGGCCTCGTGTCGTTCAAGCATCGGTGCGATCTTGAGCGAATAAAAGGTGTCGTTGCCACTAAAGTGTGCCATCTCGTGACAAAGGATGCCGTCGGCCTCTCGTCGAGGAAGCTTCTTAAGCAGAGGAAGGCTGACATAAAGCGTGCGACCGCGGTATGTCCGTCGCATGACTTCATCTTCTTGAATCGTAATCGGAAATTGAGTTACCCAGAATCCATCGTCAATGCCGGCAATGACCTGATCCGGTGCGGCTGTTCCCATTTTGCCGCACAGCCGATCGAGTGCTTCCCAGAACCGTGGCGAGTGACAGCGGTCGATTGGAATGCCGGAAACTTCAATCCGATTGTCAATGTGTTTGAACATGGCGGCGATGGCCATGCCTAGTCCTGTCAGGCCAGCCCCCAGAATAAACACCAGGATCTTGGCGCCTGCATATCCGCTGTGGTGACACACTTCAGCCGTCACCAGCCCCATCAGCAACAGGCTCTGTAACGTCAATTCAACGACCCCGACGATCCCGGTCATGTGCCACGTTGCGAGCAGTGAGTAATACTGTGCTAGACGCGAGCTCTGTGACAGGACGGTACCACGCCCAGCGATGAGCAGGGTTCCCAGCCCTAGGGCAATAGACGTCCAGCTAATCCAGTAGATGCACCGATACATCACGTAGGTTGGCATGGTGAAAGGGCCAACGAGTTCCGCCCAGCGATACAAGTCCTTTTCCTGACGGTTTACCAGCGACCATATCGATGCCTGGTGTACTTGAGTGATGAAGCGATTCTTCTGGTGTTGGTTGAGACCGCTCGTCTTCTGGATTCTATACTCAAAATTCGAGATTAGATTCTGTTCGAACCGGTCCTGAGAATGACTACCGATCAGCAGAGCCAAGACCGGAATCAAGAAAAGGCTCAGCGCGGGGTAAACAAAAGTGCCTAAGAAGCCAAGGCCCGTGTAGGGATTCGACATGGCGGTTTGTCCTGACAAGTCGTGCGGCTAATCACGGATTAGGAGTAGTGGATCGATGCTTCCACCGGAGCGTTGGGGTGAAGTGGGCCCCTATTGGGAGTGTATGGCCAATTCTGTCAGGCGCAAGAATCTTGCGTATTTCCGGCAAGAGGTGGCGATGCGCAAGAAAAAAAGCGAGCCAAGATATGAAGTCTTGGCTCGCTTTCAAGAGAAAGTTTGACTTAGCAAATGCTATTTCAGCCGCTTAGCGAATGAAGAGCATCTCTTGATAGGTTGGCAGCGGCCACAGGTCGTCGGCAACGTAGCCTTCCAACATGTCGGCGTACTTGCGAACGTCGTTCATTGCTGGAAGGACTTCGAAGCAATATGCTTTCGCATGTGCTTTCGGGCAATCGTTGGTTTCTGCCTTTTCGGCGGCAGCTTCCAAGGTCGCGATGCTGTCCTGCAGCGATTTGACTAAGCTTGTGACGACGTCGAGCGTGTCCTTATCGAACTCGTAGCCGATTGCTTGAAGGTTCGCACAAGTCGATGCGAGTTCGTTTTGGTAGCGAACCGCAGCCGGGAAAATCATGGTGCGGGCCATCTCGATGGTGAGATTGGTTTCGACCTTGACGCTCAAGCAGTACTGTTCCAGGTACGTCTCCATGCGGCTTTCCAGCTCGCGTTCGGAGAGAACGTTGTACTTAGAGAACAGTTCCTTGACTTCGTCCTGCTCAAGCGACGGTAGAGCGTCTGCGGTAGTCTTCAGATTCAGAAGGCCACGTTTTTCCGCTTCTTGATGCCATTCATCCGAGTAGCCATCGCCGTTGAAGATGATGCTGCCGTGCTCGTTCATGATTTCGGACATGAGCTTGGTGAGTGCCGCATTCAGCTTCGACGAGTCACCGCCGGTGGCTTCTTCCAGCTTAGTCGCACAGTAGTCCAGCGAGTCGGCAACGATGGTGTTCATTGCGACCAGTGGACCAGCGATCGACTGGTTAGAGCCGACAGCACGGAACTCGAAACGATTGCCAGTAAAGGCAAACGGGCTCGTACGGTTACGGTCGCCAGCATCCTTCGGAAGTGGCGGAAGAACGTCAGCACCGATTTCCAACGTGCCACGAGGAATGGAACTGCTGGCACCACCACCCTTGATCTGTTCGAAGACGTCCGTCAGCTGGTCGCCCAGGAAGATCGAGATGATAGCCGGAGGAGCTTCGTTGGCACCCAAACGGTGATCGTTGGAAGCGGAAGCAACCACAGCACGCAAGAGACCTTGGAACTTATGCACAGCACGAATTACCGCAGCGCAGAAGACTAGGAACTGAGCGTTTTCGTGAGGCGTTTCGCCTGGATCCATGAGGTTGCCTTGGGTGGCACTACCCATCGACCAGTTGACGTGCTTACCACTACCGTTAACGCCGGCAAATGGCTTTTCATGCGTCAAGCAAGTCATGCCGTACTTCTCGGCGACCTTACGCAGCGTGATCATGATCAACTGCTGATGGTCTGTCGCGATATTGGCGAACTCGTACATCGGAGCGATCTCGTATTGCCCCGGAGCGACTTCGTTGTGACGAGTCTTGACCGGAATACCTAGCTTGAACAGCTCACGTTCGCTTTCGAGCATGAATGCCAGGACACGATCTGGAATCGCACCGAAGTAGTGATCGTCGAACTCTTGACCCTTAGGAGGTGCAGCACCGAACAAGGTGCGACCAGCGTTAAGCAAGTCGGGACGTGCGAAGAAGAAGTTGCGATCAACCAGGAAGTATTCCTGTTCTGGACCAGCCGTGCTGCTGACCATCGCACCATCGGTTTTACCGAAGAGCGTTAGGATACGTTGAGCCTGCTTGTTCAAGGCCTGCATCGAGCGAAGAACAGGAGTCTTCTTATCGAGGGCCTCGCCGGTCCATGAAACAAACGCCGTCGGAATGCACAGCGTGGTCCCGTTGGGGTTTTCCATGATGTAAGCATTGCTGGTGACGTCCCAGGCAGTGTAACCACGAGCTTCAAACGTCTGGCGGATGCCGCCGGTTGGGAAGCTAGAACCGTCCGGTTCGCCCTGGATCAGTTGCGATCCGCTGAATTCAGCAATCGCACTGCCGGTTCCGTCGGGGCTCAGGAAGCTATCGTGTTTCTCAGCCGTGCTGCCGGTCAGTGGGTAGAAGACGTGGGCATAGTGCGTCGCACCCTTTTCAATGGCCCAATCCTTCATTGCGGAAGCAACGTAGTCGGCGACGGTCGTATCGAGCTTTTCGCCCGTTTCGATCGTCTTCATCAGCGTTTTGAAGATTGGCTTGGGAAGACGGTCCTTCATGACCGATTTGCTAAAGACGTTTGAACCGAACAGCTCTTGCGTTGGCGTCTCTAAGAAGTTCATGGCTGGGGCGGAGGGCTTGTAGTTGGTTACCGCCGCGATCGCTGCCATTCGCGGCGTTCCGCCAGCGTACCCGTTACCGTTGCCTGTGGTAGTTGTTCCGTTGGAACCCGCCTTACCCTTCGATACCGTACTCACTAGTGTGTGACCTCCTAAGCCTAGCGCGAACGGCGAGCCCCCTCAGGGATCCGCTTCACGCTTTTCGTTATTAAAATTCCATTACGATCTTTCGCTTCGCGATCCCTGCGAAAGCATGGTGCGGACAGATAGCAATTACCGTGCCGCGTCGTCAGAAGAGGTATAATTCCTAGGAAATGACCCCAATAGGGGTGCCGTCTGCGCGCAAAAGTAGCGTGACCTGCATAGAAATGTAGCAAAAAAGACTTGCCGAGGCCTGTTTTTTAAACTTTGCAAATAGGGTGCCGGTAGCACTTGCGAGGGAGACCAATTTTTGCCCACCTTTCTCAAGCCGGTAACCTACAACTCGGCAAAGTTCTGTTTACAGACTGAACATTTCCGCCGCGTTAATCTCTTAAACAGCGGCCACTCTCGCTAAACTTAAAGCGCCTGCCTGCAACTGTGAAGTGGGCAAATCTGACAAATGACCAAAGGGGCAGTAACATCTCGGGGGATCAAATCGATGAAAGTTTCCTGTTTGCCGTCTATTGTCTGGGGATTGGCCGTCGCATTTTTCTTAACTGCCTGCATCTGCGCCCAGGCTGCCCAGCCAGATTCTGAAGTCCCTTTGTTCCCTGGTTTGGGGGAACATCATTGGGAGATTTCGAGTGCCAATCCTCAGGCCCAGGCCTATTTCGATCAAGGGTTGGCGTTCATGTACGGCTTCAATCACGACGAGGCGATCCGCAGTTTCCACGAATCGGCCAGGCTCGATCCCAATTGCCCCGCTCCTTGGTGGGCCATCTCGCTGGCCAACGGCCCGAACATTAATTACCCACTGCTCGACGAGAAACATGCACCACTGGCCTGGGAGGCCCTGCAGAAGGCCAAAGAATTGGCGGGTAACGGGTCGCCTTTGGAGCAGGAGTTGATCGCGGCACTGGGGCAGCGATATTCCCAGCCGCCGCCGGAAGATCGTAAGCCGCTCGATCAAGCCTATGCCGCTGCGATGCGTACGCTGTGGGAGAAGTATCCCGACGAGCCGGACGTCGGGGCCCTCTTTGCAGAAAGCTTGATGGATCTCTGGCCATGGGACCTTTGGCAAAAAGCAGGAGCCGCAAATCCGGATACTCGAGAGGTAATGGAGACGCTGGAAACAGTTCTCAAGAAGTCGCCTGACCACCCACTGGCACTGCACCTGTATGTCCACACGCTAGAGGCCTCAGGTGAAGTTGCGAAAGCAGCGGACGAAGCAGACCGCCTCCGCAATCTGCAGCCTGGGTTAGGGCATATGGTTCACATGCCCAGTCATATTGATGTTCGTTTAGGAGCTTGGCGCAAAGCGATCGTAGCGAATGAAAAGGCCATTGCCGCCGACACCGCCTATAAACGGCAGTCTCCGGAGCAGGATTTTTTCCGAATTTATATGGCACACAACCGCCATATGTTGGCTTTCGCCGCGATGATGATCGGGCAAGAGCAAGTTGCCACCGAGCAAATCAACCTTATGCTAAGTGAAATGCCAGATCGCTGGGTGGAGGCAAACGCTCCGTTTGTCGATGGAATGCATAGCATGCCCTACGAAATGCATATTCGCTTCGGTCGTTGGGACGCGATTCTGGAGGAACCAGAACCAGAGGAGCACTTTCCCATCTGTCGGACAATGCGGCATTTCGCTCGAGGAGTCGCCTACGCCGCGAAGAATCAGCCTATCCAAGCGCGAGCAGAGCAATCGACTTTCCGTAAGCTGAAAGCTGCGATTCCAGAAGAGGCCTTCTTCGCTCAGAACCCGGCAGCGGTCGTGCTGGATATTGCGGACAACATGCTTGAAGGTGAAATCCTCTATCGCGAAGGTAAAACGGACGAGGCGGTTGCAAGCTTGGAGAAAGCAGTCGAATTGGAAGACTTGCTGCGTTACACGGAACCGCCAGATTGGATCCAGCCGGTTCGCCATGCTTTGGCTGCTACCCTGATGGATGCCAAGCGATACCAAGACGCAGAGGCAGTCCTGCGGAGCGACTTGCAAGTCCATCCGCATAATGGCTGGGCATTGTACGACCTGGCACGCAGCCTGCGCATGCAAGGCAAGTTGGACGAGTCTGCAAAGGTTCAAGCCGAGTTTGATATAGCCTGGCAAGACGCCGATGTGAAGATGAGTTCGGCATGCATGTGCTTGCCAGCAGAATAGGGTTTTCCTATTGGTTTCGTTCCCGCCGTCGCGATCGTCGTCCTTCTTCGGCGGGTGGTTCTTCCGGTTTTGTATTGAGAAGCGGAACCGGATGATCCAGGCCGCTAACCGTCTTGAGCATTGTTTCCCGGACGCTTTTCCAGTGCAGCATTCTGGGGGCCAGCAAGTTTCGAAGCGTGCGTTTGATAAACGACTCGGCCTTTACGAAGCCGGTAATCGTGCGAATGCGCTGAACGATCGCGTTATCCACCGGCCAGCGCTGTTGATGGTAAAGGGAGAGCTCGTCTCGCTTTGCAAGTTCGGCGAATACCCAAACATCTTCAATGCCCAGATTCATCCCGCGCGCTCCAACCGGCGAGTGAAGATGAGCCGCGTCGCCGGCGAAGTAGACTTTGCCGACGTTCATCGATTCCACCAACCGGTGGGCAATATGAAAAGAAGAATTCCACTGCGACTCGCCAATCGGATTGGATTCGGTTAACTGAGCGAGCGGCTCGGGGTAGTTTCCAATGACGCGCCAAACGGTCGGTTCGCCAGGCTTCTCTTCTCCGGTATAGACCGGCATTAAGAATAGAAAGCCATCGTCTTGCAGCTTGATATGGGCTCGGTCCGGAGCGAAGTCCGTTGCCAGCGGGATGTCATCGAGGATCCACGCGCGATCATAGGTATCGCCCGGAAAAGGAACATGGACAGACTTGCGGGCCACACTGTGTGCTCCGTCGGTCGCTAGAATCCAGGGAGCCGTTACCGACTCGTTGGCCTGTGTTTCGACATGGACCAGTTCGGCCTTGCCCTCGGCCAGATTGGGAGATTCAACCAGTTCGATTTGACGCTCGATCTCGATCCCGCGCTCGGCTAGATCTTCCCGCAGGACACGCTCGGTTGCTGATTGCGAAAGGGCCAGCATAAAAGGAAACCGATGCTCAAGTTCCTCGAAATCGACTTCCGCGACGATGCGGCCATTGCGGTGAATGGTGGCTCCATGGATCTTGCGACCCAACGCCAAGAGCTTATCCGTAATTCCAGAGGCCTCGAACAACTCCAGCGTGCGTGGATTGATGGCAAGTGCCTTCGAGAATTTCGATGGCTCGGCGCGTTTGTCTACTATTCGCGGAATGATATCGTAACGCGACAAGAACGAAGCGGCCGCCATGCCGACCGGACCGGCGCCTATGATTAATGGGGGTGAGTGCGTCATGCAAACGTTGTGGGAAAGGTAGGTTTCGACGTAGCGGCGAAAACAATTAATCATCACCCTAGGTTGCCAGACGCTCGGCTGCAACTAAGGGGGCCGTGGTAAAGTTTGAGATTTACAAGTGGAGACCGTTAGAATGATCGTTGTTGGACAATCCTAGTCAAGCCTTAACCCGGGAAAGTATCCGATGTTTGCTTCGTTTCGAATAATTCTTTGTATTACCTTATTGGCGACTTTCTGCATCAGTCTTCCTGCAGAAGACTGGCCGCAGTGGCGAGGTCCAAACCGCGATGGTGTTTCCAGTGAAACTCAGTTGAAGGCCAAGTGGTCCAAAGACGGTCCACCCCTTGTTTGGCAAGTGAACCAATTGGGAGATGGGTACGGTGCGGTGTCGGTTGCGGATGGCATGATCTTTCTGGTTGCCAACGAAGGTTTAGATAACGAATTGGTAAAAGCATTAGACGCGACCAACGGTCAGGTGCTGTGGGCGACCCGGATCGGTAAAGTCGGTAATCCCGATCAAAAGCCGAGCTACCCCGCCGCACGCAGCACGCCGACATTTGATGGCGATATGGTGTATGTACTCGGCTCGGATGGTGACCTGGTTGGTTTGAAGTCGAGAAGTGGAGAAGTCGTTTGGCAAAAGAATGTTCGTCAGGAATACGATGGCCAACCCGGTACGTGGGCTTATTCTGAGTCGCCCCTGGTTGATGGGGATAAGGTCATCGTGACGCCTGGTGGTAAAGATGCAGGCATCGTAGCCGTGAATAAATCGACGGGTGAAACCGTGTGGGAAGCGAAAACACCCGAGATGGGTGCGGCCGCCTATGCCTCGGTTCAGAAGGTGACGGCCGCTGACAAGCAACAGTATGTCGCGTTCATGGCGAACGGACTCGCTGGAGTCAAAGCCGAAGATGGGACATTCCTGTGGTCTTACACCCGAACCAAAGGCATTGCCAACATGCCCACACCCGTGGTCGACGGCGATATCGTCTATAGCGGTGGAGCACGTACCGGCGGAGGTGCCGTTCGTCTCGTTGCTCAACAGCTAGAAGTCTTGCCGGAAGAGTTATACTTCAATCCGAAATTGCCTAATGCGATTGGCGGATCGGTTAAAGTGGATGGTTACCTCTACGGCTGCAGCAACTCGACGCTCGTGTGTGTTGATTTTATCACCGGCGAGATAATGTGGCAGGAGCGAATCAGTGCGGCAGCTTCCATCCTATATGCCGATGGACGCTTGTATCTGCACACCGAAGATGGCAAGGCCATGATGGTCGCTGCATCCCCGGACAAGATGGAAGTTGTTAGCGAGTTCAGTTTGCCAGACCAACCGGAAGGCACCGGCAAAGAGTGGGCCTATCCCACGCTGGCCGATGGGAAACTCTATCTGCGTCAGCATGGCACCCTTTGGTGCTACGACGTCAAGTAACGAGCAGCCCTGAAGGGTGGCAGCGAAATATCACGTGCGAGCAATGAGTGGAATTGCTCGCAATGCTCTTTAGTCCGCTGCCGCTAGGTCGTATCTATTTCGAGCAGCTTGGCGCTTGGTTCCAGGGCATCTTGGCCAGCAGCATGCCCATGCCGCAGGTATCGGTGATGCCTGCGAACATCAGTCCTGCACCAACAAATGCTGAGAGCCCGGCGAAATAGGGGTGGACGAAAATGGCAAGCAGTGCCCCCAAGAGGACAAGGGAGCCTGCCGCGATCCGCACTTGGCGTTCTAAGGAGATTGTCTTTTTGCCTCGCACAACCGGGAGCCCTGCCGAGGCCCAGGCGTCGGTTCCACCTTCGACGTTGACGACGTTCTCGTACCCGGCGGCGACGAACTTTTCGCAAGCCTTGCCGGCGCGATTGCCTGACTTGCAGATCACATATAGGGGCTGATCCGTAGAGCCATTTCGAGCGTCCATCACCTGCTTAGGAGCAAGGCGATCAAGCGGGCTATTGACGGCATCGCTTGCGTGCACCTCCTGGTATTCAGCCGGTGTGCGCACGTCGATCAGGTCGCATTGGCCTGATTCACGGAGTTTGTTTAACGCTTGAGGAGAAATCGTATTAATGCTCATCACTCCACCCTCTTTGTGTTGTTGGTAATATCGTGATATGACGATGTATAGTGGTAAAAAAAGGCAGGCTATTTGCCGGCCTCCGTCAAAAATCGACTTTCAATGCAGGCCATAATGTCCTCCAGGTGAGGTTCCGCGACCGCGTAATAAACACGTCGGCCATCGCGTTCGCTTGTAAAGAAACCACATCGCTGCATTAAACGAAGATGCTCGGATGCGAGGTTTTCAGCAATGCCGCAGTCATCCGCGATTTCTCCAACGGTGTACCGGCCATGAAGTAGCAACTGGACCATCCTGAGACGTACCGGATGCGCGAGCGCTTTCAAGCACTCGGCCGCTTGGCCAAGGGCATCCATTTTCAAGGGTGGCTTACTGGTTGTTTTCTTGGGCATATCGGAAACTCCTGCTTTAAATATATCGTCAGGTCGCGATATGTCAATGTATTAAGGCATGGCGAAATCCGAGGTTATCAGCTGGTTCTGGACTAATAAGGGAACGTTGCTCTTTGACTAGAAGTTGCGGAAAGGGCGGCGAGGCTCAGCGGCTTGCATTTCCTTTTGCCATTGAGCAAGCCGCTGCTTGAGTGCCTGAACTTTATCAGGATGCTTTTGGGCCAAATTGTTCTTCTCGCCAATATCTTCAGGCAGGTAGTACAGGCCCTTCGCCTTTTTACTGTCGATCCACTTCCAGTCGCCGTTGCGAATGGCGACTTCATTTCGTCGATGCCAGAACATCTCCTTTCGAGGCGACTCGATCTTGCCCTGGAGTACCGGCAGCATGTCGAAACCATCGTAGGTAACATCGCTAGGAAGGGGCGTGCCAGCAGCTGAGCACGCGGTGGGAAAGACTTCCAGGGCAGTAAGAAACGCGTCGCTTGCTTTACCGGCAGGTATATGCCCTGGCCAGCGGACGATGCAAGGGACACGGTTGCCTCCTTCCCACATGGTCGACTTGCGGCCTTGCAGCGGTTGATTGTTCGCTAGACCGCTGCCTCCATTGTCGGAAAAGAAGATCACGAGTGTATCGTCGGCGATTTCATAACGGTCGAGTCGTTCGAGAATCGCACCGATTGCCGCATCCATTTCAGTGACGGCGGCCATGTACCCGCGTCGGCGTTGTGCTGAGCGACTCTTGGCGGCGGTGTACTTGTCTAAGTATTCAGGTGAGGCCTGCACGGTGCCGCGAATTTTGGGATCAAGGCTAGAAGCCCCGTGCGGTGCATTGAACGGCACGTACAAAAAGAACGGCTGCTCATGATTCTGGTCGATAAACTCTAACGCATGGTCTCGAAACAGCGTCGTGCAGTAGGTTCCTTTGTCTTTAGTCGTGGGCTCGTTCCCATCGAACATCGAGGGCACACCGTATCGCTCGTGCGTGAAGTAGTCGATGCCCGTATTGCAGAAGCCATAAAAGTCATCGAACCCACGTTGAAGTGGTAGAAACCGCTTCAACTGACCGCCGTCCCACTTGCCGTAGCATCCACATGCGTAGCCGGCGTCGTTTAGAACGTTGGATAGATAGATCTCACGTACGTCCGTGCCGAGGAGATGCTCTGGTGACAACACGTATTCTTCCGGCGAGTAGAGGTGCCCATCATCAACACGATCGTTGCGAATCATGTCGTAGGTGCCATTTCGCTGCGGATATCTGCCTGTCAGGAAAGCTGCTCGTGAAGGGGTACAGGCATTCCATGCGACGTAGAAACTGGTAAGCCGAGTGCCCTCGGAGGCTAATCGATCGAGATGCGGTGTGCGGACATCGGTGGCTCCGAACGACCCTAAGTCGTGATAACCTTGATCGTCGGAGACGATTAACACAATGTTGGCCGGACGCTCGGCAGCTAACAAAACAGCAGGGACGAAAAGCAGGGCAAGGCAAAGCAGCGCACGCATAGAAGCTATCTCGGAAACAGTGGGCGGGAATTCAGGTAGGTTCGTTTCAGGATAGCGGTTCTGAACGGCGATACAAGCTATTAGGCTAAGCTGCCGTGAGGATCTCGTTTTTTAAGTGAGAGAAATGTCCGATCGAATCCGCAAAGAAATCTTGGGGAAGTATCGCATAGCGATCGAGTGTCGCCTCGGTGTGTTTCCATCCCATTTCCGCGGCCACATCAAATGCTCTCAGGCCACGAGCGATGCGTTCCTCTTTCCGGTCAAATTTCCAAAATTGAAGCCAATAGCCGACCGGGAAGTAGGCAAAACGAACCGCTGGCATCAGTGCCAGCGATTTCATCAGCGGCCAGTCGAACTGGCTTACGGCCTTTTCGATTCGTGGTCCAACGACGGTCTCCTGTTCGTCCAAGAAGTGTGTTTCAAAAATGTCTCGTTTCCTTTGATCGGACATTTGCTCCCCCTTCCGATTCGCGGCATGAATGCGCTTTAGGGCAGCGAGTAAGTGGGAGGCAACAAGTTTATCGGCATCCGAATGATCTCCGTGAAGCTTGGTGAAGTGATAGGTCGTGTAGGTTTGCACGCAAACCCGTCGGTTTACCTCACGAAATGCTTCGGCGAATGCCTCTAAAGCGTTGAGCTTTTGTTGACGAACCGTTGTCGAGAGGGCGTATTGGTATGAGAAGATTTTGCCAAGCCTCATGCCGAAGGCGAAATACAACCGAGCCCATAAGGCTCCATGGGCAGCGATCAGGGGAAAGATGTGATTTCGGCCTGAATCTTCGTAAATGTGATGGTAGGTGGCCGCACGTTGTGATAGCTGCCGCGTCGTACCGGCCAGGCGGATAGCCTCGGCATGGATCGCGTCATATGTGCGCTGCAACTGAGCAAAAGTTTCCATGGCCCAAAACCTCGTTCTTCGAGTGATATGTGGGGTGTTTATGACTCTTAAGAGGTAGACCGACTGGGCGAGATTGATAACAACATGGAAAACAAATATTTTTATCGATTAGCCAACAACGCATAGAATGGGAGAAGGCCTGAGTGACCACCGCAGTGAGTCTGCGCTTTTATTTTCTCGCCATCGCTGTACAAACCGCTTCCCCCATCGACGAAGGAGAGAGTCATGATTCTGACGACGAGTGCCCCTGTCGCACGTCCTGAAACGCAAGTATTTTTAGACCAGGATCATAAGCTGTTGATCGATGGCCAGTGGATGCCGGCAGAAACCGGGCAAAAATTTGAAGTGGTGAACCCTGCCGACGGCAAGGTGATTGCCGAGGTGGCTGAAGGTGGTCAGCGAGATGTCAATAAAGCGGTGGCCGCCGCGCGGAAAGCGTTCGAGAGCGGAGCTTGGCCTGCCATGACGGCCTCAGATCGAGGCAAATTGCTTTGGCGGTTGGCCGACCTGATGGAACAGCACACCGAAGAGCTCGCCGAGATTGAATCGCTCGACAATGGTAAACCAAAAGCGGTTGCCGCTGGGGCCGACGTTCCCTTGGCAATCGATCTATTTCGCTATATGGCCGGCTGGGCCACCAAGATCGAAGGAACGACCATTCCGATCTCGGTGCCGTATCTCGAAGGGGCCGAGTTCCATAGTTACACGTTGCGAGAACCTGTTGGCGTGGTCGGGCAGATCATACCTTGGAACTTCCCCCTGTTGATGGCAGCCTGGAAGTTGGGGCCAGCTTTGGCCGCAGGCTGCACTGTGGTGCTCAAAGTGGCAGAAGAAACCCCGTTGAGTGCGGTGCGTTTAGCTCAATTGGTTCAAGAGGCCGGCTTCCCACCGGGCGTTGTGAATGTGATCACCGGTTTCGGAGAAACCGCTGGGGCCGCACTATCAGCCCACCCCGATGTCGACAAGATCGCGTTCACCGGCTCGACCGAGGTTGGCAAGTTAATTGTTAAAGCGGCTAGTGAAACCAACTTGAAAAAGATATCGCTCGAACTGGGTGGCAAGAGCCCGAACATCATTATGCCTGACGCCGACATTCCGGCGGCGATTGCCGGGGCGGCCAACGCGATCTTCTTTAACCATGGCCAATGCTGCTGTGCCGGTTCCCGCTTGTTCGTGCATCGAAACCACTTCGATCAAGTCGTCGAAGGGGTGGCGGAACAAGCGAAGAAAATCAAATTAGGGCCCGGGATGCATCCCGATTCGGATATGGGGCCCATGGTCTCTCAGGTTCAGCAAGACCGTGTTTGCAGCTACCTTGATATCGGCGAGAAGGAAGGAGCTACGGCCGTATGTGGTGGCAAGAGGGCCGATAGCGATGGCTACTTCGTCGAGCCAACCGTTTTGGTCGATACCCACTCTAACATGAAGGTGATTCAGGAAGAGATCTTCGGCCCAGTGGTAGCCGCGGTGGCATTCGATGACATCGAAGAAGTGATCGCCACGGCCAACGACAGCATCTATGGTCTGGCTGCGGCCGTTTGGACCAAAGACATTAGCCTGGGGCATCGGATCGCCAAACGAATCAAGGCCGGCACCGTTTGGATGAATTGCTACAACGTGTTCGATGCCTCGCTCCCCTTTGGCGGCTACAAGCAGTCAGGTTGGGGCCGAGAAATGGGTCACGAAGCGGTCAACTTGTACACACAGACCAAAGCGGTCACGCTGCAACTGAAATAAAGCGTCACGTATGTCAAAATAACTTCCTTGTCCGCTCGGGCAAGGGAGAGATGCGACTGAATTCGTTTTGTTTTCTGATCGCAGCGCGATACAAAGATAAGTGCGCGGATGCCCCAACTCTCCTCATTCCTAGGAGGAATTCCCATGCCTTTATCTCGTCGTCAGATTCTTCAGTCGAGTGCCCTTGCCGGTGGTCTGCTATCTATGGGCGACCTCGGGCTACTCTCTCAGCTTCGTCCGGTATCGGCGGCGGAAGCGAAGTTGGACCCCGACGTCGTGCGGCTCGATCCCAGTATCGAGCCCCTAGTCCGATTCATCGAAGAGACCCCTCGGGAAACGCTTCTCGAAGAGATTGCGGCGAAGGTAAAGAAAGGGACCAGCTATCGCGAAGTGCTCGCCGCGTTGCTGTTGGTGGGGGTAAAGAATGTCGAACCGCGACCAAGTGTCGGACACAAGTTCCACGCAGTGCTGGTCGTTAACTCCGCCCACCTGGCGAGCCTGTCATCGCCGGATGAACATCGCTGGTTACCGATATTTTGGGCGCTCGATCACTACAAATCGGCCGAGAAACGTGATGTCCAAGAACGGGGTGATTGGACGATGTCTGCGATGGATGACAGTAAGATCCTCTCGCACAGCAAGGCCAGGGCTCAGTTCATCGATGCGATGGATAACTGGGATGAAGAGAAAGCCGATGTTGCCGCCGCCAGTCTGGCACGTACCGGCGGTGCGAACGAGATCTACCGCTTGCTGTTTCGCTATGGCTCGCGCGATTATCGCAGTATTGGTCATAAGGCGATCTATGTTGCCAACAGCTACCGCACGTTGGGTTGTATCGGCTGGCAGCATGCCGAGCCGGTGCTTCGCAGTTTGACCTATGCCTTGCTGATGCACGAAGGCAGCAATCCCGCAAAACGAGATGACGAAGCCGACCGTCCCTTCCGGCGCAACGAAGAAATCGCCGCAAAGATGCGAGACGATTGGACGACCGGCAAACTCGATCCAGATGCAACGCAAACGATGATCGAAACACTGCGTAGCAGTTCCAACGATGACGCCTGCGATCAGGTCGTTCAACTGATCAACGCAGGGACCCATCCTCAATCAATTTGGGATGCCCTGCACGTGGTGGCAGGCGAAATGGTGATGCAACAGCCAGCGATCGTTCCTTTGCACAGCGTCACTACGACCAATGCCCTGCGTTACGCCTATGAGACGTGCGGAGACGACCAGACGCGTCGACTGTTGATGCTGCAAAACGCGGCGTTTCTGCCTATGTTTCGCAGTGGTATGCGAGGGCGGGGTGGCGTCAAGGATGTCACCGCGACCACGCTCGATCCCCAAAAGCCGGAAGGCAATACGGCGGAAGCGGTCGAGAGCATCTTTTCCGAACTTGGTAGCGACCCACTCAATGCCGCGAAAATGACCCTGGGTTATCTGCAAGAAAAGGAAAACCATGAAGCCAAGGCGAAGCAGTTAATCGACGCGGCCCGGGTGCTAGTCTTTCGCAAAGGAAGCAATGCCCACGATTACAAATTCAGTTCGGCGATTCTAGAAGATTATTACCAGGTGTCACCCCAGTGGCGTGATGCCTACTTGGCCTCCAATATCTTCCTGCTGCGTGATTCTCAGCGGGCAGACAACCAGCTTGTTCAGCGAATTCAGGCAGCCCTAACTTGATCGATTGTTCTCAGTGTTTCTAGATGATGATCTTGGAAAAATGCCTGAGAGTGAGTGGGCAAGGCATCCCCCACGTGGCATGATAGGGGGAGTCTTGTGAATTGACTTTTCGCTGCCGATGATGGGTGTCTATGAGTTCGTCTGAAGAATCGCTCCGCGCGCTAGAAGAGGCATTGCGTTTTAGCCCGGATAATATTCCTTTGCGCTCGCACTTGGCCGATACGCTTTACCGCTTGGGGAAGTTTGAGTCGGCGATTGACCATTTCAAGGAGCTATCGCGGATAGAGCCTCAAAATGGTACTTGGCCGCTGCGTCTGGCAGATTCTTTTCTGCAAAACAATCAGATCGGCGAGGCCGCTGTCGTTATCGAACGCGTGGTCCATGGTAAAGATGCTTCGGCTGATGCGCATCTGCTGGCTGCGCGGATTGCGATAGCCGAGGGCAACACCTCGTCGGCCGTCTACCACTATAAGACGGCGATCGATCTAGATCCTGATCTCGAAGATGAAGAACTCAGTGAACGTCTTGGCGTGGGTGCTCAGTTCGAGGAGAGCGAGGTCGTGGATGGACGAATTCGCATCGGATCAGGCGAGAGTTCTGGAGATGTCAACGCATCGGTCGAGCGTCCCAAAATTAAATTTGCGGATGTTGGCGGAATGGAGGATCTCAAGGAAGAGATTCGTATGAAGATCATTTACCCGATGCAAAATCCCGAAATCTACAAGGCGTATGGCAAAACGATCGGAGGCGGGATCATGATGTACGGCCCGCCTGGTTGCGGCAAAACCCATTTGGCTCGAGCCACCGCCGGCGAGATCAACGCGAATTTTATCAGCATCGGCATCAACGATGTCCTGGATATGTGGATGGGTAACAGTGAACGCAATTTGCATCAGCTGTTTCAACTTGCCCGCAGTAGCAGTCCTTGCGTGATTTTCTTTGACGAAGTCGACGCATTGGGTGGTCGTCGGAGCGACATGAACGGAGGCAGCGCGCGGCAACTGATCAATCAATTTCTGGCCGAAATGGACGGCGCAGAATACTCCAATGAAGGCGTCCTCGTTCTCTCGGCTACGAACGCTCCGTGGCACGTTGATTCTGCGTTTCGGCGACCAGGACGTTTCGACCGGGTGATCTTTGTCCCTCCACCTGACCAGCCATCGCGGACCGAGATTTTGCAGGTTCTCTGCCAAGGTAAACCAACCAAGGATGTCGATTTCGCTTATTTGTCTAAGAAGACCGATCAGTTTTCCGGAGCTGACATGAAGGCGGTCGTCGACCTGGCCGTGGAATCGAAATTGAGCGAAGCGTTGAAAACCGGCAAACCGGTCCCGGTATCTGGCAAGGATTTGCTCGCCGCAGCCAAGCGGCACAAGCCAACCACCAAGGAGTGGTTTGCGACTGCGAGAAACTATGCCCTGTATGCCAATGAAGGCGGGCTTTACGACGACATCCTCAGCTACATGAAATTGAAATGACTCAACGACTTGAGCGGGCCAAGATGCTGATCCATTCGCATCGCTATGAAGAAGCGAAACGCGAACTTTCCCTCGGCTTGGCGGAAGATCCGGAGAATCCGAGCAATCATCTGATGTTGGGCCTGTGCCACTCTACGCTGAAAGAACATGCCATGGCGATCGAGCATGGCGAGTTGGCCGTTCGGATGGCACCTGATTGGGCAAAATCGCACGCAATGCTGGCCTGGATTTATCTTCAAGCAGACAAATATAAAGATGCCAAGTTAGGGGCCGAGCACGCGTTGCAGCTGGAACCTTCAGAGACGATGGCTTCGAACGTCATCGCGATGGTGTACGCTCACTACAAGGACTGGGAAGGGGCATCTCGTGCGGCGGAGATGACGCTGTCGTACGATCCTGACGATACCGAAGCGTTGAACATTCGGGCACTTGCCCTTCGCAGCCAGGGCAAAGCAGGGGCCTCGGAGGAAGAGCTTAAGCGATCGTTGCAAATTGATGCCGAAGATGCGACTGCCCATGCCAATCTCGGTTGGACCTATTTGCAAAAGGGCGATTTGCACAAAGCAGAAACTCACTTTCGCGAAGCATTACGCATCAATCCCGAATTGGACTGGGCACGCCAAGGAGCACTGGAAACCCTTAAGGCCAAGGTGCCGATTTATCGCTGGATCTTGGGCTATTTCATTTGGATGGCCACCAAGACCGCTGGCATACAGTGGATGATCATCGTTGGGCTCTACTTGGGTTACAAGGTCATCTACGTTGCGTTAGCAGCTAATCCAAGCACGCAAGGACTCGCCTACGCGTTCATGGCAGTGTACCTGCTATTCTGCGTGACGACCTGGTTTGCCGGACCGATCTCGAACGCGTTTCTCGTTCTGCATCCGTTTGGGCGCATGGCATTAACTCCATGGGAACGCTGGGGCGGACTGGCCGTGGGCGCGGCGATCGTTCTCACACTGGCATCGCTCGCCAGCGAGATCGTTTGGCAGAACGAAACAGGCCTCGTGTTGGCCATGTGTTTCGGCTTTACAGCGATTCCGATGGCGATGATGTTCCAATCGCGAGAAGGAACGCCGAGAAACGTGTTGGCACTTGTGACCATGGCTGCGGTTGTGATGTCGGTGGGGTTTGGCGTAGGTGCGATTCACGGGCTGGAAAATCTGCCAACGGCCGCAGCATCGTTTTGCCAGACGTGTTCGCAAGGGTTCATTTTCGTACCATTGGGATCGATCATCTTGGCCAACGTGTTGAGCATGCGGTAAGGTTTTCCATGTGCTGAAGGAAGAAGTCTCCTTGGCTGGCGGTGAATTGCCGGGGACCCTCATCAAAAAGCAGTTGCTCAATTCTTTAGGAGCGTAGGCTCGCCATAGACCTTTTGCTGATCTCCCTGCGTCTTCATCCAGGCATCCAACTGGTTGGCTAGGCTTGCCAGTTTTTCTTTGTGCTCGACATAAGCGGCCAGATTATTTTGTTCTGTCGGATCGGCTTTTAGGTCATACAACTCTACTGCCGGCCGCTCGAGGTATCGTTTAACCTTGCGAGCAGCCTCGGGAACCTTATTGGCTTTCTCGACCCAACTTCCCCAATAAGGTTGAGGGCGCGTATCCCCCAGGATATGCGACGTGAACTTGAATTCTGGATGGAGGTTGCGGATGTACTTCCATCGCGGTGTGCGAATGCTACGGGTGGGATAGACGTTCTTATTGCCATCGCCACTGTGAACAGTGAAGATGACGTCGCGATGCGTATCCGTTTCGCCCAAGAGGACTGGCAAGAAAGATCGCCCGTCGATTTCTTCCGGTGCAGTCTGACCGACCGCAGCGTAAAGTGTTGGCAGGATATCGACCCACGAAACCATTGCCTCGGTACGCTTACTAGGGGGGATCTTGCCTGGCCAGACAGCGATCATGGGTGTGCGGATTCCCTCGTCGTAGAGTGTCCACTTACCAAAGGGCCACTGGGCACCATGATCGCTCGTATGCAGAAACAAGGTGTCGTCCCCGAGCTTTTCGTAGGCGGCGTCGAAGACTTCCCCTAGTTCGCGGTCCATCGTTGTGATGGCCTGATAGTAGCGTGCACGAGCAATGCGTGTTTGAGGTGTATGCACATGGTGCAAAGGAATCTTGATCGTTTTGGCATCGATTGTTTCGGGCTCTGGCCAGGGGACATGCGGCCAATTGGTGCCGACAAAAAGGAGTAGCGGTTTGTCGCTTTCGCGAGCGTCGAGCCACTTGAGAGCTTCCGGCACGGCAATGTCTTCGTGGTATTTAAAGTGTTTTGCGATATCGAATCCATATTCAGGCGTTTGGCGATAGTGCCCGACCTTACCGAACGAGACCACCTCGTACCCTAGCTCTTGAAAGTAGGCAGGCAACTTCTTGATCTCTTTATCAGGACGCGAATGATTGGGCTCAGCGCCGTTGCGCGAAGGCATCAATCCGGTCAGTAAAGCAGCCCGACTAGGAGCACATGAGGGGGATGCGACAAAGGCCTGATCGAACGTTAGGCCCTGCATGGCGATGCGATCCATGTTGGGCGTCTTCAAGTCAGTTGATCCATACAACGATGAATCGCCGATGGTGTGGTCATCCGAAAGGAATACGACAATATCAGGAAGCTCTGCGGCCACGAGTTGGCAGGCAGAGCATGCAAGTATCGAGAGGC
This sequence comes from Bremerella alba, assembly GCF_013618625.1. NCBI lineage: Bacteria > Pseudomonadati > Planctomycetota > Planctomycetia > Pirellulales > Pirellulaceae > Bremerella > Bremerella alba. The sequence goes on along the minus strand of NZ_JABRWO010000001.1, from coordinate 163,443 downwards.
CGATAAGAACGAAACGCATGCCGAGGCTCCTAGCAGGGAGAATGAATTCGAGGAAATTGGAAACTAATCCGCTGGTTTCACGCGGTCGAACCAGGAGTGCCAGTTTTTCTTCATCTCTTGCAAAAGCTGGGGATGATCGACAGCAACGTTTTTGGTTTCCGTGCGATCTTGTGCCAGGTGATAAAGTTCCCATTTGCCGTTCTGCTTTGGTTGAACGAGTTTCCAGCCATCGGCAATCACGGCTTTGCCCCCTTCGTGCTCGAAGAAGAGTTGGTCGTGACCAGCACGCTTCTCACCACGGAGGATGGGCGAAAGCGATTTGCCTTCCAACGGCGTGATCTTATGGCTGTCGTAGGTTTGAGGATATTCTGCGGCAGCGATTTCGAGACACGTGGGCATGATGTCCATCACATGCCCGGGCTGATCGGTCAGGGTTCCCGGTTTCGTTTTCAAGCCACTTGGCCAGTGAGCGATCAGCGGCGTATGGGTTCCCCCTTCAAACGACTGCGCCTTCCAATAGCGAAAGGGTGTGTTGGCCGCATTGGCCCAAAACGAGCCAATGTAGCCCCACGTCTCTTCGCTGCCAGGATCGAACACGCCGTTGTACTGTATGTTGCGACCGTCTCGTGTTTGATCAGGCCGATCGAAGCCAGGATTGAGATAGCGTTCCGGCGATGCGCCGTTGTCTGCCATGACAAGAATCAGTGTGTTATCAAAGCGACCAGCTGACTTAAGGGTATCGAGAATTCGACCGACGCCTTGGTCGACACAATCGATCATACCAGCATGGACGGCCATCAATTGGGCCATGTGCTTGCGGTGCTCGTCATCCAGGGCTTGCCAATCGAGGCCATCCCCTTGAAGCTGCGGCTTAGGAAAAGACTGGGGATCGATTAATTTCATTTCAATCATGCTGGCATAACGCTGATCACGCAGTTTCTGCCACCCTTCAATATAGGTCTTTTCGTACTTGGCGATGTCTTCTGGCTTGGCATGCAGTGGCCAGTGCGGGGCCGTATGGGCGACGTAAAGAAAGAAGGGGGCGTCCTTTTGCGACATCGTTTCGATGTACTCGACGGCCTTGTCAGTGATGGCATCGGTCATGTAGAAGTCATCGGGAATGTCTTTAACGACCTTCGTGCCGTCGACCAGGGAAAAGGGATCAAAGTAGTTCACGACGCCCCAGACGGGGCCGAAGTGATGTTGGAATCCGCGGTTGGCCGGATAAGTATCCAACGGAGCGAAAGGGCGGCCGAAGTCAGCTTGATGATTGAGCCAATCAAGCTGTTTTTGACGATTGTCGATCGGGTTGGTTTGACTCAGGTGCCACTTTCCGGCCATGGCCGTTTGATAACCGGCGTTGCCGAGGGCCTCGGCGATGGTAACACCGTTCTTGGTGAGCGAACGTCCATTACGAATAAGGCCGACCTGATGGGGGTAGAGTCCGGTAAGCATCGCCGCGCGTGTCGGGCAGCATCGGGCACAATTGTAAAACGAGGTGAAACGCAACCCATCCTGAGCCAGCGAATCAATATTGGGTGTTTGTATTTCACCACCATAGCAGCCGAGATCGGAGTACCCCAAGTCGTCTAGCATGATCACGATGATATTGGGCCGTTCGTCGGCTTGAACCATCGCCGAAAGAAGTAAGAGACAAAGGCCGGCCAAAGGAAGGGAGGTTTTCATGCGGAAGTCTCTCTAGTGAACTGGCTTCTTGCGAAGATGACCCCACGGCCAAGGAAGGACGTCTGACGCTTCTGCCCAGGCCTGCCACTGTTTGGCCATTTTCTGGACACGCTCGGGGTGCTGGCTGGCCAGATTGTGTTGTTCCGTGCGATCGGCCTGTATGTCGTACAGTTCCCACGACATGGTTTTTCCTGAGCCCATCTTGCCGTAGCGAACGATCTTCCACTTTCCATCCCGAACCGCCCCGTTCGCTTCGTGCTCCCAGAAGATCGGTGTCTTACGCTGCACCGGATTGCCTGCAAACGCTGGCGACAAGCTAACGCCTGGAAGCGGAGTGATCTCTTTGCCGTTTACTTGGTGAGGATAGTTGGCTTTTGCGACATCCACGCACGTTGCCATGATGTCGATCAAATGGCTGGGGGTGTGGTCGAGCTTCCCATTGCGCGAGACATCGATACCCTGCGGCCAATGCACGATCAGCGGCGTGGCGATCCCTCCTTCGTGAACCCAATGTTTGTATTCACGGAACGGGGTATTCGAGACATTTGCCCAATCTCGGCCGTAGGCGATGTAGGTATCATCGGCACCAGGCATCGTTTCTGGCCCATGACGAACGGGTCGACCGTCGCGGGTAAATTTGGGGATGATATCCAATTGCACTTGGTCGACCGCCATGGCCTGACGAGGTTCAGGTAAATTCATATCACTGGCACGTCCAATGCCTTCGGCACAGCCGCCGTTGTCTTGCATGAAGAAGATGACCGTGTTGTCGAAGTCGCCAGAGTCTTTCAGTTGAGCCGTAATTTTAGCGATGTTCTGATCCATGCGGTCGATCATCGCCGCGTAGACTTCAATATTGCGAATTTCCCACTCTTTGTGCTTTATCTTGTCCCAATCGCCTACTTGTTTGGCCATCTCCCACGATGGATCAATTAGTCCCAACTGTTTCAGCTTGGCAAGTCGTTTCTCACGGATAACAGCGAAGCCTTCGTCATAAACACCGTCATAATTAGCGATGTCTTCCGGTAACGCATGCATTGGCCAATGGGCTGCCGTAAAAGCGACGTAAAGGAAGAAGGGGGACTCGCTCGATTGCTTTTGATGTTGCTTGAGGAAGCCGACTGCGTGGTCGCCGATGGCGTCGGTGTAATAAAATGTCTCGGGTTGATACTCGGTGTCGTTCTCAGGGGTGATCAGGGTGTTGCCGCGACATAAGGCAGCCGGATCATAAAAACTGCCGGCACCAGTGATTGTCCCATAAAAGTGATCAAAGCCGCGTTGACGGGGCCAGTTCTTCTTAATGCCTTCGGGGCGTATGTTATTGCAAACATGCCACTTGCCGCTCATGTACGTTTTGTAACCAGCTGGTTTAAGTACTTCGGCAATAGTTTGGCAGCGCTGATTCAATCCCATTTGATAGCCGGGGAACTTGCTGATGTCGTAGCTGCCGGTCACCATATGGCCAATGCCAGCTTGGTGTGGATACAGCCCTGTGAGCAACGACGCACGCGTCGGACAGCAGCGAGCCGTGTTATAGAATTGCGAGAATCGCAAACCGTTGTCGGCTAAAGTGTCGAGTGTCGGCGTTTGGATTTCGCTGCCATAGCAACCGATGTCTGAGTAGCCCATGTCATCGGAAAGAATAACAACGATGTTTGGCTGGTCGGCGGCTGAGAGGCAAGTGACCGCGAAGAAGGTCAGGGCAAATGTCCACGCAGGGACCCAAGTGGAAAGTTGTAGCATGGTGAGTTCTTGAATAGCAGAGTTGAGAGTGGTGGCTCTAATTGTAGTCGAAGTAAAACCAAAAAACGAATTGTATATTTGCGAGAAAGCGAATCCTTGTCGAAGCAGGCTGATAGCGAAATAATCGACATGTGGTTTTAGAAATATTGTGACAATTGACAACCTTTGCATTGAAATTGAGTTCTCTATGCTGCGCGCCTTTGGTCCCTCTCGTTTGGAAGATGGCAACATCCTGTTCACGGTTCATGCACCAGCGTGTGAGCAGCTGACTTTACGAATTGAAGGTGAACACGAGCAAGAGTTGCCTATGAACGCGACGGAGGACCGCGTTTTCACCGCTTCCGCGAATGTTCCTCCGGGTACGCGATATTGGTTTCGTGTGCCAGATGGGAATCCTCGTCCAGACCCGGCCAGTCGATTTCAACCGGATGGAGTCCACGGCCCCTCGCAGTGGATCGATCCCACCGCCTATCGCTGGAAGGATGAGCCATGGCAAGGTTTACCTAAAGCGGAAATGATTCTCTACGAACTGCATGTCGGTACGTTTACCAAAGAGGGAACGTATTTGGCAGCGATCGATCGATTGGATGAGTTGGTCGATCTTGGAATCACTGCAATTGAAATCATGCCGCTCGCACAGTCGGCCGGAAGATGGAACTGGGGCTACGACGGTACCAATTTCTTCGCGCCGCGAAATACATTTGGCACACCGGATGAGTTGAAGCAATTCGTAGATGCGGCACACCGGCGCGGAATTGCGATGATTCTCGATGTTGTCTACAACCACTTCGGTGCCGAGGGAAATTATCTGCACCCGTTCGGGGGCTATGTTTCACCGAGGCACCAGACAGTTTGGGGGGATGCCCCGCACTTGGATGGTGATGGCAGTGAGATGATGCGGGAATTTATCGTCGCGAACGTTCGATACTGGATTGAAGAGTTTCACTTCGATGGCTTGCGACTGGACGCGACGCACTGCATTTTGGACGAATCATCCTCGCACATTGTGGCTGATGTCGGTAAAGCCTTCGCAGAGATGCAGACTCAACTTGGTCGCGAATTGCATCTGATCGCTGAAAGTAATGTTTACGATCCGGAACTTCTCCGACCTCTCGCGACCGGCGGCTATGGTTTCGACGCCATCTGGTGCGATGATTTTCTGCATGCTGTCGCCGCAGAGACGCGTCCAGACGAGCACATGTCTGATCGGCATTACAACTCAGGCGAAGATATTGATGTGGTGCTGCGGCGTGGATATGTGTTTCGTGGAACGTTCGAGGAAAAACGCCGAAGAATTCCACTTGCTGAGGATGACGCGGTCGCCAATTGGGAGTCCTTAATCTTCTCGATCCAGAATCACGATTTCATCGGCAATCACCCCGATGGCCTGCGATTACATCAAGTCACCTCTCACCAGGCCCACCGTTCGGCTGCCGCTTTGATGTGTCTGTTGCCTTCGATTCCTATGCTGTTTATGGGGGAAGAGTTTGCTTCCGAAAAGCCCTTCTACTTCTTTGCCGACTTTGGTGACGAACATCTTCGAGATGCGGTCGAAAAGGGACGTCGTCGTGAGTATCCTCAGCACGACTGGACCGACACCGTATCGTGCTTGTCGAAGGCCGCGTTTCGAAAGTCGCAGATCGGTCTGCGAGAGAAGGGAAATGCAGAGACGCTCCAGTGGTATCGCGAGTTGATTAGTCTCCGAAAAGAGTGGACGAAGCGAGGTCTCTTCTCCGGCGCGAATCTTCAGGCACGGTGGGACTTGTTGTCTCATGCCGCGATAATTCAATATCAGCACGCAGACGAATCTGCGTTTGCTGTTATTCGGCTAGGCGTCCCGAAAGACGAAACTGGGGATATGCATGTCGAGTTATCTGGCAACGTTCTGCTTTCCCAGGAGGCTCGACCGGTGTTAGATCAAGCGAGCACCTGGGCACTGGGTACTTTGGGTGTTGTTGTTGGAGAAGGGCAAATTCGTTCTGTCTCGTTGTAATTGCTTAGGAACGATTGAGAACAACCAAGAAAGGAAAAGACTCGGTTAGTATGCCCTGACCGAGTCTACAATTTAGTGTTGTCCCCGCAACTGATCTAAGCGGGCAGGGTAGGATGATCCATGCTCGCTGAGGTCGTTCGCGTTATCTTGAACAACGCTTCACGAGCTTGTTCATACGACCGGTAGGTGTCTGGATCGATCAAATAACCTCGCTCTTGGCGAGCCGTGTCTTCCGGCAACTGCCCTGGCGTGACTTGGGCAATGGTGAGGTTCTGATTGACCTCGAGAATGGCAAAACGGACCATGTTGGACTCCTTTTGTGGTAGCTGTTGCACAATCAAATCCAAATGCCGAGCGTCCCAATTTCCGCCTAGAACGGTGCGACATCGTCGCGCACTCCTTGCGACGAGTATTCCTTATTTCGGTAAGTCTCCCAAGAGAACCAAAAACTGTAAATGGGAAAAATTCCACGAAGTCAGATTTTCATTGAGACGGAACAAAAGGTGACCACCATGAAATCACTCTCGCGCGAAACGATACGAATTGGTGATCACCTAGTTAATATATGGTTACATTTTGAAGGGCTTTAATGTGGCTACCCGCAGTACGCGGACATGCAAGTTAGTGCGAAGGAGGCGAGAACTTGCAAAATTAACCACTTAGCCAAGGCCAAGCACCTTCAATTCTGCCTTGCCTTCATTCATGTCAATTCGTTCCGGCCGACCCTTGTGGCGATAGATGAGTTTCGTGTGGTCGACACCTAGCACACGCATGACGGTTGCATGAAGATCGTGAACGTGCATAGGATTTTCGACAGCCTTGAGGCCGAGTTCATCCGTCGCGCCAATGGTACGTCCGCCGGGGACGGCACCACCGGCCATCCACATGGAAAAGCCGGTTGGATTATGATCGCGGCCGTTCCCTTGTTCCGACATCGGCGTTCGCCCGAACTCGCCACCCCAGATCACTAGCGTTTCGTCCCAGAGCCCACGGCGTTTGAGGTCTTTCAGTAAGCCGGCAATTGGCTTGTCGACTTCTTTGCAGAGCCTGCCATGGTTGCCTTCGATATTGCTATGGGCATCCCAGCCGCTGCCGGCACCGCTGTAAAGTTGAACGAAGCGAACTCCATTTTCAACCAAGCGGCGAGCTAGTAGGCAGTTATTGCCAAAAACATTCGTTTCCTTCTGGTCAATTCCGTATAGCTGCTTGGTTTCTTCTGACTCACTGCTCAGGTCGACAATGTCAGGTGCGGCAGACTGCATACGGAAAGCAAGTTCGTACGATTTGATTCTAGCCTCTAGCTCTGAAAAATCTTCTCGCTGTGCTGCATGTTCTCGGTCTAGTTGGCTTAGAAAGTCGAGTTTCGATTTTTGGCGATTCGGCGTAATGTGGCTTGGTGGATTTAGGTTCAAGATAGGATCGGCACCTGACTTGAATTGAACACCCTGATAGGCGGCCGGCATGAATCCGCTACCCCAATTTCGTGATCCGTTAACCGGTTGTCCCTTTCCATCGGTCAGCACCACAAACGCCGGCATATCCTGGTTTTCTGTCCCCAGGCCGTACGTTGCCCATGCTCCCAAGGAAGGACGACCACCAATAACGTGACCGGTATTCATCTGGCAAACGCCTGACGAGTGGTTAATCCCATCTGAAATACACGATCGAATGACGCACAAGTCATCGGCACACGTGGCGATTTCAGGGAACCAGTCTGAAACCCACAAACCACTTTCACCGTGCTGTTTCCACTTGCGAGGGCAGCGCATCAGGGGAGCATTGTTTTCACCCATCGCCAGGATGACTTTCCCGAAGCTCTCGGGAAGCTTCTGCCCTGCCAATTCATTCAGCAGAGGCTTAGGGTCGAACAGATCGATATGACTCGGTCCCCCTTCCATGAACAGGAAGATTACGTTCTTCGCCTTGGCAGGGAAGTGGGTCGTCTTCGGTGACCGTGGATCGGCCGGAGCAGCGGAAGCCGACTGCCCCATGAGCGATGCTAAGGCCATTGCGCCGAAGCCGCCGCCTGACTTGGCCAGGAATTCGCGTCGGGTGGTAGGGACTTCAATGTGGGGTTGGTTATTCATGGCGATTCTCCCTTCGGAGTTTCGGTGGTAGGCACTTGCAAGACGGGGTTAGTCGACGAATTGAAATTCGCCAGAATTCAACAGGACGTGGCAGTAATCACTCAGGGCAATCAATATCGGACCCAGGCCGCGCCGATCGGAACGTCGTGAGAGCTCCAGCTCTCGTTCCGGGTTCGCAACGTCAGCTAGCGGACCACTTGGGTTGGAGCGAACGAACTGCCACATGCCGACGGTGTCATCGGTTACTAGATCGTTGGGCGTGTTGATCAAAATCTGGGATTCATCTTCGATCGCACTTCGCGTCAGTCGAACTTCGTCGATGAGCCCGTCCCAGTTGTGTGGGCTGTGGGCATCCCGGCCACCGACACTGAACCGCAATGAGTTAGAGCCGCTGTCCCCCACAATCGAATGTTTGACGACAACGGTTTCTAGTTCCGATTCGTCATACGACATGTCACGGGCATAAAAGGTTGCTGTGCCAGAGTCGTAGTCGACCGAGGCAGCAACGTAATAAGGCTTGTCGGAAGGAACTCGAATGTTGGACGGAATGACTTCGTACTTCACCTGACCACTTTTATCCTTGCCTATTAATTGCAGAATCAGGTTTCGCGGACGATAGGCAGACTTTTTACTCGTAATGCCGAAGTTCCATCCTGGCGTCGAATTCGATCCATTCCAATGAGCCGCAATCGTGCGAACCGAGGCATCCTCGAATAAGGTTCGATTGAAGACGACCGCTTCGATCGTAAAGTTGCGTGATGGCAGCGGCCTGGTGTCTGGGAGAGTCAAAAACTGATGAGGCGTTTTGTCGCTAATATTGAACGACGTACTCCAACGCTGCATCTGCGGCTCGTCCAGTAGGGCTGTTGAAGGGAGTTTGCCCTCTTTGGCCTTCGATAGATCGCGATTGTAGGCAACCTGTTCCTCGATAAATGCTACGGATAATTCGAGCTCTTCCGGTTGAGGCATTCTACCGAAGCATTCGCGGAAGCTTTCCCGAACAATGGCTTCGTAGTCCGTGCCATGCTCGCGGTTAAGTCGCTTGGCCATCGCTTCGGACCGTTTTAGTGACCAGTCACCATTAAACATTAACAGCGATTGTGTTGCGGTCGTGGTTGCGTTTCGCTGAGCGACGCTGGCAAAACCTGCGGGCGAATCAAAGCTTTCCAACAGGGTATCCGGAGTATTTCGCATCTTCTTAGTGAAGATGGTACGCACGGCACTATTGCTGGAAGATGCTGGGCCGCTGGTTTTGTTTTGCAGCTCACCACTGACGGCAAGCATGGCATCACGAATCTGCTCGGCTTTCAACCGCTGGGCAGGGAACCGCCACAGCAAACGATTCTGTGGGTCGACCATCTTGGCTGTTTTGGGCGCATCGATCAAAGATGACTGACGATAGGTCGCCGACAGTAGGATTTGACGGTGAAGCGGTTTGAGACGCCAGCCGTTTTCGATGAATTGGCTGGTCAACCAATCCAATAGCTGAGGATGCGAAGGAGGGTCTCCGAGACGACCGAAGTCGCTGGAATTTGAGGAGAGGCCTACACCGAAGTGGTATTGCCAAATCCGGTTCACGATCACGCGAGGGGCAAGCGGGTTGTCATCTCGGCTGAGCCATTTGGCGAGCGTAGCACGTCGCCCGCTGCTGTCACCGTTCTTGCTCAAGGAAGGATCGATCTCGACATCGCCCGGTTCAAGAATGGTTAAGAAGCCAGGCTTGATTTCTCTTTGGGAACGATCTCCCGGGACCGTGGTTGGGGAGATCGTCCCTGCGGCATCTCCGACAACGTCAGCGATTGGTGGGCGTTTAGGCTTGCTGCTAAGGACATCCTGTAACTTCTTCTTCAGGTCTTCCCATGCCTGCTTTTTGTCTTTGGGAATTCGGTTTTGAAGTCGTGCGTATTCGAAACCGACCTGTTCCTCAACGAGATAGAATATTTGGTTTTCGTAGGTGTTCCGTTGCTCGGCTGGTTTCCAGTACATTTCCTGAACCTCTTCCGGGAACATCTCGACGGCTTTGCGCTGGGCGCTTTCCCGCGGCTTCTTTTCGATCTCTTCAATCTGATCTAGTAGATTCTGGTGCTTGGCTTCCCACTTGGCTAATTCGTCCTGATACTTTTCGAGCGATTCATCCGATGCCAATGGATGCGAATCCTTCCAGATCAAAGGCTTGAAGAACGCTTGCAGGCGATAATAGTCGTCTCTCAGGATAGGATCGTACTTGTGGTTGTGGCAGTGAGCACAGGCGATGCCCATGCCCAGGAAAACATCACCGACGGTGTCCGTCAATTCATCGTTAATGAGTATCTGTTGTCCCTCGGCGTCTCGGCTGTTGTACTCATAAACGCCTGCGCGCAAAAAGTACGTTGCCACGAGGGCATCGGGATCATCTGGGGCAACCTCGTCCCCGGCCAACTGCTCGGTCATGAACTGCTTGTACGACTTGTCTTCGTTCAGGCTCTTGATCACATAATCGCGGTAGCGATATGCCAATGGACGATAGGCATCCTGGCGATAGCCATCGGAGTCGGCGTAACGAACAACATCCAGCCAGTGGGTCGCCCACCGTTGTCCATACCGAGGATCGGCTAATACCTTGTCGACAAGTTTTTCGTATGCCGCCGCACTCGGATCGTTGGCGAAGGCATTGACATCTTCCGGTGATGGGGGGACACCGAGCATGTCGAAATAGAGGCGGCGAATCAAATCTCGCGGCTCGGCAGGTGGGGCAGCAGAGAGCTTTTGTTCTTTCAGTTTTGCATGTATGAAATTGTCGATGGGATTGTGCTTAGTAGCTTCGTGATCGACCTGAGGGACATCGGGACGCTCTACCGGTTGAAACGCCCACCAAGCACGATCTTCCTTGGAGAAAAGTTCGTCCTCACGGGGTTCGCCTGGGTGCTCGGGCCAATAGGCACCATTCTTGATCCATGTTTCCAGAACCGCGATCTGCTCGTCGGGAAGCGGTCCCGAAGGTGGCATTTCGTAGCTTTCGTATTTGACTGCCGCTAAGAGTTCGCTTTCGTCGGGCTTGCCAGGCACAACAATCGGGCCACTGCTGCCACCTTTCATAAAGTGGTTGCGGCGGTCGAGACGTAGATCTGCTTTTTGCTCTTTCGCGCCGTGGCACTCAAAGCAGTGCTGGGCCAGCAAAGGGCGGATTTTCGTTTCGAAAAAGATCGCTTGTTTATTTTCATCCGCCGCCAATATGGGCGAAATCATTCCCATCAAAAGCAGCAGTGCTAGTGATGTGAGAGGGCGAAGGGTATTAGGCATGACTTACTCTTCCGTTGAGGTGGGCTCTGCGGGCGAGGTGGAAGAAACGGGTGGGAATCCGCCGATAAACACGGGGTCGATGTAGTTCTCGTCGTCCATCGCATCCTGGATGAACAACTCGCGAACCTCGGCACCTTTTGGATACCCGAGGTCTGATAGATCGATGCCGGTTGCGATCACTTTGGCCGGGACCGCGTGGGGGACGCCGCCGTTGTGATTCGATTGGCAAAGTTCGTCCAGGCTACGAATACGGCGATCAAATCCATACAACCGAAAACTACTGAGTTGATGCGAGCCATGATCGACGAGCGAGATGTCATACTCGCCAATGGTGTGGGATTTCAAGCCGGGCTCGAAATGAGTAGGCGACACGTGAAAGGGATCGCCGTCCTCGGGGTGGACTACCACGTGCAGGTCGAAGAAGACGATATCAGCCCCGGGGCCATTGACAATAGGCTCATGGAAACGGACCGCCAGGCCCGGTGTACGCTTGTTGAGGTCTTCATTGTTGATATCTGGATCCGACGTTAAAGGGGTTGCGCTTCCGCCTGGATTCAAGATACCGGTACAAAGACAATGGTCGCGATCCAAGTACTCTGCTCGGCGACGTGTGTCATCTCCGTGTTTCGGATCAACACTTAGCAGAGGTGTAGTCAGATTGTTAATGTTTTGATTGACTTTGAAGTGAATCAAATCGAAACCAATGAGTTGGTTCACATCGTAGGAAACTGTTTTTCCGCCCCGCTGTGCGGTAACCATCAGAAGCTTGTCAGGCTCTGGATCTTCCTTTGGAGTAACGTCAAATGAGATGATACGGTCAGGCAAGATCGACTTATAAGTGCGACCAAACTGCGATCCATCGCCGGCGACAACTTCTCCCATAGAGTTAATCACGCGTCCTTCTCCTGCTTCGAGAAGTAGCCCGGTGTGAATCGGTTCGCTGGTTTCCTGAGTAGTGAATACCTCGGCGGCTCCTTCAATGACTTCGACATCCGCTTCGCCAGATTCGTTAACGCTGATCGAGAACCGGGTACCTTTGTCCACAACTTCGGCCTGCGGGGTCAGGACACGAAAGCCTTCGGCGCCCTTGGGGGCATAGACCGAACACTCACCTACTTTAAGCAGAACCCGTTCCGCAGAATGGACGGTAAAAACGGCAGGGGCTTGGACGATCATTTCAGCTCCGGTGCGACTGCGAAGCTGAACACTTCCTTCGACCAAGGCATAGTCATGATTCAGGGCAAGCGTATCGCCGGGAGCGAAGGCACGCGGTTCGCCGAAGAAGCGACTTCTGGCGAGTTGCACGATTTGCATCGCCGCAACGGCAGGGGCGATCTCTGGACCCGATCGAGCTTCCTTTGACTTCCCTTCTACTTGGTGATCGCCCTGGGCCACCGAAGTTTGACTAGCGGTCCAATACACCACCGGAGCAACCAGAAGGCCTACCAGAGTCAAAGCTAATAACGGCCAGTAGCCGACTCGGAGGGGCGTTACTACCGGCTGTTCGCGTTTTTGATTCGCAGGGCGAACCACGGCTTCTGGCAAACTGAGCGACTGGCGGCCGGTTTCTTCGACGGCCAACTTGGCGAGGCCATATTCCAGGTCCAAGAGAAGAAAATACTCGTCCCGAGTTTCCGGACTGGTTAAAAGCAGTTCCTCCAACTCGGCGTGCTCTTCAGCCGTCAGGCTATTGTGAACACTACGATGCGATAGTTCAGCCAGGCGTTTGTTGAGGTCGTAAGTCATGCGTCCTCTCCTGAGGCGGCGAGTCGCATCTGGACACACTGGGCCAGTTTGCGGCGAATGGTTGCCAACTGATTGTAAAGTGTCTGGGCCGAACGTCCCGATGCGGCAGCCAGGTCGGCCACCGTGGTCGCGCTGCCGTATGCTTTCCAGACCAATTGTTGTTGGCGATCGGTCAGCTCTTTGACGCATAGGCGAAGAGCCGCCAAGTGATCAGGCGCACTCGCTAGATCGTCGCTTCGTTGTTCTGCCAGAAGGTCTAACAACGTTTCGCTAAATTGCAGGCGATCGCGTTGGGCGGTCCGCAAAAAATTCTTCACTTCGTAAAATGCTACGCCACACGCCCACGAGAGGAAATCTCGTTGCTGATCGAAGGTTTCAAACTTCTTCCATAAGAGCAGACTGCATCGCTGGAAGACGTCGTCTGCGTCCGCGTGATGAGGTAGTAAGGAATAAATATAGGCATGTAGCCGATCACAGTCCGTGGAGAAATATGCCAGAAAGTCCGCGTAACGCTGATCTTGCGCCGCGTCGTCGAGCGGAGAACGTTCTGGAAAATCGTAGGGCATAACTTACGGAAGGCGTTTTTTCGGGGGGGATGAGCCTATATACAACAAGAGATCAATGGGCTCTTACCCTTTAATCGTACGCATTAAAGGTAGTTTACTAAAGAAATCTGGATAAAAACGAATGAATAAAGGGGCTTCCTAGCACCTTACGGGTAAAACCATACAGGCTCGAACCTTAGCGAGTTCCGAGTTGAATGACGAAATCGTTCTCGCCTGGACCCACTTGAAATTTAAGTCCAGACGTTTCGTACTTTCGGTATTTGGTCGGAAAATTGGGAGCGGCTACGGCGTTATGGCCATCTCCCGTCGCTGGGCTGAAAAGGATCGCTTCATGCTCTCCTTCCAGGGCACCGTCGCCATCTTGAAAGGTCGTTAGTTGAAAGGACCCGTCCGGTTGAATTTGCCCGTGAGCTTTGACAGTTTCCCCTTCGTCTGACTTCGTGCGAAACTTGATAATGCCTCCACCTACCGGCGATCCATCAGCAAGCACTACCTTGCCGGAAACGGGGTGGGTGGCCACCGAAGCTTCGCAGCCAACAAGGGAAATAAAGGATAGGGCAACCATACCGATCCAGAGATGGCGATGAAGTGTTGAAGCATTCACAGTGGGGCGAACCTCCTAAAGCAATCGTTAAAGAACCAGGGATGACAATCGACTAAAACTCGACGCTGATCACTTCGCCGTCATCGCGGCTTGCCAATCGGCCAAGATTGTCTTCATCGATATTGACCTGGATAGGACGTACGCTCGCATCTCCCATGACAAAGTTAGTAATCCCTGGATGAAAACTGCCGAAAACAAGATGTTCCACTCCATCGACATCATCCCGCATGTTGCTGGCTAGAGGGTAATCAGGACCGGCGGCCCGCATGGTGGTATATGCCCAGCCACTAAGTAATGGGCCATCGTGTCCGGTTGTTTCGTCTTTCAGATTGTCGACTTGAACATGACGTTCGCCGATCATGATTGTGTTGGTTAAACCGTCGGTCACCGAGGCAAAACCGGTCTGACTGCTGTATTTGTCCTTATTGCCTTTCGCGACAACAAGCATCCCTTTTTCCTTGCCAAATTGACGAATGATAGAGTTGTCGCCACTGGGACCACAAACAGTGGCGTAGTCCCAAACCGCACCATTGTCAGCGTTGATGGCCTGAACCTTTTCCGTCAGATCACCTTCCTGGTGGCGGCTAGGACAAACGTAGCCGCCAACACTGGCTTGCTGGACAAGGGTGGTTTGGTCTTTGTATTTCTTTTTCAGGTCGAGTTGATCGTAGAGGTTTGTCTGTTCCATGAAGGGAAGCAGCAGCGCAGACCATCCCAGATATTCATATTGAATCCGTGAAGGCGGCAGTTCGCCGAAAGTGTCGTGGAAGTTGTGGACAGCGAGTCCTACCTGTTTCAGATTATTGACGCATTGGGTGCGACGAGCGGACTCACGTGCCTGTTGTACTGCTGGCAAAAGCAATGCAATCAGGACACCAATAATTGCGATGACCACCAACAGCTCAACGAGTGTGAAGCCACGACGGATAATCGTAGAAGATTGAAAGGGCATTGTGCAATTCCTGAATAGATAAGAAGTATAAGAGAGATGAACCGCAGGTCTGGAGGGCTAATGCAAACCAGAAAGGGCTGCCTGAATTCCCATGTGCTGGCTAGCTGGGTCAACAGAGCATGTTGTTGAAAAGCGAAAAGAGTATGAGACGTGTTAAGGAAAGTGGAGAGCAAGATAAGGAGTCGCTCTTCATAAGAAGGTCGTACGGCAGGCCTGTGCCTTACTAAGGTTTAATCGGGAAAATAATAAAAAAGATCGCAGTCCGTGAGTGCGATCTTTAGCATTTCCCTTAACGGGCCAATTGCCTGCTGCAACGGTGGCTAATCGGCCATCAGTTTTTCAGGGCTTTTTGGATATGGGAGCGGTACTCCCAGCGGTCCTTCCACTCGGGCAGGTACTTCTTGTAGCGAGGGTCGATCGTCCAGAAATGGGGTTCGGGATCAGATTCGGTCAGCTTTCCAGCAGCGTAATCATCTCCGGCATAACTCGCCTGAACGCCTGTGTCCCAAGCCTGGTATGCCTCTTGTAATTTTGCGAGCCGTTCAGGCTGTGCTTGGGAAAGATCCTTTTGCTCGTGTGGATCGTCCTTCAAGTTATAAAGTTCAAATTTGTTCCTTTGCCCCCGGTGGGTCGCTACCAGTTTCCAGTCGTTGTCGACCCAGGCGCCCTGTTTCTGAAATCGGAAGCCAATGGGTTGCTCGCGCGGCCCGATATCATCAGCAAGAAGTGGTGTTAAGCTGACGCCGTCCAGCGGTTTGACGAACACGTCTTCGGGTAGGCCTAGCAAGTCAGCGACGGTAGGGAAGAGATCCGTGGTACACGCTGGATAGCTGCTGATGCGTGGTTGAATCATCGATGGCCATTCAATGATTGCTGGAACCCGGAGACCTCCTTCATAAACGCTACCCTTTTTGCCACGCAGTCCGCCGACTGTGTCAGGTTCAATCCGGGGCAAGCCACCGTTATCGCTACAGAAGACAAACAAGGTATCGTCCGCGATTTTCATTTCGCGTAACGCGGACCGGAGTGTGCCGATACTACGATCCATGGCTACAAGTTCGCCATAATGATTTTCGGAGTCGGCGGTGAGGTTGCCGAATGGAGTCTTGTCGTCATCGAGCGCCTTAAAAGGAGCGTGCGGTGTACCAAACCACACGACCGCAAACATCGGTTTGTCGCCATCTTTATGCTTCTCTAAAAACTTAATCGCCTCAGCCATGGCGACTTCCGACGAGTCCCCCTCCATTTGTTCAAACTTACCTTGTCGACTCATCAGAGGATCGACCTCAAAAAAGTTCGTCACCGAGACCCATTCGTCGAAACCGAAGTGCCCTGGACCATAGGTATCTTCCGCAAGGATTGGTACGCCTGGGCCGCGGAGGCCATTGAGATGCCACTTACCGAAGTGGCCGGTGACGTAGCCGGCGGCTTTGAGGGCCTGGGCAATTGTCTTTTCCTGATGCCGTAGTGCGTAACCATGCGTTAGAACACCACTACGGACCGGCGATCGGCCGGTAAGTACGCTGGCACGGGTAGGAGAGCAAACACAGCAGCCAGCATAGAATCGTTCGAGACGCAGGCCATTGGCGGCCATCAGATCCAGGTTAGGCGTTTTCAGAACGGGATGATTTCGATAGCCAGTTTGCCCCCAGCCCATATCATCCGCCATCACGAAGATAATGTGCGGTCGCTTTTGAGAATCGGCTGTCTGGGCATTAGCTACTGACAAGCCGGATGCAATTAAACAGGTTACGGCAAGAACTGTGATGCGCGTCATGAAAGCACTCTTCGTTGTGGATAAGAATATTCGGAAATTAGCGGACCTGCCCGCTTGCTTGGATCGACTTCAGCTTCTGCTTCAATTGTTGCACAAGATCGGGATTGCTTCTGTAGAGATTAGACTTCTGAGCCGGATCCTTGCTCAAATCGTAAAGTTCGCCAGGTTGATCGTCCTTTTGGTAGCCTCGTTCTTCGTCGAACCACTTGGGGATTCGATTGTGAGAGCCTGACTGGGCGTCGACCAGTAGCCAGCTGCCATCACGGATGGCGTATGCCTTAGTGGCCGTGTTATGCACGATTGTTTCACGAGGGCTTGCTTCAAGCGATGTCCAAACCGGTAGTTGATTGAAGCTGTCGTGTGCCGAGTCCTCAGGAAGTTGGTAGTCAATAATGGCAGCAATTGTCCCCATTAAATCGACCTGGCTGATCAAGGCATCGCTCGTGCTGCCTGGCTTGATTTTTCCTGGCCACTTGACCACGAATGGGACATGGTGTCCACCTTCGTAGAGATCCCGTTTCACACCACGAAAGGGTGCGGAACTCCAGTGGCCGAATTTCTTGACGCGCTCGTATGCGTATTTCTCTGCACCATTGTCGGCAGTAAAGATAACGAGCGTGTTATCCTCAAAGCCGTTCTCTCTTAAAGCTTCTAGTACCTTGCCGGCCATGGCATCGGTCATGTGGACGAAGTCACCAAAGGGCCCAGCCTGGGATGTTCCGATGAACTCTTTAGTAGGGACGATCGGCGAATGAGGCGAGTTAAACGGCACGTACAGAAAGAACGGCTCCGGCTTGCCTTTCTGGCGGGAGATCCAATCGACGGCTTCATCGGCCAACTTGGGAACGACTTCCCAGAAGTCCCAGTCTTTGACAGCCGGACCGGGTCGCGCACTCCAGCTCCCTTCGGGAGTCTTAGGAGTTTTCGTCAGCATGACCGATGGCTGGCCTAAGACGTGATCATCCTGGAACCAGGCGTAAGGAGGAAAGTTGGGTACATCGTCCCCAAAGTATTCGTCGAACCCGTGCGATGTCGGCCCGCCGGAGATAGGCTTCGACCAGTCGAATGCTTCTGGTCGAATTACCCGGTTACCGCCATTGCGTTTAACTTCAGCATCCTCGCGAATGATTTCATCCCAATTCCAACCCAAATGCCACTTTCCAATGCATGCCGTGCGATAGCCTTTTTCCTTCAGGATTTCTGGCAGTGTCAGTTCCTCTTGGTCGATCACCGGGGGCCCAAACGCTTGGACAATTCCATGAAATTTTCGCCAGTGGTATCGACCCGTTAGCAAGGCATAGCGGCTAGGCGTGCAGATTCCAGACGAACTGTGTCCGTCGGTCAATCGCAATCCTTCCCGTGCCAGACGATCTAAATGAGGCGTGGGAATCTTGGAATCAGGGTTGTTGGCACCTAAATCGCCGAACCCCATGTCATCCGCGTATAGAATGACAATGTTGGGCGTTTCGGCGGCGTTAAGCGGCACACCGAACCAAACCGAAAGGATGGCCGCAAAAATTATTCGCTTCACACTAGTCTCCCAGGTAACGAACCACGACGTAGTAAGCACCCAGTTCGCTGCCATCATCCGTAACGAACAGAGGAGACAACTTATGTGAGCCAGATTTAAGCTTCGTCGTGAAGGTCACTTCATGAGCATCTTGAGGGACAGGCTTCGATTCCAGGTCTTTCTCGTCGATACGCAAGGTGGCTGTCGTGATCGGCAAGGCGACGCCAGGGCGAGCACGCATCGCTCGGCTTGCACCTGGGACGTCCGTTCCCGGTGGCAATTCGGCCAGGATTGGTTGATCTGCTTCCACCGGCCAACGTCTAAGGCTTACTTCGTAAGTGCCGTCACGAATAACTTTGACGGCCCAGTGTCCTTCATGCTTTGCACCTTGCTTCTTCGCGTTGTAACCATCGCCGCTGCGGATATGGCCCTGGTTCCATGGTGGATAAGCCTTCTGAATCCAATCGTGTGCGGTCAGAGATGCGACCGGGGCATTGGGGTGCCCTAAGTAGATCTCGGTTGGCTCAGCAAAGGTTGGCTCAAGTTCAGCCCACCACTTATCATAAAATGCTGTCATCTTAGCGACCACATCAGGGTGGTCCTTGGCGATGTTGTTCTTCTGGCCTGGGTCTTTCTGGATGTCGTACAGCTCTTTGCCGTTGATCAATCGCCACTGCTGCGACATGACGGCCGTCTGCTTCCACTTTCGTGGATCTCGTAGACGCTGCGAGTCCGTCACCAGATAACGGTCTTCCCAGGCGACATCCGCTGTCGGATTGAGAAGAGCTTGAATCGATTTACCGTCGAACTTGTAGTTCTCAGGAGCCGATCCACCAGTCATGGCCAGTAGCGTTGGGGCGATGTCGACGGCGTGAGTTAACCGATCGCTAACGTGCTTCCCGTCCATCCCGGCCGCTGGCCAATAGCACATGAACGGCACCCGATGCCCGCCATCGTATTCGCTCCCTTTTTTGCCCCGCATGCCAGCGTTAAAAACATTGGCTCCGTACGCTGTGCCGTTATCTGTGGTGAAAATGAAGATCGTATTATCCGCGATGCCTAGCTCTTTCAGTAACTTTCGCGTTTTTCCGACATTGTCATCGACGTTGGTGATCATCCCATAAAACGCGGCGATGCCTTCTTTTTGATCGGCATACTTATCCATATAGTCTTGTGGACAATGCAGCGGGCCATGCGGTGCGTTGGTCGATATATAGGCAAAGAATGGCTTGTTTGACTTCGCGCTGTCGCGAATGAATTGATTCGCTTGGCGGAAGAACACGTCGGTACAAAACCCTTCGGCCGGAGCAATCTCACCGTTGTGGAAGTAGTGACCATCGAAGTAGGCGTTATCCCAAAGATCAGGCGTTTGTCCCACGCCTCCTCCGCCATGGCGATAGACTTCGTCGTAGCCGCGATCTTCGGGGCGATAAGGATAGTTGTCGCCAAGGTGCCACTTGCCAAACATGCCGGAGACGTAGCCGTTATCTTTCAAAAGCTGGCCGAGCGTTGCCTCTTGCGCACGAAGCATCGAGCGTCCCATTATCGTATGCCAGGCACCGGCACGGTCGGTCCAGTGACCCGATTGAAGCGCCGCACGTGTCGGAGAACAAGTCGGGGCAACATGGTAGTTGGAAAGTTGCGAAGACTCGGACGCAAGCTTGTCGATGTTGGGCGTCTGGATAACTGGATTGCCGTAGCAGCCCAAATCGCCGTACCCTTGGTCGTCCGTGATCACGAGGACGACATTGGGTTTTTCTGCTAATAGGCTAGAGCAACTAAATGCGGCGAGTATCGCAGCGAGGAATAGCCGTTTCATGAATTAAAGTCCTTGGAGAAGAATCGATAAGAGATCATTTTTTACGTCGGTGTTCCTGAAGTTTGTTCCAGTCCCAAACTCCGCAGCGCTGCGCCCAGGCTTCCCAGGCTGTCGCAAGCTCTTTCGTTATCTCAGGGTGAGTTTTGGATAGATTCGTGGTCTCCGTACGATCATCCTTTAGATTGTATAAGGACCAAGGACCGTTATTGATTCTCAGGGCTTTCCAGTCACCCCGTCGAATCGCCTGGTTTCCTTCATGCTCCCAGAACAGGTCACGATCAGGAACAGTCTTAGTTGACGAAAACTGATTGGCAAAGCTTTGCCCTTCGAGGGGAATGGTTGCCTTGCCGTTTCGTTTGTCTGGATAGGTTGCTCTGGCAACTTCCAAAAGGGTGGGCATGACATCAATGACGTGACTGGAGGCATCGACCAGGCGTCCGTTGGACTTTACACCTTGGGGCCAATGAATGATTAGCGGCGAAGAAATGCCTCCTTCACGCGTGTCCATCTTAAACTTACGAAAAGGAGTGTCATTGGCATTCGCCCATTCCAAGCCGACACTGGCATACGAAAGCCCGGTTCCGATTGGTGCGTCTTTCTTGCCACGACTGAAGCCTCCAGGGCCACCTTCAGCGGAGCAGCCATTGTCGGATAGAAAGATAAAGAGCGTATTCTCGTATTGGCCCAACTCTTTGAGTTTGGTGATTAATGTGCCGACATTATCATCAATACAACTAATTTGCGCGGCATAGATTTCCATGCGGTGAGCCAGATCTTCTTGAGCCGATGGTGGTAGCCTGTTCCAGGCTTTCGCAGATTTATCGCGACTGCTCAATTGAGTGCCGCTTGGAAAAAACTTCATGGACGCTTGCCGCTCAAATCGTGCCTCGCGAACGGCATCCCATCCTTGATTGTACTTGCCGTCGTAGCGAGCAATGTCTTCCGGCTTAGCCTGCAATGGCCAGTGGGGTGCTATGTGAGCCAGATAGAGAAAGAAGGGTTTTTTCGTTTCGTTCACTGCCTCGTCGATAAACTTGATCGCGCGATCGGTCAGGTCATCGGTGATATAGAAGTCGTCGGGTAGCTCGATCTTTTCTTCATTATTAACGAAGAAAACCGTGTTCCGGATTTGAAGTGTGTCTTTGAAATAGACACCCCCTCCGGACGGCGTTCCCCAGTAACGATCAAAACCTCGCTTGGTTGGCCAATGTTCCGGTCGTGAACCGACATGCCATTTGCCGCTCATCAGGGTCGTATATCCTGCTCCGCGAAGTGCTTCGGCGATGGTGACGCATTGGTCGTTCAAATAGCCTTGATAGGAGGGGATGCCGTAGTCGCCAACCATGTGGCCAATGCCGGCCTGGTGTTGGTGCAAGCCCGTCAGCAAGGCGGCCCGTGTCGGGCAGCAACGAGCCGTGTTATAGAACTGCGTAAAGCGAATGCCTCCTTGAGCAAGTTGATCGAGGTTGGGCGTCTCGATTTCTCCTCCGTAGCAACCAAGGTCGGAGAACCCCATATCATCGGCCATCATCAAAATGATGTTGGGACGATCTGTTGATTCGGCGCTAAGTGGTACTGGAACAAAGAGCTGTGCAAAAACAGCCAGACTCAACACACATACGGGTGTCGTAATTCTGAATAGCAAAAGAGGTGGGAATGTTCGGCCGCAACTGGGGTTTCCAAGGGGGCACGCCGAAATGGTAAGGAATTGAAACATGTTGAATCTCATTCTTCGAATGACGGGCGTGCTGCGCTCGTTTCAACCTCGTGACTGGCTACATTTAGAGCTTAGTCTGCGCATGAAAAGACCAAAGGATCACGGTCGGCAAACCGCGTGTTAATCCCTTGGCGGCTAGGAACCAGAGTCTGTTCCAGTTCTTAGTGTCCTATCTCGCATTTCATAAGTCAATTCCTGCGGCGATCGAGGCAACCCAATAAGGTCAATTGAAAATGGCACGGAATGAAGAATTGCCTTGTCAGTAGTATGGTTTTGCGTGGCACTGAAGGGAGGCAGACTGCTTGGTATTTCTCGCTTCCGAGTACAAATAAGCGGGAAAAGCTATTTCACATGGATGGGGTGGAATTCATAAAACGGAAGGCATGGCCGCTGTCGTAGGCCCTAATTCCTCCACGCATCGAATCGACAGCGGCGGGCAACTCTCTTTGCTTGTCTAATAGCGTGGCTTCAGCTGAGTCTCGGTGTCTGTGGTTTTACTACGCCACTAGAGTAGTCACGGCGATGATCGCAAGTGCGATTATAGATGGTCAGCCGTAACCTGACTTACTTGGTCCAGTTCCACTTCTCATCGTTGGACGATCTGAGGTCAACTTGTTTCTATTCGTCGGACTGACCTATTCAAATAGTTCTGCCAGTTCTGTTCGATAGAGATGCAGTTCTCTGGGAGTCAAAACTCCAACCACGTTGTCGACTGACGATGACTCCGGTGTCGAGGTCACCACGGCAATCGAAACGCCCGCTAAATGCATTTTGCGAAGCGTGCTTACCAGTGAGTCACCTGGCCGAACCATAACCCAAGAAACGGGTGTGTCGGCAGATTGTTGGACCACAGGAACCAGCGGATCCACTAACCGCTTAATCTCTCCATCGCGACCCAAAATAGTCACCTTGGTCGAACTGGGAATTGGGTCACTCTCGTCGTCCGCAACAATTTGATAGTTCGTTGACATCAAGTGGGCGACATTTCTCGCGTCATCCAAGGCCGCCTGCAAGCCTTCGGGAACGATGTGCCCTCGTCGAATAAGCTTCAGCGTGTAAATGCTGCTCGGTGATATCAACTTGCGCACTGCACAGGCGATCACGGATGTAATGATCACAGGCATGATAATATTGACGTCGTCGGTCATTTCGTTCAGCATCACCGACGCTGTCACAATAGCTCCGGTTGATGCCCCAATCATTGCCGCCATTCCGGCCAGGGCAAACATTACCACATCAATCGGAAATCCTGGCACGATCATGTGAACGGTTAGGCCGAACGACGCACCCAACGTCGCGCCAACAAACATTGCTGGCGAAAACACTCCCCCTGATCCACCGCTGCCGATTGTTAGAAACGTCGTTATTAATTTCAGTACACACAAGAACAGCAGGAACCCCGGGTCGGTCAATCGGCTTGCCAGGACATCCATGATGGTGCTGTACCCGATGCCTTCGACAAAATACTTGCCATTCACATGAAACATTGCGAACAGGATAATTCCGACCAGCAGCATGCCGCTGCAATGCCTTGTGTATTCGTTGCCAGGCATCGCATCGAAAGCATCTTCAGCCCAGTAAATGCCCTTAACGAACAAAATCGATGCTAGGCCCATTAGCAATCCGAACGGTATGAATGACATCATCAACCAAGGCGATTGCAGCTGAAAATCAGTCGTTCGCAGCACTTCTAGATCAAAAGCTGGGTGCGTGCCGAGCAGAGCTTCGCCGAAGTAGGTTGCCGTGACAGTCGCGATAGAAACCGGCAGCAATGTTCGCACATTGATCGAAACTAACAGCAATTCGATCGCGAATACGATTCCACCTAGTGGCGCGTTGAAGGTCGCTGCGATTCCGGCTGCCGCTCCGGCGGCCACCAGAGTGATGCGTTGTCTCGCGGGAATATGAAGCAATTGCCCGACCGTCGATCCAAAGGCGCTACCTATTTGGATGATTGGGCCTTCGCGTCCAACGCTCCCACCGCTGCCGATACAAACTGCGGACGCAATCGACTTTACGATAGCGACAACCGGGCGAATCGTGCCCCCGTGATAGTGAATCGCGTCGATAACTTCCGGGACGCCATGTCCCTTGGCTTCCGGGGCAAACGTTTTAACTAGCCATGTAACAACGACGGCGCCAGCCACCGGCACCAGAATGATCCCCATGCCCCATGGGTTCACGGATGTATGCTGATTTGCGTCGTAGGCTAGTTGCGCTTCCTGCAGAAATAACAAGTTGTGCAACAAGCCGATCAGCAGGCGAAATGCCCAAGCGCCGATGCCTCCAATTGCGCCTACGATGAGGGCAAGCAGACACATGCTAAGGAGCGATTGCTCCTTTTCTAGGGGTGTGGTGTCTTCAGCGATCGGTCGGGTCTCCAGCAACGCCAAAATCGCCAGAGTACGGATGAAGATTGAGCCATCCTTAACTCTTGACGTCTTAGGCCCTCAGGAATCATTGCGATGCTACGATAAATAAATTACTTAGTCGCTGAGATTTTATTCAGGACCGAACCTATCTCATAGATCTGAAGTTGCAATGCGGAAAGGTCTTCACCCGCGTATTGCGGTCAATCTCGACACCATCGTCCACTATTTTGCCTTGCTTGTCGATGTCCACAAATAAGGTTGCCGCATCTAGCCGATATTGGTAGTGGTCGGAAAGCGGATCAGACGCAAGCCAGAGGTTGCATAGGGGGAATACTTCCACAGCCCAAAGAGTTGGGGCAGAGAATTTACTCAGGCATCAGGTGCGTTTCGGAAGAAGTCGACACCGCAATATTTCTATCGAGAATCGGTGCAGTTTCCTGGCGACGCTCCCCACGATATGGCAAACCCACTAGGTTTCGTTGTCTTCGAGGCCGTATTGCTTGAGCTTGCGATAGAGGGTCTTGCGATCAAGGCCGAGTATGCGGGCCGCAGTTGTCTTGTTCTTCTTCACGGTATTGAGAACATGCAGAATATAGCGACGTTCTACTTCTTCCATCGAGACTAAGTCGTCCGGATCTTCCCCTCCGATGAACACTTGAGAGCCACGGTAATCCTGAACTTTGTCTGGCAAGTCTTCAACGGCGATCATCTCGTAACGAGTCAGTGCAACGGCGCGCTCGATGATGTTTCGTAACTCACGCACGTTACCTGGCCAGGAATACGCAAGCAACTTGTTGCAGGCTTGATCGGAAATCCCTGCGACCGCTTTCTCGGCGCGCGCTGCGTACTTTTCCACGAAATAACGTGCCAAGAGCAGAATATCGGTTCCGCGTGATCGCAATGGCGGCAGTTCCAATTGGATGACGTTAATTCGATAATACAAATCATCGCGAAATTGCCGGTCCTCGACGGCAGACTCCAGGTCTCGATTCGTAGCGGCCAAAACGCGAACATCAAAAGAGACCTCTTGATCGCCACCAACCGGGCGAATTCGATTCTCTTCCAATGCTCTCAGTAGTTTAACTTGCATCGAGGGAGGCATTTCGCCAATCTCGTCCAGTAACAAGGTTCCCCCTTCGGCCTGTAGGAACAGGCCTTTGCGTTCGGCTCGAGCATCGGTGAAAGCTCCCTTGGCATGGCCAAACAGTTCGCTTTCTAAAAGGGCTTCAGGCAACGCCGCGCAGTTGACGGCGACAAACGGACCGTTGGCTCGCTGGCTTTGCCGATGTAACAAGTTCGCAACCACTTCTTTGCCGGTGCCACTTTCTCCTGTGATAAGCACCGAAGAAGAGGTGGGTCCGATCTGGGCGATTTGATCAAATAGCTTTTGCATAGGCAGACTTTCACCGATCAAGTCGCCAAAATGACGTGCGCGATGGATCGCGTCTCCGAGCATTTTTACTTGTTGCTGCAATTGCCGCTGTTTGGCGGCACGCTCTAGAGCGATCGCCAATAAGTCCATTTCCATCGGCTTCGTGACGAAATCGAATGCGCCTGCACGAATGGCAGCGACTGCTGTTTCCAAGCTGCCGAACGCGGTCATGACGATGACAGGTACATCTGGACGATTCGCGGCAATTTGCTCGCAAAGTTGTATGCCGTTGGTGCCCGGCATGCGGATGTCGGTCAGCACCACATCGAACTCGTTCTCTTTCAGCGCGCGAAAAGCTTCGTCTGCGGAAGTAAACCATGTGGACTCGAACCCGCGAATCTTTAGATCCGTGTGAATCAATTCGCACATGTTCTGTTCGTCGTCGACGATCAGGATGTTACCGTGCATGTGTGATATCCGCTGGTACTGATTCGATTGGCAAATAGATAGTAAAACACGCTCCCTTGCCGGAGTGAGAGTCGACCTCGATCCATCCGTCATGCTCACGCACAACTCCGAAGGCGATCGATAGCCCTAGCCCAGTCCCCTCGCCGACATCTTTCGTCGTAAAGAAGGGTTCGAAAATCTGGTCGCGTGTTTGTTCGTCGATTCCGGCCCCGTTGTCTTGGATTTGGATCGAAGCGTATTCGGCAAACGGGCCATCTGCGTTCTCCGGAAAACGCATTGTCTCGCGACGCGTCGAGACCTCGACTAGGCCGTTTGTCGGCGAAGCTTGAATGGCATTCACCATAAGGTTTGTCAGGACTTGTTGTATTTGTGACGCATCGATGGAAGCTTCCACGCGTTCGGTGAACCCTCGAGCAAAAGTAACTCCTTTTTTGTCTGCCAAAGGCTGCAACAAAGAAATTGTCCGTTCCACGAGACTATCGAGATTGTCCGGCTTACGCTCTGGTCGATTTTGACGAGCGAAATCTAGCAGTTGACGTACAATGGCGGTTATCCGATTCGCTTCGCTCTTGATGGTTTCGGCGCTCTGACGGTTCTCTGTCTCCGTTAGTTTTCCGGAAGCGATCAATCCGGCTCTTCCCGCAACCACATTGAGTGGTGTGCCAAGTTCATGAGCGATTCCTGCTGCCAAGCGGCCAACGGTCTTCAGCCGATCGGCATGCCGCAACTGTTCCAACATTGCGATTCGCTTGGCAGACTCGCCGCGAATTGCCGCTTCGTTCTTCGCCAACTGCTCGCACATTTCGTTCAAGGCGGTTGCTAATTGGCTTAGTTCGTCTCGTCCCTGAAGGATCAATGGTTGAGAGAATTCGCCGGCGGCGATCTGTCGTGTCCTTTCGACCAACTGATCTAGAGGTCTTCCAATTAAGTTGATTCCGGCCACCAAGATCAGACCAACAGCGATGGTCGCCATTGTGATGATCGAGACAATGGACCAAAAAATCGTTGCGCGACATTGCGCTTGAATTGGTCCGGCGGGTCGCGAGAATTCGATCGCCCCTTTCTGCTGCCTATCGCCAATCACTGCATAGTACGTGTGTAGCCAAAGGGTACCGCCCCGCTCGTTACGCATTACGGAGGTAACTTGCCCATGAGACAATGAGGCAAGCGAGTCCTTTGACACGGCGGGTTGATTTCCCCGCGATGCTTCGGATTCGAAAGAGGTGAAGCGGATTTCAATGAATTGATTTTTGGGACGCTCATTTTCGATAACAGCCGCCGCTGCGTCATCCCCTTGAGCTTTCCAAGCAATCAGCAATTCACCTTCGATCGCTTTTCCGACACGCGTTGCATACTCCGCTTGTTCATTCTCGAAAGCCTCCTGCTGCGCACGAATTGTGATATAGGCATTTGCCGCCGTGAGCAGCGCCACGGCGACGAGGAATATTGAGATCAGCTTAGCGGCTAATCGCATGGTAACGCACAATCCGCAGACGAATGAGGGAGGCTTGATCTCTAATCACGGCGACGACTAAAAAGGGGCATTTTACATGATCCGCTCTGCCACGCCAGAGAAGATAAAGTTAGCTCCGAATCGGAATAATGTTAGTGGTGGGAACCCAACCTACTTGATTCTGAGCTGTGTGGATTTTGATCCAACCCCCTCGCTTAGCTAAGACATTAACGAAATGTCCCTGAGCTTTGTCGAGCGTGGCAACTTGAGCAAATTCTTCTCCATCGCCAACATATAGCCGCATTTGATCGACAACGGCGACGGCCATGTGGCTGTTTACGGTGTTGTACGTAAATAGCTGGTAGGACCCCATTGAGACTAAGAGAAGCAACAGTGGCACCAACGAACTTCGCCAGATAGGAAACCTTAGGCCAATCGTGTTTGCGATGAGCAGTCCCCAAAATGCCAGGGAAGAAATGACCATCAGGGCGATCACGTTCGCAATGCCGAGTGTCTGGACGAACGTGTTGTTTGCACCCTGAAGTTGCTGAACCACCCCGTCAAACCAACCTGCCGCATGCATGTGTGGGGGAGCAGCCCTTTGATGTTTGGCAAACTCGAGATTGGCGAATAGTTGCTGATTGTAGGGAGCCAGTTGCTGGCCCCGCTCGTAGTAGACGATCGCTTTGCCAAGCTCTCCCGTCTGCATGTAGGCGTTGCCGAGGTTGAGAAACAATTGACTGTTTTGAACGCCTGCATCGACCAAAAGTTGGTACTTCTGGGCAGCGGATTCGAACTTTTGCTTGGCGTCGGCTGCGTCGATTGTGGCTGACTCACTCGCCTGGGTGTAGTTTTCGCCAGCCTCTTTCAGGATGATTTCTTGTTGCGATATCGACAATTCAATCTCAGATGGATCTGTCTCGGATGCAAAGACAACGTTGGCAGACGCTGCGAACACAACTGCAATAAGGAACGCCCAACTGCGACGTAGCACTGGGGAGGCTGGCTGTACCATCGGTTTTCCAGAGCGAAGGATATGGGGCTTCCTCGCCGCCTTAAATGAGTCGTCGAGTTGTTCAACAAGCAGGCATGCCTTGCTTTCACATGAGGAGCGATCGCTTGAAGTGCTTTCCAACATTGGTCTCTTTTCCATGTCCTGATAAAAGGAATCAAGGCGATTTGCCAAATCGTACATGCCACGAATTCGAAGTTGTCCTAACGAGGCCGTCGGCGTTGTGCAAGGCGTTCGAGTCATATCGCCGATGTAGTGCGTGATCGCTTCGGCAATGTCGGCAAGGCTGGCGGCACGCTCAATCGAGGAAACGCATCGCTTCCGCGCCGATTGAAAGGTGGGAATCCAACGACGAATCCGTTGATGATTCCGAACGACCACGATCGCTAGCCACGCACAGGGAGGAACTACAATCAACGTCCACCACCACGCGAATGGTAGGTGGGCACGTTGAGAACGCAAAATAATAGGCGAGTTATTGTTGGAAAAGTCTGGTCCAGTCGAGCCCCAGATCGCTGAGGATTCGTGATCGGCGTGCTGCGGCTTTTCTGAGTTGCCGACAATGGCGTCGAGGGCAAGCGTTTCCGATTGGTTCACGGTGATCGTGATAGGTTCACTTGTCACTGTTTGGAACGTTTCGGTTTCAGGGTCAAAGAAGCTGAACGGAATGGCGGGGATCTGGGTGATCCCAGCTTCTTTCGGCCGAATCGTCGTCGAGAACACCTTCGAGTCATCCTGCACGAAGCCTGCCAGGGACCGATCCGTCACCTTGAAGTCTTGCGTTAAGGCAGGCAATTCGGACAAAGGAGGAGCCTGGACTAATTCCATGGGGCCACTACCAGCAATGCCGATATCCAGGGTGATAGGGTCCCCTGCATTGACCGTCGTGGGTGTTGCGCGAGTTGCAATGCGGTAGGTTCCCACAGCACCCCGGTAGTCGGCAGGCCGACCGGCGATAGGGACGGGCAAAACTTGCGTCGCATCGACATTCACTTCCCCCACGATCGGCCGCGATGCGGTGACGGCGAGTCGGTTGCCAAAGGAAGATTGAAAGAAGTCGTCGTTCATCATCCGTGAAAACGGAGACCTGCCTCCGAAGGGGCTATCGCCGAAGAAACCGTCAAGCGGAGAGCGAGAGGATCCCAACTCGGTGGGATAATTAACAATGATCTGAACGTCTTTCGCATCGATCTTCCCGGACTGCCTGGGATAAACGGTCGCCTTGATCTCGTATAAGTAGTAGCTGCGTAGACTGCCCTCGGCGTCTTTCCGTAAAACCTCTTCGCCGCCAGGTCTTTGATGGTTCTCGCGAAGCTCTTCCAAACGATCAGCAAAGTCTCCCCACGATGTTTGCTCGGAGATCATATTCCACATATCGCTTTCGGAAAGCGTTAGGTCGCGCTCGGAATCGTAGTAGGGCTTGAGCCATATCTTGAGGGACAAATCGAGAGGTTGGCCAACAAAGACTTTTTCCTTGCCACCAGCAATTTCGACGAACATCAAATCACCCGTCACGCTCTTGCTGGCGACGAACCGTAGTGCTTGCGTCTTGACTTGCTTCCCGTCGACGTCGATCGACAATGGTGGAATATTGAAGGTGCCTGGCGTTCGTGGCGTAATGGCGTATTGAAAGGTCACACTGCGGGTCTCGCTACGGCGACCATTGATGATGGTGACTTGTGAACTCTGCGATGGGCTTCCCACCATCCTGACATCACAGTTAGGTATCTCCGGAATCGCTGGTGTTTCATAATTCGTGGCATCGGCCACCGTAAGCCGCATGGTAACTGGCATGCCGACATAGGCTTCGCGGCTAGAAAGTCCAATGTCAACATTCC
The DNA here is from genome assembly GCF_013618625.1 of Bremerella alba. Classification (NCBI taxonomy): domain Bacteria; kingdom Pseudomonadati; phylum Planctomycetota; class Planctomycetia; order Pirellulales; family Pirellulaceae; genus Bremerella; species Bremerella alba. The sequence continues at coordinate 133,449 of NZ_JABRWO010000001.1, read as the reverse complement.
CGGCGTTGACTGTCGCGGCATCGGCAAAGCAAACAAGGGTTGTCAGCGCGATGATCGCAGGTAGGGTAAATCGGTTCATCGTCATCGTATTCAAGTCCGTAGTGGAAGTTGTCAAAATTGGGCCCATCAACTTCTGCGAATGCACGCAGGAGTGTCAGGGAACTACCAGTCTCGGTCGACCGGGACATGGCGTGATCGCGCGGCTTGCTCTTGTCGCAGGCGACGGAGCATGTCGCGATCACGTACCGCTTGCAGCATCTTGAGTGCCTCTTCTTGAGTCATGGCTTCCTCGCTTGCAGCGGTTGTGCCAATGGTCGCTTGGTCGGACGATTGTTCCTCGGTGGGCTCCTGCTGAGCAGCGGTCAAGTCGCCGGTCGGAATCTCGCCCTCGTCGGTTTCGTCACCTGGTTGCGACGGTTCACCGGACGGATCGGGGTCTTGCGGTTCGGCCGGCTGGCCATTGCTTGGCTTACTAGGGGCATCTTGCGCGGTCTGTTCCTCTGGACTTTCCGAAGGTTGTTGATCGTCGGTCGATTTCTGGTCTTGATCTGACTGAGCATCCTCATTCTCGCTGGACGCTTGAGGGGTTTCCGGCGATTGTCCCTCCTCTGAACTGTCCTTGGATTCCTGCTCCTGTGAGTCGCTGCCATCCGGACTCTCAGACGACTCGGAATCTGAGCTTTGCTGTTGATCTTGCTGTTGATCTTGTTGTTGGTCTTGTTGTTGGTCTTGTTGTTGGTCTTGTTGTTGGTCTTGTTGTTGGTCCTGTTGTTGGTCCTGTTGTGGGTCGTTTAGCTCATGCATTAGCTTGGTCGCTAGTTCGATATTTGCCCGAGCATCGACGGAGTTGGGATTTCCTTGCAGGGCACCGCGGTAGTTTCCAATGGCTTCTTTCAGCGATTCGATCGCGGCCGGCTTGTTGGTGCTCGATTGTTGGAGTGCTTCTTGGTAGAAGCAGTTTCCGAGGTTGTAGCGGCTGCTTGCCGCGAGTGAAGCGTCGGAGGATGTGGCCGCTTGCGAAAATGACCTCTGGGCCTCCGCGTAATTCTCTTGGCGAAACTGAGCGACGCCCAGGTTGTATTGCAGCGAATCACCATCGACGTTGGTTGCTGGGACTTGCTGGTACGATGCAATCGCATCGTCTAGCTTTCCTTCGCGAACCATTTCGTTCGCCGAGTTGATTGCGTTGGCGATTGCGATATCCGATTCCAAGTTGCCTGCCCATGCAGCCGACGGCCAAATCATGGTCGCGAGTAACAAAACGGATAATGGTTGAATGCGTTGTGACATGAGGGACTCACTGAGTAGAGTTAAGCGTGGTGGGAAGTCACGTGTGCTTGAAGTGGCACTCGACGGGTGACTGGTGAACTTGCCGGGATCGACACACCAACCGAAGCGGGCCCGCGACGACGAGTGGCTACGAACACTTCCAGCAACAGCACCGCCAAAGCAGGCACCGCGAACCATTGAAACCGAGGGATATAGGAATTGATTTTGGCCGTTTCAAACTCAGTCTGTTCCACGTTGGCCACATAGCGGCGATAGACATCCGCCATATCAACTTGACTGGTTCCAGCAGGAATGTACGCCCCGTTGGTATCGGTAGCGATCTCCTGTAACGTTCTACCATTCATCTTGGACCAAACTTGCTGCCCCTGATATTGGACATAGCCTCCTTGTGCCAAGTCCGTTTCGGGGATCCGAGCCCCTTGGTCCATGTCGCCAAGTCCAACCGTGAATATGCGAATACCCTTGTCGTTGAATAGGTTCATGGCGACTTCGACGGGCTTGCTCTCCTGGTCCTCGCCATCAGTAAACACGACGATCGCTTTATGGTCGTTTGTCTTGCTGATGAACCCATGAGACGCGGCGTCCAGGGCGTCTCCCAGACGGGAACCTCCACTGCGTATCGTATGTGGTCCGACCGCATCTAAACGTTGCTTAAAGTCTTCGTAGTGCGTGGTGAGGGGAACGGCTTGGCGGGTATCGCCTGCGAACACCACCAGCCCCACTCGATTGCCAGGCATGGCGTCAACCATGTCCTTGATCTGCTGCTTGGCTCGTTGCAGGCGGTTGGGGGTTGCGTCTTCGGCTAACATGCTCCGAGAAACATCCAGGACGAACATCACCTCGATACCCTTTTGAGGTACCTCTTGCCATGTCTTGCCCCACCGTACATCCAACAAGCCAATCGCGATTAACACCAAGCTGACCGAAACAAGGGCAGCGGATAGCCATCGCCGCGACGACGTGACAGGCCTCTTGAATCCCGGTCGAGACACAATTGGGAAAAACTTCCCCAACGCATGACGTCTGGCTACCATGGCCCAAGCACTGACAGCTAATCCAATCGCGACCAATGCGATTAAGACCAGGCTGCCAGGGTTACCAAAATGAATATCCATCGAGATTCTCTTACTAAGGTGATTAAGGTTTGACTCGCGGTAGGAAGGCGGTAGATGCTAAGCCAATTCTCTGAGCCAGGTTTCCGCAAGAATGATCCGCGTCAACAGCAGGCCAAAGGCGATTAACAGTAGCGGCGGTATCGAGAGGTACCCCATTGGATACGACTGCACGGCCAGCTCGCGATAGTCGACATAGTGCTGTGCCTCGACCTTTGATTTCTCAAGTTCATCGATCTCGGCATAAATGCCTGTCAACGAATCGGTGTCGGTCGCACGAAAGTACTTGCCTCCCGTGGTCGAGGCGACTTCACGCAGGGTTTCCTCGTCGATGTTCACTGCCATCCATTGCACGGTTTGTTGTCCGAACGGATCTGTCACCGGGACCGGTGCTTGTCCTTTGGTGCCCACACCAATCGTGTAGACCTTAATGCCCATCGCCTGAGCCAACTCGGCGGCCTGGATCGGTTCTAGGTCGCCTGCGTTATTCTCGCCGTCGGTCAACAAGATGATGATCTTGCTCTGCACTTTGTGCTTCTGGGTTGCGTCCAGAGCATTTAGCTTCTCGACCGCCAACGAGATGGCGTCGCCAATGGCCGTTCCATCCTCACTGCGGTTGGTTACGATTTGTGTGTGATTGAGCTGTGCTTCTAAGAAGGCATGATCCAACGTCGGAGGCGTCACGCCGTCGGCATAACCGGCGAAGGCGATTAAACCGACCAGGTCGCTCGGACGGCCTTCCAGAGCGTCGCCGCCGGTGATGAAATCACCGGCCACTTTCTTGATCGCAGTGAGCCGATCGACATGCTGACCGTCGACTTGAAAGTCCATGGCCTGCATGCTTCCGCTGCGATCGACCACCATTTCAATCGCGATGCCATCGCTTTCGACGATCGTTTGCTCGTTGCCTTCTCGCGGACGTGCCGCTGCGACGATGAGAACAACAATTGCTGCAATAGTCAGTGCGCGGGGCAACCACAACAGTCGCTGCCGAAAAGTCGGAGCGAGTTGACCGGCCATTCGAACAGAACTAAACGAAATGGCGCCCGAACGTCGCTGGGCAAACAGTGCCCACGCCACAAATGGAACGATTAGTAAAAGCAGGAAATACCAGGGAGAGAAAAACATTACAGGGCCTCCGTCGTTGCGTGGTCAGCAGGTGACGCGTTGGTTTCTGAGTCTTTAGCAATCCGCGTAACGAGCAACCGAGCCCGATCGATTGCATCCAGGAACTGTTTTTCCGCAACCGGTAGTCCTGCAAACTGGGCTCGCTCTACCAACGCGAAGATCAAACTGAGTTGGTCCGACGTCGCGTCGTCGATGGAATGATTGTCTAAGAGGGTTTCAAGCAACTCGTCAGGGGAACGCCCTGGATTGGCTAACGAGAATTCCAATTGCAGGTAGTTCCGAAGGATCGTTGCCAAGCGTGACGCCAATTGGCCACTTTCAGCTGTTTCGGTCGGTATTGCCTGTTCCAGAAGATCGAGTTGCTGTGTTGCCCAGTCGGCTGGTGACATCCTAGGGCGACGTCGAGCAACCAACGCAACGGCCGCTACTACTACACTAAGGCCTGACATGCTGCCGATGGACCACCATACCCAAGCATGGGAAGGAGCCTGCGGGACAGCGACATCCACAACCGACTGAATGTCGCGTATTTGCGTAGGATCTCCATGTCCTTCTAATACACTTGCAATCCGTATTGGTATCGGCTCTGAGCGAATCACGTGGGACGCGTTCTTTTCTGATAGTTGGATTTCCAGCGATGGGATTTCCAGGTCGCCGGTGACCAAGCTCTCTAGTCTCAGACGCCGGGTCCAGGTTCGCTTGTCATCCGTATCGCGACTAGGGATATCGAACAAATCTTGTTTATCGAGAACGTTAAAGCCGCCCAGCATTTCGCCAGGAGCAGGGAAGTCGACCTTGGCGCCGATCGGAGCTTCGACCGTTAAGTCAAGCCAAAATGGCTCGGCGACTTGTAGCGAAGACTGGGACACTGTTGTCTCCAGTCGCGGATCTTGGCTGGCGTGGGCATGCTGAATCCAGGCCAGCCCGAACATCGCGGCCAACAGCAAACGAATGCCTATGGGCTGAGTGGGACGAATGGTGTTCATTGCCGGCTCTCTCGTAGGTGAAAGTAGTTGCGAAGCGGTTCGACCAGGTCGCAACCGGTTTGTAAATGAATAGGTGCAAGTCGCATTCGGCGAAACATGCTGTCGCGTGCTTCTGACTCCTCGCGGTACTTTTGTTCAAACCACTGCCGATTCTTCCGGCTGGCCGTATCGAGAGTCACGACTTGGCCTGTTTCTGAATCTTGCAGCCGAACCAGTCCCACGTTGGGTAGCTTGCCTTCAAGTGGATCTGTGATGACTACGGGAACAATGTCATGCCGTCTACGAGCTACTTTCAGGCTGGCCTCATAGCCGCTGTCTTGGAAGTCGCTGACCAGGAATACAACCGTTCGACGCTTGGAAGTTCGGTTAAGGTGATCTAAAACCCGACGCAGGTTGGTGCCGCTGCCTGCCGGTTGGCAATACAACAACTCGCGGATTATCCGCAGAACGTGCCGCGAGCCTTTGCGGGCAGGAATGTTCTTTTCGATGTCGTCCGAGAACAGGGTAAGGCCGACCTTGTCATTGTTTTTGATCGCGGACATGGCCAGGATGGCACCTAGCTCAGCGACCAGTTCACGCTTGGTTTGCGTGGTGGTACCAAGATTCTGCGAACCACTGACATCAACCAGCAATCTAACGGCCAGTTCGCGTTCCTCGCGAAATAGCTTCACATACGGCATGTCGCTTCGCGCGGTCACATTCCAGTCGATCATGCGAACATCGTCGCCGACCTGATAGGGGCGGACCTCCTCGAACTCGATCCCGCGCCCTTTGAACGCGGAATGCCAATTGCCGGCCAGTAGTTCGTCCACTTTGTGAGAAGTGCGAATCTGAATGCGGCGAATTTTTCTCAAGACTTCACCGGGAATCATCGGTAAATGTCCTTTCCATTAGCAAGATAAAACCTGAAGAAGCGATGCCAGCGAACCGCTGGCATCGCGAGACCACCAACGACTACGGAGTAGGAATGTGATCGAGAATCTCGTTCACAATCGATTCGCTGGTGCGATCTTCGGCTTCTGCTTCGTAGGTAATCATCACGCGATGGCGAAGCACATCGAGGGCGATATCCTTGACGTCTTGCGGCGTGACATAGCCTCGCCCAGCCAGAAACGCATTCGCTTTCGCTGCCATGGTCAGGTAGATGGTTGCTCGCGGCGAACCACCGAATTGAATCAACTCGCCAAGTTGCAGGCCATAGGCTTCCGGTGTCCGCGTGGCCATCACCAAGTCAACGACGTAGTTCTCGACTTTCTCATCGACATAGATCTGATCTACGAGTTCCCGAGCAGCCATGATCTCTTCAGGCGACGTGACGGAAGAGACCTCGAACTTAGCCGATGTCTTGCTCATTCGTCGCAAGATTTGAAGTTCCTCGTTTCGGCTAGGGTAATCGACCATCACCTTCAACATGAAACGATCGGTTTGGGCCTCTGGCAATTGATAGGTGCCCTCTTGCTCGACCGGGTTTTGCGTTGCCATCACCAGGAACGGCTGATCGAGCGGGTACGTTTCGGAACCGATAGTAACCTGGCGTTCCTGCATCGCTTCCAGCAAGGCGCTTTGAACTTTGGCGGGCGCTCGATTGATTTCATCGGCCAGGATCAGGTTTGAGAAGATCGGTCCTTTTTGAACGACAAACGTTTGATCTTGCGGATGATAAACGAGCGTGCCGATCAAGTCCGCCGGCAATAAATCGGGCGTGAACTGCAAACGCTGAAAGCCGGTGTTTATCGTCTTCGCCAGACTGGATACGGCCGTGGTTTTGGCGAGTCCTGGAACCCCTTCAATTAAGATATGACCATTGGCCAGCAGTCCGATCAGCATCCGATGTACCAGCTTCTCTTGACCAACGAGGACCTGATTGATTTGTCCCATGATCCGACGAAGCGGCTGGCTATGCTGCTGGATCTCTTGAGTGAGTTGAGTAACGTGACTGTGAACTGCCGATTGTTGAATCATGGAGTTTCCTATGCATCGGAAAGGGAATGTTGTTTGGTGGTGATTCCCCTTAAGGCAACCGATGTGCCAAACCCTTAAAAGGCCATTTTTGCCGAGAAAACGCCGATTTCGCCGCCTACCTGCAGAACGAACACTGGGGCATTTCACCCAGGCGCGGCATTTTGCCCCACCTTCTGCGATGTTTGGGTGGGCGTGGCAGAGGCTAGGAAGACGCTATGCCGATTCCATGACTTCCCAGTGATTACGAAGTTTTAATCCACAGGCAGATGAAGCCCCGACATGCGAATGCAACCAGGCAAGTGTTCCTCGAGGACATGCGCCCTCTGTATCATTCGGGGAGGCAGGTTACAGGTGCATTTCAACGCAACTTCGCCCGCCCTGGTCTGTAGCCTAAGAGATTACGAGTCGACACGATCTGGCGACCGGTCGTATCGATTCCGGTCTGCGTCAGCCAGCGTCGGAACTCCTGCTAGTGTAGAGAGACGCGTCTTCTGTACATCTGTCAGTAAACGAAAAGAGAGGGCGATCGAATTTTTCGTTTACTGACCAAAGAAAAAAGCAATGCCGAGCTTTGATCGTCGGCAAGTATCAAAATGATGTTGGGCTTTTCTTATGCCGTAGCGGGTTACGGTAAAATGCTTGCCGGCAACCGATGAGAGTTGGTTAGGGATGCGCAGCATACTTCTCGATGAAGTCGGCAACTCGCTTGGGATCTGGGTGGGTGAAGTGGTGTCCCTGTGACTTTTCCGTCCCTTCCTCGACTTCGATGATCTCAATTGTTCCTCCCAATTTACGATATCGCTCGGCCAGAACGAAAGTATTCTCGGTCGGTGGGACAACGACATCATTCAGCGAAACAATATGCAGAACGGGGATCTTGGCTTCGGCGATTGGGGCCAGGATGTCGATCGGATTCTTGTCGTACGCTAGGGCCTCAGCTTCCGTAAAGTCGTATTCCTTTAGTAGGCGTTGCCAAGTTCCGCTGCTACCAACTCCTTTTCCTTTGCCGCCTGGCCAGCTTTTGAAATCGCATACCGGGGTGTCCGCATAAATACAGGCAACCTTATCCGGATGACGAGCTACCCAGCCGTAAACGAACAGGCCACCGCGGCTGACGCCTTCCAGGGCGACGCGTTTGGCAAGTCCTTTCTCGGTAAGGAAGTCATAGAAGTTGTCCCAGTGCCCCATTGCGGTAGGACTTCCCAGCATGTCGTTCGTATTGATGTAAGCGATATGGAAGCCGCGTTTGAGTAGCAGCAAGTCAGCTTCTGCATGAAAACCAGGAAAACGGGCTCGCCAGACCCAGGGATTGCCGGGAGCAGGATGATTCGGAACGACGACATAGGCAGGCCTCTGGTCCACTTTGAAGTCGTATTTAGCGTACCCATTCCACTGTGACTCTTGTCCTGGCCAATCCGCTGCCGTAAGAGAGCCAAGGAAGAAGGTCATGGTGAATAACAAAGATGCAATCAAGTAGTAAGTACGGCACACAGTAGGAGTTGTCCTGGAGTTGGGGATTAGGTTTCGAGGGGCTGAGGTGGGGCATCGACGGAATGCGAAGCCCTTATTTGACAGTGGATGATGTCGTCAAGAGTATGTAATGGGCGATCAGCTTACTTTATATTGGGAAGTTATGGTGTTAGTGGCGTTGTATGCTTTATAGTCCTCTTGATGGGGGTTGAATTAACAGGAAATAAGTGTACTTAAAACGGGGTAATTGCACTCCCTGGTAATCCTCAAAGGCGCAATAAGCGACTGCTTTTACCGTAGAGATGCTCCATTTTCTTTTATCCAGTTTGACTGCGGCTACGGAAGACCGCAAGTTTGATTAGTTGCTTTCGGTGGGGCAAATATCACCGTGAGTGGGGCACATAAATACGATCCGAGGGGCAGGGCTCGCTATGAAAGCGGTCATACTCGGGCCGAGCGCGGTTGCGGAAACGCTTGCGCCGGTCGTACAGCAGCGTGGAGTTATGGTCGTCGATCGCATCGACAATGACCTAACTGCGATTCGCGCGTACTTCGAACAAAATTCAACCCAGTGCGACTTACTTCTGTTAGTTGCAGGGGACGATCTTCAAGTAACTCGCAGCGTGATTTGCGGTTTGCAGATTCTCATTAGCAAACCCATTCTCGTTTTCGGCGTAGCAGGTTCTGCTTCAGATGTTATTCAAATCATCCGCAGTGGAGCTGCTGATTTTATCGAAATGTCCGGCGACTTCCTACATGACCTGGAAGACTCTCTGAAACGCCTATTTGATTCGGAAGGCTTGACCAAACGGAGTGGTCAGGTGATTAGTGTCGTCTCGGCGGTAGGAGGATCGGGGCAGACCGCCGTGGCGACTAATTTGTCTACCTATCTTGCGGCAAATAAACGCCGTGGCACTGTACTAGTAGATCTCAATCTAACCGGTGGAGATGCGGCTGAGCATCTCGGGATTTCACCGCGACAGACCATTTCCGATTGCCCTCGTCATGTGGACGAGATCCACTCGGTCACTGTTTCGACGCTTTTGGAACATCATGCATCGGGACTGAAACTCATCGCAGGACCTAGCTACTTGGGTGCTCATAGCGTCTTGCCGGCGGAGTCCGTTAAAGCCCTCGTGGCCAATCTTGCGCAATTACACGAATTTGTCGTACTCGATGTCGAGGATGCCTTTCATCAAGAGCAATTTGCAGCGTTGGAATGTTCCGACATGGTGATTGTTGTGACTCGGCTAGATTTTCCTTGTCTGCTTCGCACTAAGCGATTGATTGAATACTTCGCGAGTCGTGACCTCACCAACTTTTGTGTCGTCGCCAATAACTATATCAAGGGCACAAGCATCCCAGAGGTCAAGTTCGAGTCGGTCATGAAGCGTCGCTTAACCTCTGTCATACCGCACGAGCCATCCAGTGTTCTCAATGGTGTAAACATGGGAGAGCCAGCCGTACTGGAATTTCCCCGATCAAAATTCAGTCAGGCAATCGCCAAACTTACCGACACAATAATGAATACAGCACCAACTCGGGAGATGGATAACCATGTTCCAGCAAACGCATAGTGACCTGTTAAAAGTCCGGCCAGAGTCAAAGACTTCGCGGCAGGATGACAAGGTTATTAAAGAGAAGTTTCATCGTTGGTTGATCGAAATGGTGGACGTCCGAGCGATGTTAAAGCTGGACGAAGCCGTCGTGCGACGTGAGCTTCGTGCGGCAATCGAAAAGCTATTTCTCTCTCATGCAGATCTGGTGCGTCATGGTGAAAAGGACCGGTTGGCACAAGAGTTGATTGACGAGATGGTGGGCTTCGGGCCGCTGGAGTCCCTGCTTAGGGACAATACGATCACCGACATTTTAATCAATGGACCACAGCACGTTTACGTAGAACGTGGCGGACAATTAGAAGAAACTTCAGTTCAATTTTCAGATAACGAACAACTCGTTCGCATTGTCCAGCGAATCGCTGGCCGGGTCGGCCGGCGAATTGATGAGTCGTCGCCTACGGTTGATGCGAGATTACCCGATGGCAGTCGTTTTCATGCCGTGATCTCGCCGATCGCTTTGGATGGAGCTCTGGTCTCGGTTCGCCGTTTCGCATCACATGCCATCACGGCCCAACAGTTTGTCAGTAGTGGCGGCATGTCGGAAGAGATGATGGCTTTTCTTCAGGCAGCCATTCATGCCCGGCTGAATATGGTGATTGCCGGAGGTACCGGTAGCGGAAAGACAACTCTGCTCAACATGCTTTCCAGTTATATTTCGCCAAGAGAACGAATCGTCACGATTGAAGATGCCGCCGAGCTTCGCTTACGCCAGCCACATGTGGCACGAATGGAAACACGTTGCGAAAACCTCGAAGGAAAAGGGCTTGTTTCTACCCGCGATCTGGTACGGAACGCGCTTCGTATGCGGCCAGATCGAATCATCGTCGGCGAATGTCGTGGTGAAGAGGTGTTCGACATGCTGCAAGCAATGAACACCGGTCACGATGGAAGCTTGACTACCATTCACGCCAACAGCGCAGAAGACACCGTCAGTCGTTTAGAAATGCTTCTCGGCTTGGCACAAGATAATTTGCCAATGTGGTACATCCGCCAACAAATTGCATCGTCAATCGATCTGGTCGTTCATGTCAAACGATTAGATAACGGCAAACGCAAGCTAACTCAGATTGGCCAGGTTGTCAGGGATGGCGACGCAATCAAATTGAAACCGATGTTTGTATGCCGCTTTTCCGCAGACGGAAGTGAGCCGGTGTTTGAGCGTCGAGAAATACCTTCCGACTTGGTAGGCAAAATGAACTCACGCTGTTAATGAAGACAATTAGGGGCAGAATCTAATGTCAGAATCTTTCATTTTGATCAACACGTTTCTTGGTGTAACGATTGGCATCGTCGCCGTGGCGTGGCTTGTGTACGACTCATTCTTCCGCGTGAAGAGCAAAGTTGCAGATCGCATCGACGACGCAATGCGTGAGCGTGTTGAGGGTCATCAGGAAAACTCGCCGATCATAAAAGATATGGTGCGACCGATCCGCAGTGGGAAAAAGCCGCTCCTAAGACGCACGCAGGATCGAATTCAGACATGGCTAGATCAGGCGGCCACAGGCTTAAATGTTTGGCAGTTTGCTGTAATTAGCCTGATCGTCTCTTGCCTGTTCGGCGGAGCGTTTGGGTTCGCTTTCGGGCCAGGTTGGGTGCTGGGAATTGGAACTCCATTATCGCTACTTCTGCCTGCGATCGTTGTATATTCACGCCGCAATGCACGTAGCGAACAGATTTCGACCCAGTTGCCAAATGCCTTCTCCGCAATGAGCCGAGGTCTGCGAGCCGGCCAGGGCGTGCCAGCCGTCGTACAGATGATCGCGAACGACTTTCCCAAGCCGCTATCCGAAGAGTTCAACTACTTTTACGAGCAGCAACATCTGGGGGTGCCTCCGGAAGTGGCCCTGCGTGATATGGCTCGTCGAGTCAATGTGATGGAACTGCGAATCTTCACGATTGCTTTGATTGTTCACAAGCGATCTGGGGGGAACCTGGCGGAACTGTTGCAGCAGCTATCTGAATTGGTTCGCAAACGCGTGAAGATGAAACGCCGTATCAAGTCGCTCACGGGCGAAGGCCGCATGCAAGCTGCCGTTTTAATCGCGATGCCGACGATTGTAGTTATGATCATGTCGCTGATCGCACCACAGTACATCAGCGTGCTACTAGAGCGACACGACATCTTAGCAGGCTGCGTTTTCTCGCAATTGCTAGGTGCGTTTTGTATTTATCGAATCGTCAATTTTTCCTATTAGCAAAGGCCGGCATTTTAGGGGCAGAAAAATGTTTGAGTTGGAATGGACGACTTGGTTGATTGTGGCCTCCGTCTTCACGGGTGTGTCTTGTTTGGTAATAGTGGCTTCGGGCATGTTGGCACCCGCTCCAGACAAGACCCTAATGCGAGTCGACGGACTGCTTGAGGGGGAGCGTGAAAACTCAGTCTCAAAGGCATCCGAACTTTGGAGTCGCGTGGCTGTCAGCAGTGCGACCAAGGAACTGATGCGGCGCCTGATGCCTGATGACGAGACACGTCGAACCCGGATGATGAATCGACTGATCCGCGCTGGCTACTACGAACCGGCCTCGCTGGGCTACTTCATGATTATGAAGGTTAGCTTGATGATCGCACCGCTCCTGTTGAGCATCGTAATGTCTTGGGCGTTTCCGTGGCCGTGGCATTGGACTTTGATGGTTGGTGCGCTCTTAGGGTTCGTGGGAATGTTTGTACCAGACATCATTCTTAGCTCGATAACCCGAAATCGTCAGCGGTACTTTCGCCAGGCATTGCCAGATTTTGTTGACTTGGCTATTACGTGCGTGGAAGGGGGCATGGGACTTTCGGAAGCGGTCAGCCAAGTCCATTCCGAGATGCGGCAAACTCACAGCGTGTTAGCTACTGAACTCGACTTCGTGTTACGGGATGTTCATCTGGGCCAAACCCTGGGGCAGGGGTTTGGACGGATGAGTGTCCGTACCGGAGTCGATGAGGCCCGGGCACTGGCGTCTTTCGTCGAACAATCGCAGAAGTTTGGCTCGGAAATGGGGTCAGCTTTGCGGGAACTCTCCGATATGCTTCGTTTTCAACGCGAGCAACGCGCCGAGGAGTTAGCACAGCAAGCATCCGTCAAGATCTTGGTGCCGACTCTCTTGTTTATCTTTCCGACTATCTTTGTTGTCTTAGCGGGGCCGGCTGCACTACAGATTCAACAGTCGTTCCAGGAACTTCCGCAGGAAACTAAGCCAGCGGAGTCTAAGAGATGAAATCAACACGACGTAATCAATTGAATGGACTGGCCGCCACCGAGTTGGCGATCTGTTTGCCGCTGCTGTTTGCTACGACGATGTTTTGCGTGCAACTTGCCCAGGGATATCACATCAAGTCTGTCGCCAATCAGGCGGCCTGGCGAGCGATTCGCTATGCCAGTACGACGCAATTCGATGAGGACGAAGTGGAGCAGTGGGAGGCCGATGTTTTGTCTGAGGCGGTGGAGGAATTATCGCAACTAACGGCTTTTAATCCTGACAACCTCATTATCGATTTGGAAACAACAGAGATCGACGAACGTGTCGTAATCGAAATGGAAATGCATCTAACGATTGACTCGCCGATGCAATTATTGCCAGGCGATTTTGAAATTCGTCGCAACCTAAGAATTCGGCAGTATCGATGAACCAGAAATCCATCAAGTTAAGAAAATGCCTGCATGGCGCCACATTGGTCGAGACGGCCCTGGTGCTCATGATCTTGTTTGTCACGATCTTTGGGATATTCGAGTTCGGAATGGCGGCCGTTCGACAGAACATGCTGGACGAAGCCGCCCATCGGCTCGCCCGGGCCGGAGCGATCCGCGGCGAAGATTCGTCTTTGGGGCACTGGGGACCGAGTGCCATTTCAGCATCGTTGAATACCCAAACGGACTTGGTCGCCGAAATCGGACCGGCCGCCTATATGCTGGATACCAGTCGTGTGAACGTTGAAATGTCTTGGGAGGATGATTTGGCAACCACGAACTCCGAACTGACCGTTTGGGTGACTTGCGATCAGCCGTTACTGTTAGGAACACTTTGGGGGATGGATTCGATATTACTCTCCAGTCGTGCTGTTGAACGCATCGAGTAGTCGATCCATCAAAAGTAAGGGGCAAACCAATGAGACGTAACACAGGTAAAAAGGCACGCTGTGGCAAGGTTCTGGTCTTTCTGGCCGTTCTACTGCCAACGCTCTTTACCCTTTTGCTGTTAGTTCTCGATGGAAGTAACTTGACGGCCAGTTTTCGCGACGTCCAGCAAGTGGCCGATACGGCAGCTTTATCTGGGGCAGACGAACTTTTCTTCGGTTCGACGGCGAGCGAAGTAGAGCAGGTCGCTCGAGAGTTTGCCGAGGCAAACGTCTCGACCACCAGTGCTACGATTGAAGTCAACTGTCCTCCTTTATCTGGAAATTTCGCAGGCTCTTCCAATCATGTGGAAGTGATCTTGCGTGACGCGGTACGCAATTCCTTTGGCTCGAGTAGCCTCGGGAATGAAGAGACCACCATCAGTGCCCGATCGGTGGCAGGCCTGAAGGCAGTTACCGACGACTCGGCGATCATCGTGTTGGATGACGATCCACCACCGTTCGCCTTGTCGCCGGTGCTGCCTATTGTGCCTTCCTTGCCGGCGATTCTCGGCGGGATGGAAGTCTTAGGCATTGGGCGAGTCACCGTCGATGGCGCGGTGATCGTGAACACTGACTGGGGTGGTGTCGATGAGCATGGCGATAACGTGGGAGAAAATGGTCTTCCGCCCTACGGTATTTCTTGTTTGCCGATCCTTCCTTTGGCAAAACTTGCCGCCACCGATATCCGCACCACAGGAGGAGTCGATCGACTGCAGAACTATTCTAAATACGGAGGCTCTGGGGCCGATTCAGTTCTTCAGGCAAAGCGGCGCCCGGTGCCTGATCCGTTTCGAGGAATTCCAGTGCCAACCGTTTCTTCCGATCCTTCGAATGTGAAAGCAGACTTTCATGGCGGCCGAACAATTGTGGGCCTTCCTTTAATTGGGCCGCCCATCAAGCTAAGGCCCGGCGTGTATGAATGGATTACCGTCTTAACGGGCCGCGTCGAATTTGAACCAGGTGTCTACATTATTCGAAACTCAGATCCCCTCACGCAGATTTCGCTGACGATCTTAGCGGGGCAGGTCCAGGCAGATGGCGTCATGTTTTACATCACTGATAATGCGGGATACTCTCCTAACTCGGGCTCGCCGGACGCTTTCGATGGTGAAACACGACCGGATGATGGTGGTCTGCTTGCGGATGTGCTCGGACTCTTGCCTTCTGCAGTGGTTAATGTTGGCTTGCTAGGAAGCGATATCAGGCCGATCAGCGACTCGGGTAGTCCTTTTGATGGCTTCTCGTTCTACCAGCGTCGTATGGATCGTCGTCCGATGGTATTCGTTCAGGAGAATTTACTCGGCAATGGTAGCCTGGAGGGGAATATCTATTCCAAATGGGGGCATGTCATATTGGCAGGAAAAGGGACATTTGATGCCCGATTCGTTGTCGGGACATTGCGAATTATAGCCTTGCTTAATATGGACATACGTCCTTCGGTTGACCTGCCACCGGCGTATGATGTCTATCTGGCTGAATAGGCCACCCGAATGGGCTGAATGTGGGCTGAAATCGCCCGCTAGGCTCAGCAAAGCTTCTCGCTTTTCTTGAGCATGTTGGCTAGAATTGCAGGGAGATGCCGAAGGAAAAGAGAGGCCTACCCTGGCATCGACACCCTCCCGCAACTTGCCGTTGCCTGCATAACGGTTCCTTCCTACCTGCATAGCGAATGCCATGAAACTAACCCTACGTGCTTTGACGTGCGCGCACCACACATTGATTGTAAGTGTGGCGGGTCTGATTCTTTCGCTGCTATGGACCATTGCACTGCAAGCAGCAGAGTCGACATCCCCCAACACGGTGCGCAGCTTCCTCGAAAATAACTGCTACGATTGCCACCAAGGCGATTCGGCAGAGGCTGCACTTGACCTTGAGAAGCTTTCATTCGATCTGGGTGATAGCAGCATTCGGCAAAGTTGGGTGCGCGTCTACGATCGAGTTCATGAAGGAGAGATGCCTCCTTCCGATTACGGCGAAGCGGACCCGAAAGAGCGTCAGGCGTTTCTCGCAACGACCCATCAAGGACTTACGAACTATCAAAAGAACATCCATACAAAGTATGGGCGTGTCCGCGGACGGCGACTGACCAGAAAACAGATCGAACGATCGATTCAAGATTTGCTCGCCATCGATATTCCACTGCGAGACTACCTGCCGGAAGAGCAGAAGACGGAAGGATTCACCACGGTTGCTTCGGGGCAGGGGATGTCCCACTTTCAGTTGGCTGCCCATCTCGAGACGGTCGATGTCGCGCTCGATGAGGCTTTTCGTCGTGCGCTGAGTCCTGAAGACGAATACCAGCGCGACTTCGATGCTAAGGGGGTTGCTCGAACGAACCCCAAGCGTCGCTGCCGTGAGCCTGAGATGCGAAAAAATCAGGCTGTCATCTGGAACTCAGGCATGATCTATTATGGCCGCTTGCCGGCCACTGTGGCGAAAACGGACGGATGGTTTCAGTTTGAAGTTACCGTTTCCGGGATCAAGTTACCGAAGTCGGGTGGCGTTTGGTCGACTGTTCGTAGTGGTCCTTGCGTTTCGAGTGCTCCGCTGCTTACCAACATTACAACGTTTGAGGCAATGGAGAAGCCGAAAGTGATTAAGTTCACCACATGGCTTCCTAAGGGACATATGCTTGAGATTCGACCCGGCGACACGACCTTGAAGAAGGGACGTTTCGCCGGCGGTCAAGTTGGTGTTGGCGAAGGAGAGCCGCAAGAAATCCCCGGCATCGCGTTCGACCGAGTGACGATGAAACAGGTTCATCTCAAAGGTGCAGACGACCAAGTCCGCGATTTCCTGCTAGGTGACTTGAAGGTTGTCCCTCAGAAAGATAAGCGTAAGCCGTGGAAAGTGGTTAGCAAGAATCCCAAAGCGGACGCAGAGCGTCTGTTGACGCGGTTTGCCAGTCGTGCCTTCCGGGGCCCGGTCGCCTCCGACGAGATGCAACCCTATCTGGAAGAGGTATACGCCGCCATCGATGGCGAGGCCGAATTCGTCGACGCCATTCGCTTAGGTTACCGTGCTCTATTGTGTTCGCCCCGATTTATCTATTTCGCTGAAGAGCCCGGTTCACTAGATGACTATGAGGTCGCGACCCGCTTGAGCTATTTTCTGACCGGCAGCACACCCGATGATGAACTTATGGAGTTAGCATCAGCTGGTAAGATGCGCGATACGGAAACGCTCAAGAAGCAAACTCGACGACTGTTATCTGGTAGCAAAGGAGAGCAGTTCATGCACGATTTGGCGGCCGAATGGCTCGACTTGGATCAGATTGATTTCACCCAGCCTGATTCAAAGCTGTACCGTGACTTCGATCCAATTGTCGAAAATGCCATGCTCACTGAAACAGAGGCCTATCTTGGTGAAATGCTCAAAGAGAACCTCAGCGTATCTCATTTAATCGATTCCAACTTTACGTACCTCAATAGTCGGTTGGCCCGTTATTACGATATTGAAGGGGTCACTGGAGACGAACTGCAACGCGTAAAGTTAAAGCCTCAAAGCCGACGTGGTGGGCTGATCACCCAGGGAGCGATCATGAAAGTGACCGCCAATGGTTCGAATACCTCACCGGTGATTCGTGGTGTCTGGATATCCGAGCGATTGTTAGGTGTGGAAGTACCTCCGCCGCCGAGCAATGTTCCGGCTGTCGAACCAGATATCCGTGGTGCCAAGACGATTCGCGAGCAGTTGGCCAAGCATCGTAGCCAAGGGCAGTGTGCCAGTTGCCATACAAAAGTTGATCCAGCCGGGTTTGCGTTGGAGAACTACGATCCAACTGGTAAATGGCGAGACCACTATCCGAAGATTCAGGGCCGAAGTGTGAAGAAAGGTCCTGAGATTGACGCAAGTTACGAATTGCCAAGTGGACAGGAATTTAAGAACATCGAAGGCTTTCAGAAGATCGTTACCAGCCATCCTCATCGCCTTGCCGAGAACGTAGCAGAGCACCTATTGGTGTATGGGACCGGGGCAACGATTGAGTTCGCTGATCGTCCACAAGTCGAAACAATCGCCAATAAAGCTGCTGCCGACAACTACGGACTGCACTCAATTATCGAGCATGTTGTTACAAGCGATCTATTTCTAAGCAAATAGCCATCCTTGCCTGAAACGGAAAGAGACAAGTTATGTCGCGCCAAGTTCATTTTAACTTCGGTAAGAAGCTGAACCGACGAACCGTTTTGCGAAGCACCGCAGGTGTAGGGATGTCTATTCCGTGGCTAACTGCAATGCAAAAAGCATTTGCCGGGAATGAAGAGCAGAAAACCCCAAAACGCTTCGTCGCGATGACGTTGGGGCTAGGTTTGCACGCCGAGAATCTCAACCCGGAAAAAACGGGTAGCGACTACAAGCCATCGCGATACTTGGAGAAGTTGCAAGACATTCGCGATAAATACACCGTTGTATCAGGGACATCACATCCTGAGGTTTCCGGAGGTCACAGAGCGGAAGCAAGTCTACTTTCGGCAACTCCGATGGGAAAAGGAGCCCAGGCCCGTACGACGATTTCGATCGATCAGCTTTTGGCTAAGCACATGGGGCACCACACTCGGTTTCCTTCGTTAGTACTCAGTTCGTCGGGAAATAATAGCCCTTCTTACACTGAGAACGGTTCGATGATTCCGGCTGAAAGCTCGCCCGCGCGCTTGTTCATGCAATTGTTCGTAAGCGATTCGGCGGAAGAACAGGCCAAGCAATTGCACCGAGCTCGGCAAGGCAAGAGCATCATGGACCTAGTCGCGGAAGACGCAAAGTCCCTATCGCGTGAACTTGGGGCAGGCGACCGAGATCGTCTGGCTGCCTACTTCAACAGCGTTCGTGAACTGGAAAAGCGAATGACTGAAGCCGAGCAGTGGGCACACCTACCCAAGCCCAAGGTCGATGCGAAGAAGCCGATTGATATTAGCAATCCCAATGACTTCATCGGCCGTCAGCGTCTGATGAACGACATGATTCGCTTGGCTTTGTCGACGGATTCGACGCGTTTTGTTTCATATCACCTGGGTGGTAGTGGCGGCGTAGTGCCCCTTGAAGGGGTCGACGAAGGATACCACTCGCTGAGTCATCACGGTCGCGACGAAGAGAAGCTTGAGCAACTAGCGCGTGTCGAGACGGGCATCATCCATGCCTGGGCAGACTTCCTGCGAGGCCTCGATGGCATTCAGGAAGATGAAGGTAGTTTGCTTGAGAACACGTCTGTATTGTTGACAAGTAATCTGGGCAATGCATCCAGCCACGACAACCGCAACATGCCCGTTCTGTTTGCTGGTGGTGGCTTCAAGCATGGTCAGCACTTGGCGTTCGATCAGAAGAACAATTATCCGCTGCCGAACCTTTATCTGTCGGTGCTACAGCAATCGGGCCTGCATGTCGATCAGTTTGCCACGAGCACGGGAACGATGCGCGGCCTAGAGGTGGCTTAACGCAAATCAGGTGGCGTGCGGTTTTGAGATAACCAATTCCCAAGGATCTTTCTCGCCGCACTTGGTGATCATCGACGGAAAGCCTTTGTCGAGTGCATCACGCCATTCAGCAGGAATCTGTCCTGCAATTGTCGTGAGCTTAGGGCTACACGGTTTTGAGCCTGCTTCGATCAAAAAGAAAACGACTGGTGGGCTAGTCATCCATTGGTCGAAATGATCAGCGACTCGCTGAGTTAGTTCTTCATCTGCTTCGTGAAAAGGACTGTCAGTGACGAAGACAATCTCGCACGGTTTCATCATTTTGCCCCACAATCGATCGCAGCCGCGTTGAAGGACCCCGGAAAGCCGGTGGCGAAGAAAGCTGACTTGTTGGTCTAAGGCCTCTCCAACGTACGAAGAGAGGTCCCCTTCCTGGGAGCAGAGCAGTGGGGTCGTGATGCCTTGCTGGTCAATGCCCGCGACGTACCAACGGAATGTGGCCGATTCGATGAACACGGTCAACAGCACGGGTTGTTTCGTCGACAAGGGGGCTATTCTCCTGCGGCCGGCTTACATGTTTCGTTGGTCAAATCTTCCAGTAAATTTCCTGTTTGGTGGAACGATTGCAGTAAGTCGCGATCAACCTGTTGCCCCTCATTGCCCAATCGTAGCTGCTGTGAGATCTGTTGACCCATCGCAACGTATCGCTGTATCTCGTCCATGAGATTTTGGTGGGCTGCTTCTTTCTCGTAAACTTCTGCGGCCTCCGTCAGCAAGTCAATCAGATCGTCAGGGTCCCAGGGCTTGGTGACGTAGCGATAGAGGCCACCGGAATTGATGGCTTCGATGACGGACTTAATGTCGGCATACCCGGTAAACAAGATACGCGTGGTGTTGGGGAAGCGACGGCAGCAGTGACGTGCCAGCTCGGCGCCAGTCATTTCTGGCATGCGTTGATCGGTCATAATAACGGCAATAGAGTGTTCCGCCATGACTTGCAGGGCTTCCTCTCCAGACTGGGCCGTGTGCACCGTAAATTGACGCCGCAGTAAGCCGATCAAAGAGTGCAAAATATCTGGCTCGTCGTCTACCAACAGAATTGCTGGTTTAGCTTTCATGACTACCTCCCGGCGATTGATTATCGAGCGGTCGTATGGGCAATTGTACACTAAAAGTACTGCCGCGGCCTAATTGGCTTCGGACTTGGATCGATCCGCCGTGGTCCCGAACGATTCCATAGCTAACCGCGAGCCCTAATCCTTGGCCGCTACCGACGGCCCGGGTCGTGAAAAAGGGCTCAAAAATATGGGCTAAATCACTTCCGGACATACCACTTCCATGGTCTTGGATGTCAATTTGGACGCCTTCGTCACATCGCGAGGAGCGGAGGGTAATTGCCCCGCTAATATTGCTGGCTTGGATCGCGTTTAATAGCAAGTGATGGAGTACTTGTTGAATCTTGACCGGTTCACAAAGAATCGAAGGAACGTCTCCAGGGTCGACAATTAGTTCAATTTGTCGGGACTCGATCTCGTGATGCAGAACTTGCGATACGGCAAACAAGGCTGCGTTGACATCCATGTGGTCGAGTTCTGCCTCGTCCAGACGTGCAAAGGAACGCAGGTTTTGGACGATGTCACGGACTCTCTGTAGGCCGGAAAGAGATCGATCGAACAACTCAGGCGACTCATTCCGTATCCATTGGTAATCGCACTCTTCCTCCAGATCTGCCGCCCTCTTGGCAAGTTCCGGCTTTATCTTGGCGATCTCGTCATGGATTGAACGGTACATGTCCAAGAGTTCCAGAGAAGAAGATACATCCCGCTTGAGCACCGCCAGATTATTGGCCACCAGTGCGATCGGATTATTGATCTCGTGGGCCATTCCTGCGGCCATCTGGCCGAGGCTGGCCAGCTTTTCACTCTGTACCAGAGCAGCCTGTGTTTCACGCAGCTGGCGATTTTGTTCGGCCAGCTCTTGTTCCAGTCGAACGATGCGTTCCCCCTCGCGAAGTCGAACGCGTAGTTCGTTGTGATCGACCGGTTTGACCAGGAAGTCGTCGGCTCCGGCTTCCATTCCTACCACAAGATCTTCCTTCTCGCTCTTGGCGGTCAGCAGGATGATATAGACGTAAAATGGCAAATTGGCAGAACGAATCCGCCGAATCAGATCCAGACCGTCCACTTCCGGCATGACCCAATCGGTCAGCACCATGCGAAAGGGCTCGGCCTCGAATGCTTCCCAAGCCTGGGCGCCGTTTTCGACTTCAGTAACTTCGTACTTCCACCCTTCGAGCGCCCGGACGAGAATCCGTCGCATCATCATTCCATCTTCGGCAACAAGTACTCTCATGCTATTCTCGTCTCAATGGGACAAGGGCCGTCTTGCTTGGCTCAAAATAACAGGTTGTTGTTTTCTATTTGGCGAAATAAGTGGCGACTATTCCCAGAGGCCCAAAAAATCCTATGCGATGGTTGTCTGAGATGCTCTGCGCAATAGGCCTCATGAGGAGTGATTGTCTCGATGTGATTTCGCATTGTTCAACGCGGAGATCAACTCATTGACGTTTTGAGTTAAGTCATTCCACGCATCCTGAAAGTCGCTCAGTTCGTTGTCCCGCCCCATAAATTCGATACGTCGAGCGGAGGCGGTGGCCTCGTCAGCAGCAAATAACGCGACCGATCCCTTTAACGTATGTGCGGAACGGATGAACTTCTCGTTGTCACCGGATGCAAACGCAGCTTGGATCTCGTGCAGTTGCTTGGGGCACTCGGTCGTGAAAAGGTCGATCATTTCATTAAGGATCTCTTCGCTGCCTCCTACGTTCTCGAGTGCTCTTCCAGGATGAAATGGGAGGTAATTGTCTTCAGAGAGGTGATCCGTCTCTGGATTTACGTCCGGGGAACGAATGACGACCGGTCGAACTCGCTCAACTGCGGCGAACAGTTCTTCGGGACGAAATGGCTTGGAGACGTAGTCGTTCATGCCTCCCTCAAGACACCGTTCACGATCCCCCTTCATGGCGTGGGCAGTGAGAGCGATGATTGGAATCTTGCGAGAAGTTTCCTTTTCCAGTCGGCGAATCTCTTCTGTGGCGGCAAACCCGTCCAGCACTGGCATTTGGACATCCATGAGAATTAGATCGAAGCTGCCACTTCGAAATGCGTCGACCGCTAATTGACCATTTTCAACGGAGGTGACATGATGACCGCGATTTTCTAAAAGGCTTTGGGCGACCTTACGGTTCACCACGCCGTCTTCGGCAAGCAAAATATTGCGGGGAATAAAGCGTTGAGAATGTTCCGGCGCAAATTTCCTGCCGTGCACTGAATCGGATTGAGACGTGCCCATAGCCGATGCAATACCATTGAGCAACATCGACTGGGTAATCGGCTTGGTGATGCATTCGGCCACGCCGAGTGTTCGCGCAAAATCAGGGTCGGTGGGACGATCGGCCGACGAAAGCATCACGATCGTCAAAGAGGAGGTATCGGAGAATTGCCGAATATGTCGTACCAATTCGATACCATCCATCTCTGGCATCATCACATCGACCAGAGCCAATTGATATGGGGCATCCGATTGGAATGTTCGCTGCAATTCCTTAAGGGCCTCTAACCCATTGGGCACCACGGTTGGTTTCATTCCCCAATTGTGGAGCATCTCTTCGCAAATGATGCGATTAGTGGAATTGTCATCAACGACGAGCACACGCAGGTCAAACAGTGTTTCGAACGCTGCGGGTTTCGAATCAGGTTGCTTTTCAGATCGTTTAAACTTTGCGGTGAAGTGGAAGATACTTCCAGTACCTGGTTCACTCTCGACCCAGATTTTACCTCCCATCATTCTTGTTAGCTGAGAGCAAATGGCCAGTCCGAGTCCGGTGCCTCCGTATTGCCGTGTTGTTGACGCGTCGGCTTGGGTGAACGCATCGAATATTTGAGCTTGTTTTTCCTTCGAGATTCCAATGCCCGTGTCACGAACCGAGAAATGGAGCGTGATCGAGTCGCCAGAGAACGATTCATTCTCAACTTTCATGACGACTTCGCCATGCTCGGTAAACTTGATGGCATTGCCAACCAGGTTGACAACAATCTGTCGTAAGCGACCTGCATCGCCTGCCAACTCGTCCGGCACTTCAGGCAAGATGCGAACGGCCAACTCCACCCCTTTTTTCGAGGCCCTACCGGCCAGCGTATGCAACGTCGAGCCCAGTGTGTCACGCAGGCGGAGGGGTAAGCCCTCAAGCTCCATCTTGCCGGCTTCGATCTTCGAGAAATCGAGAATGTCGTTTAGCAAGACCAGTAGGGCATCGGCCGAACTCTGGACAAGCTTTTGATATTCCCGCTGTTCGCTCGTTAGATCCGTATTGAGCAGGAGTTCCGTCATGCCGATGATGCCATTCATGGGCGTACGAATTTCATGACTCATATTGGCGAGGAAGTCGCTCTTAGAGCGATTAGCCGACTCGGCTTGTTCCTTGGCGGAAACAAGTTGCCGATTCATTTCGGTCAATTGATCGGTCATTAAATTGAATTGCCGAGCAAGCTGAGTCGCTTCGTCGCTGCCACGTACCGGAACTTTAGCCTCCCAGTCGCCTTCGCCGATGGCGACAGATGCATCGGTGATTTCGCGAATTCTCCGTGATAAGGACCAAGAGAAACCCCCTGCCACGGCCAATGTGAGCAATGTTGCAAATAAGGCCAGCGACCAGATGTTTTGCCGCATTGCATGAATGGGGGCGAAAACGAGTGCTGCTTCTTGTTGAACCATTACGATCCAATGAAGGTTTTGCCGCGGATCTCCTTCGCTTGCTGAAGTAGCGTAAGCGGCTAGGACTTCGCCGTTTCCATTAGGGCGATGTCTTGTCGCGATGATTCCCTTTTGTTTGAAGTCTTGTTCAAGGTCTTCAAAATACTTGCTTCCATCTGAAAGAGGTTCCGACTGTCCAGCTGGTCCCCGGACGATGCGATAGTCCTGAGTAAACAAATAGAATTCAGTGTAGGCGTTGGTGTCCGCTCGCGACTGGCCATCAATGATACTGAAGACCTCTTGAATGTTGAGGACGGCCTTCATCACTCCGGCCAATTTGCCATCAGGAGATTCAACCTCAATACAGATGTCTACCGAGTAGACATGAGCACTATCGTCGAAAGCGACATCGCCCACATAAATATGATTTTGAACGGCTTCCTGCCACCATGATTCGTCATCCTGGCGGAAATCAGATGTACGACTTGTTAATGCCGCAATTGCACCGTAGCGGTTCGTAACGAAAATTTCGCCGAAAACAGCGTATCCAGTTGCTTCTTGTAGCTTTTCGCTTCGTAGGCGAAGTTCTTGCGACAGGTCGTTATCAATGACTCCGGCAAGTAGTTCTTGCTGCTGGGCTATGTCACCGGTTTGCCAAATCTGATCCAAGCTTTCGACTTCCGCTGCGGGATCGGCCAACTCGGCGAACGTTGCGTTGGACTCAGCCAACGTTTCACGAACCTGTTTGCTGCGTGCCAGCGCTTCAAGGTTTGCGATATGGGATCGCAGGGCGCGATCGGTTTCGTCCATCACGGCCGCCGCTCGGGCTGCCGATCGGTCCTCGATCACTTGCTTAAGGCTGCGTTCGCTTACCGCAACCGCATAATAACCAACAACCCAAATTAACAGGGCAGGCAGAACCGTCGCTAACAGCAACTTATGGACGATACGCATGCAGTTGTCAGAAAAGTCGTTGAGTGAGAATAGTCACACGATTCCGCAATGCAGAATCGTGATACGCTACATCCAAGAGCCTTTATTAATTTAAGGCAGAAGAGATGAAGCTGGCAACGACCGAGGCGCCTAAGACAGAAGATATTCCCAAGTCATTCGAAACTTCAGCGATTGTCAGTTGACATTGCCTTGTCGGGGGATATGCCAATTAGCAACAATATAAGGGTGAAGTCAATTAAGCCCTCGGGCTTCCTCTAATCGTCGAAGTCGCCCGTAAGTTCGGGAATAGAGGGATGGGACTAAATGGCCGCAATAGAAAGGTCGCCGAGTAAACCAGCGCAATAAGAAATAGAAAGATGGCTATTTTCGCTTGGAAGCCGATGCCGGGACATCCAGATCGGCCACGTGATCGGCTTGCGGAAACTCGAGCTTAACTTCATAGTCGCGAAAGATCACTTGTCCGTCTGGAAACAAGCCATCTTCATCATCGGACGGTTGAACTCCGTCGTATCCGTCGATCCTCACAATATAAGGGCCACCGACGATACCGAAACGAGAGTCCTCCGTATCGTACATGCCATCTTCAATCGTCGCAGTTCCCTGGGGGCCTTGATTCCCTAGAGAAGCGTCCGGGGTGAAGTAGATTCTTCCCGCAGGCAACGGATTGCCCTCAAATTGGACCTGCCCACGAACATGAAAGGCCGTCGCGCTTTCATTGCTCCCATTGCATCCGGTTAGACTGGCCAGCAAGGTAATCGTAAATATTAGGAAGCCAAGGGAATAGCTGATTTGAGGCATGATCATCACTTTTAGAATTCGATTATCACTTTGAGGCTTAGAGTTACTGGCCATTGGTCTCGCCCCCGGATTTGCTCGCCGCAGATTGATAAACCTCGAAGTCGATCGTTTCAGAGACAAAGCGGACCGAGGCATCTGACATGGTGAACATAGCGCCGCCTGGATGTTCGCTGCTGAAGCTGATGTTATTGAAGTTCCCGCCTGACTCGTTCTGTAGGCCGATGCCATAGCGAACGTTCTTGGCGGCAGCCATCCCATTGCCATGAACACCGCGAACCCAACTTGCATAGCTTCCGTTGTCACCCCCGATTTCACTGAGTGCATAGGTGTTGGACAAGCCATCGGTTGCATCCCTGAACTTGACGCCAGTGTCCAAGAGCATCATTCCCCCTTCGCAGAAGCCCCCATGTCCCGAGGGATTCGGTTCATGCGGATAAGTGGAACCTGAAGCGGGATTGGTTCCGTAGGGGCCCATGACACCGTAATAGTGAGTTGTGTAAGTCTTTTGTCCGTCGCCTAAAGTACTGCTTCCATGGGTGGTAAGCAGACGCGGCGAACTGGGACACATGAACATATCGATTTGGATCAAACCATGGATGTTCTTATTGGGACCTTCTTTATTGGTACTAGCATTCCAGGCACCTGCGTTGAAATTGAACTGATCGTGTAGTGCACTCTGTTCGATGAATGAAAGAATGAACGAATGCCAGCCGAGGTTGTTGTCATTGATTGCCCCGGGCGGAAGCGTTCCGAAGGTATCGTGATAGTTGTGCAGCCCCAGGGCGAGTTGCTTCATGTTGTTAGAGCATTGCATCCGACGAGCCGCTTCGCGTGCCTGCTGAACTGCCGGCAATAAAAGTGCAATCAAAACACCAATGATCGCGATCACCACAAGGAGTTCGACGAGCGTAAATCCGGTTCGCTTTTGCATAACGTAACCTCTTCGGGGCTGAAGATAGAAAGGATGATGGAAAAGGACTAGCGTTCCGATCGCGTGGTTACGCTGACGGATTGCTTAGCTGAACTTCTAGACGCCGTATGGCAATCTCGGGGGCATTCCCGTGAGCTTGCTCGACCAGGATCTCGGCCAGTTTTGCCCCGATTGATTCCGAAGTATCAACCGTGCGTATGGTTAGCCAGGGTAGCTTGGCCTGATTTCGGCTATAAACGTCAGAAACAGCGATTGGCGTCGCTTGGATCTTTATTTGCTTGGAGGCCTTGATTGTCTTTGAAGCAGATTCGGCCAGAGGTTGCGATCGACAAATGAGCCCATTGGCGCCGTGCTGGTGAACGAGATCACGGGTGGCATGCTGGATGGCTTGATCATCGGTGGGCAAAAACCGCATTGTCAGGTCATTCGGTGACAGCCCAAGTTCGGCGGACGTGCGCCAGATCGAGTCCATGAACGAGTGGTCGCCTGGCAGGACCTGGCTACGCATAAGTACGCCTAATTTATTCACGCCTTGTTCGACCAGAGACTTGGTAAGCAGCCGACCGGATGCAACATGATCACGATCAATCGATGGCAGTGCTTGAATCGATGGAAAGCGTGAACCAAAGATTACTGTCGGTAGGCCACTGGCTTGAAATAGTCGCTGCGAGGTAAGCGACGAGCGGGCCAGAACGAAGCCTTCGGCTTGTCGCGAGCGGGCCGTTTTCGCGATTAGTTCTGAAACCCAAGCGGTATCATCGCTACCGGGAAGGTGATTGAATTCAATCTCGGCGTGGGGAAGCACGCTTTGAATTCCTACGATCACGCCATCGGCCATCATGCCTTCGGTGGCGAGATACGTGTTGTTTACAACGAGATGCACTCGGTCGATGGTCCGCTGTGTTTCACCGTGAATGCCATCAGCGACAAACGTTCCCCTTTTTTGTCGTCGACTGAGGATGTTCCTTTGGACTAGCAGTTGCATCGCTCGATTGGCGGATGTCGTGCTAACGCCCAGCATGCGCGCGGCCTCGGCTGTACCTAAATAGGGGTCGCCCGATTGAAGGCCGCGGCCGGCAATGTCGGCCATGATTTGATCGGCCAACTGAATTACGCGAGGTGTGGTTGAACTATCCATGCTTCTAAGATTATCGAGAGGTTCAAAGATTGCAATATTTATTTCCTGAAAACGACGGAATATTTCTATTTGAGTTGAAAATAAATATTCGAGACATTAGACTTGCCTAAGGTGGCAGAACACCACCGACCGGGGGTTGCTCCTTCAGTTCTGCCTATCTTTACTCTTTCAGAGATCCTTGCCGACTATGCGTCCATACCACTTAATCTCGAGCTGTTGTGCGGTGCTTTTCAGCGTCGTTTTTTGTTCCGTGCCACTATCTGCAGAGGTACTTCATGCCGTCGAGGGTGGTGTCGCACAGCAAGTGCGATACGACGGGCCGGCATGGAATACCGAGAAGGAGGGCCTTCAGGGAAATGGAATGGGAAATGTCGCCTGGGCGTTGCGGGGTATCACAGGCCCTAACGCCAAAGTGCGGATTCAACTTTCACTCGATGAATTAAACCACACAGCCGCATCGATTTCCCTAGGGCCCGGCAGCCAATTTGGGTTTGACGGGGCGGGCAATCAGTTGTTTGTCCAGGGGCCTGTCTTTGGCGGAGGAACCAAATTTCTGGCTCCAGCGAAGTCCAGCCTTCAGCCAGGGAAGAAGTTTCTAGTCGAACTGACGACCGCCGGAGGTCGATTAGACATTTCAATAGATGGCAAGCAAGTCTACGAGGGCTCACTGAAGGGACCACTCGGCTTGGTTGGCTTGCGGCCTTGGCGTTCGACGATGACCGTCCAGGAGTTTACGATCGAAGGAGATCTCAGCAGTGGAGCTTGGCTACCTAAGAAGCTCAGCGATGAGATCACGATTCCAACGATCGATCTGGCCCATGACGACTCACGCCAAATCGTTGTCGCTCGGGGAACGAAGGACGTTTATCAGGGACATCCCACAACACTGTTGATGCCGGATGGCAAAACAATCTTCGCTGCATGGACCTATAACCATGGAGGGCGATGTGGGCCTTTAAAACGCAGCGACGACGGCGGATTAACTTGGAGCGATCTGATTGACGTTCCCGGCAATTGGAGTGATATCGAGAACTGCCCCTGTCTCCATCGCTTGGTAGATTCCGACGGCACGGCACGGCTGTTCGTCTTCGCCGGTCGTGGAGACATGACGCAGTCGGTTTCTCTCGATCAAGGCAAGACGTGGTCGCCGATGCAGAAGAACGGGCTGAAGTGCATTGTCGCGCCCATTACGATCTTGCCAATAAACAATGGCACAGAGCACTTGGCTATTTATCATCGCGGGGCAGGGGACTTGGATCGCCCACCGCTGCAGATCTGGCAAGCGATCTCTTCCGATGGCGGACTAACTTGGAAGAACCAACAAATGGTGGCCGCTGTTGAAGGAGCCAATCCGTGCGAGCCATTTTTGCTGCGATCCCCTGACGGGAAGCAGATTATGTGCCTAATGCGGGAGAATGCTCGACGACTGAACTCGCTAGTGATGGTCTCTGATGATGAAGGAGAAACGTGGTCGGATCCGCAAGAAGTGAATGCGGCCCTGACCGGCGATCGTCACTGCGCCAGGTACACCGAAGAGGGCCGTCTAGTCATTGCATTTCGAGATGTCGTCAAAAAGAGCCCAACTTACGGGCACTTTGTTATCTGGGTTGGAACGTATACCGATATCCTGGCTGGCAAGCCCGGTCAGTATAGGGTTCGCTTGCTGGAGCACCACGGTCGATCACTCGATACAGGCTACCCCGGTCTCGAACGCCTACCGGGTGGAACCTTCGTTGCGACGACCTATGTCGGATATCGGCCTGATGAAAAGAACTCCGTCGTCTCGGTACGTTTCACTGTCGATGAGCTTGATCGTCTCGCGAAAGAACGGCAGCCTATTACCGTTTGGAAAAGCGGTAAAGATGGATACGATACCTACCGAATTCCCTCGCTAATCCAAGCTCAAGATGGAACGCTATTAGCCTTTTGTGAAGGTCGTCGCATTTCGAGAAGTGATACTGGAGCGATCGATCTGGTAATGAAACGCTCGACCGACAATGGGAATACCTGGAGCGATCAGGTCGTTGTTTGGAAAGATAAAGATAATACCTGCGGAAACCCTTGTCCGGTGGTGGATGAAACGACCGGGCGGATCCATTTGCTGCTGACCCACAACCTAGGAGAAGATCACGAGTCAGCCATCAAGCTGAAGAAGGCGAAGGGAACGCGGACCGTCTGGGTATGTCACTCCGATGACCATGGCAAAACCTGGACTGATCCGGTCGAAATTACCGAATCGACCAAAAACCCAGACTGGGGTTGGTATGCTACCGGCCCAGGTGTCGGCATTCAGCTGAAACATGGTCCGCACAAGGGACGCTTGGTTATTCCATGTGACCATAGCTATGCGATTGATCCCTCAGTGGATAAGAAAGGTTACGGCTTTGGCTCGCATGTCATCTACAGCGACGACCACGGAAAGTCATGGCAACTTGGCGGCACGATTCAACCAAATATGAACGAATGCCAGGTAGTCGAGATCGGCGATCAGGGGCACATGGTCATCGATATGCGTTCTTATCGCGGACAGGGCTGCCGAGCCCAGGCGGTCAGCACAGACGGAGGGCAGACGTGGTCTGAGATTTCCGATGCCCGCGAATTGATTTCCCCCGTATGTCAGGCCAGTATGATTCGCTGCCAGTGGCCGACAACTGACAATTCCGGCATATTACTTTTCTCTAGTCCACGCGATCCTGCAAAACGCCGGAACCTGACGGTGCTTGCCAGTTTTGACGATAACAAAACTTGGCCGTGGAAGAAGAACCTTTACCCGAGCCATACGGCCTATTCATGTCTTGCGCCTCTGGGTGAAGGGCAAGTGGGCTGCTTGGCAGAAATCGGGGAGAACAATCCCTATGAGACAATTTCCCTTTTCCTCTTGAACATGCCAAAATCGGAAGCGAAGAATCCATGAACTCGGACACAATGAAAGCGGGAATGTTCTGCAACCAAACGACAGAGCCGCTGCCGAAATCTCAGGAGCCGGATCGCATGCAATTGGAAGGGCTGGTCGCCGCCACGTTCACTCCTTTTACCGCTGAGGGAAAACTTGACCAAGAGCCTATCGGGACGATGGTCGACACGTTGATCGCATCCGGCATGGCCGGCTTATACGTCAATGGAAGCACTGGAGAAGGTGTTTCGCTTACTGGCCGTGAGCGTCGACAGATGGCTGAAGCATTTGTTGAAGCCGTTGCCGGACGGATACCGGTCATTGTTCAAGTAGGGCACAACAGTGTGCAAGAGTCACGCGAACTGGCCGAACACGCTCAGGAGATCGGTGCTAACGCGATCAGCGCAACGCCGCCAACCTACTTCAAGCCGGCCAGTATCGAACTGCTCCTCGACTCACTTCGAGAGATTATGCAGGGGGCACAGGGACTGCCGTTTTATTACTATCACATCCCACGGATCACGGGTGTGGACTTCGACCTGCACGCACTCCTTTCGCAAGCAGCGAAAGATTTGCCGGAGCTCAATGGTGTGAAATATACGGCCCAATCAATCCACGAATTTCAGGCCTGTCGAGCGCATTTCGCTGACAAGTTCGATCTCTTATACGGTTGTGACGAGATGCTACTTAGCGGTCTCGGCGCAGGTGCGAACGGCGCCGTGGGTAGTACCTATAACTTCGCACCTGGACTCTACCGCCGCATGATCGAGGCGTTCCGACAGGGTGAAAACGAAGCGGCACGTGAACTGCAATTGCTGTCCGTTGAAATGGTTCAGGCTTTCGTGCGTTACCCGGCGCTGCCTGCCCAGAAGGCCATCATGGAAATGGTCGGCATGCCGATCGGTCCGCCGCGACTGCCTTGGCGTGATTTAACGACGCAGGAGAAGCAAACGTTAGAAGGGGATTTGAAAAAGCTTGGGTTCTTCGAGTGGCGTGAGTAGGATTGGTGATCTTGCTAGCCTTCAAATCTCAATCTCGAAAGACCTGCCAAGTCACTCCCTGCCTGGTATGCACCGATTCTTTTTCAAGAATGTAAAGTTCTCACCGAACCATTGGCTGGGTGAATGGTCCAAACACACAGACGTTAAAAGCTCAAACGTTTTAAGAGCATGAGGCAATAGCCTTCGATGTTGATCGTGATACACAACGATCGAAATTCAAATGATGCTGGTAAGCGATTGCCTGGGCAAACAGGTATCGGTTCTCTGGCTCATCGTCTGCGCTTATGACATAGGGAACTTTCCCGAAGCGGCTAATTCAAGCCCGGTGTCATAAACGACGCCGGGCTTTTTTTGTGCCCATACAGATCCACGGTAGTCGAGGACTGGTCGTCCAGGCCTGACTGATACTCAGGCCGCGCTGAGTTCGATTCCCAGGGCTACCACTTCCGTTACAAGCACTGGTCGTCCAGAGGCAAAGACACCGCATTCGTAATGCGGCTACGAGGGTTCGAGTCCCTCCCGGTGCTCTGAGAGTCAAAACAGGCTCGGCGTTCATTGGTAATCGAAACGGAATAATCAGCGCCCATGATGTAGCGGCAGCCTACTGCCTTGCCATGGCGGATGTGTGGGTTCGACTCCCACTGGGCGCTCTTGTTTTTCAACCTTGTGGTGGGTCCTGTGTTGGTACGGGAAGGCGGCTGTTAACCGCATTGTCGCAGGTTCAATTCCTGCCTCCACAGCTTTTCCTGTTAACATGCTCTTGGCCGATCGGCAAAGAGTCTAGGCCCTAGCCTGGCGAGGCGGGTTCGACTTTCGTAGAAAAGTCGCTAAGAAATAAGTCAGTATTTATAGCGAACCTTAACATCAAGTTCTGGTCTATTGTTGACAACAATGCGAGGTAGACGCTGTTGGTAGTATCGCCTGGCTCTGAACCAGGAAGTCGTTGGTTCGATTCCAACCCTCACAGCTTTTTGAAAATACGTCTTTGGTGTAACGGTAACACTGCTGGTTCCAACCCAGTGATGCCTCCGTCAGAAAAAGAAGCAAGGTGGGCGACGAGAGGTTTAATTCCCTCACGGCCCACTTATTGACGGCAGTAAGAAAAGGATTGGATGTGCCCAAGCTAAAGTGTTCCTGTGGATACAGATTTATCAAAGAATTAGGGGGAGCGATACGACGCCAGTCG
The DNA here is from genome assembly GCF_013618625.1 of Bremerella alba. Lineage (NCBI taxonomy): Bacteria > Pseudomonadati > Planctomycetota > Planctomycetia > Pirellulales > Pirellulaceae > Bremerella > Bremerella alba. Next base: position 100,722 of record NZ_JABRWO010000001.1, on the reverse strand, counting down.
GTTAGCTTCGCTGCAAATTGGTTGGTTGAGGCCAGTTTGATTCGCGGACGTGTGCTCGACTATGGGTGTGGATTTGGTTTTGACGCAGATTGCTTTGGCTGGGACGCGTTCGATCCCTACTATCGGCCATTGTCGCCGAAAGGTGGCTACGACACGATCGTGTGCAATCACGTTTTGAATATGCTGACCCGTGTCTCGCGGAGCCAAGTACTTACTTCGATTCAGAAACAATTGTCCTCCGAAGGTGCGGCCTGGTTGATCGTGCCGAGAAACATTCCCCATCAGGGAAAGGTTGGGTTGCGAAAACGAATACAAAACTATGTCGTTCTGAATCTCTCGTCCGTTTTGGTCAACGACAAGTTAGAGATTTACCGGCTCACAGCGGGAACTGACGTGGTTGATCGAACCGTTGAGATCGAATGCCGACTTGCAGGCAGATAGGCTGACATGTCCCGAGTGGCGGAACTTAGTAGACGCGCGACGCTTAGAACGTCGTGTCCTTGGGAAGTGGGAGTGCAAGTCTCCCCTTTACTTGTCTTTTGACGCGGGTGAGCCAGTGCTCATTTGGGCCTCATAAGCCTGGACGGTCGGGTGCGACTCCCGGACCCGCTTCTTTTACATAATTGGGCCTGCATGCTGATGGGGGCGACTGATTCTTGCAAGATCGGTGTGATCGGTTCGACTCTCCTCGGTTGCCCGTTGTTCGCCTGTGAGTGTGCTGGATTCGCATGGCAGCTTCCGAAGCTGTCGGACCAGGTTCAATTCCTGGCGAGAACACTTTCTTACAGCGATTTCAAATATGAAATTAGATCCGCCAATTCACTTTCGGTCATCGCACGGGTTCCAGAGACCTCTTCCGGTGAATGATAGTCCGACAAAACTTCTTCCAAGCTGCCAGCTCGGCCATCATGGAGAAAGCGGACCTTGCGATAAATGCCGGTCAAGCTGGGCGTGTTGTAGCCTTGGTACTCGTCCTCTTCCGAACCCAGGCCTACGTCGTGAATTTCACCATCGGTAAAGTGAGGCCCGTTGTGACAACTGATGCAATTGGCTTCCGTGCCGGCGAAGACTTTTTGGCCACGAATGGCTGACTCGTTTAAAGAACCGTCTTTCTCGCGAAATGGATTGGGCGGAGAACGATCGGTTTTCAGGTACGCCAGAATCGCATCGGCTTCTCTAGGACTTGCCGGGCGCCCCTGCATAGTTGTGGTGAACGACTTGTGCATGGCATCGTGTAGATCTTCTTGCCAACCGTGCCACGTCCAAGGGCCCGTTCTGTCGAGGTGTTCCAGTGGCAGGACCGTCTTCATCGTCAGCGCGGAGCCATCGTTCCAGGTGTCCATTGCTTTGGAATTCACACCGCCGTTGTAGTGGCACGTGTGGCAGCTGTACCACTGATCGAGACTTCGTCGGGCATCGTAGAAGAGTTCTTCGCCGTGGCGTACCTGAGAAGGTCGCGGTCGCTGGCCTAGGGGGATATCGCGAAGGATACTTCGATCTTCGATATTGACTACTTGGATAGCGTCTTTCAGGTAGTTGGCGACGTAAACCGTTCGACCGTCCCGAGCCATGGCGATACCCATGGGGCGTCCGCCGAGATCAATACGTTGGAAAAGATCGCGATCTTGCATCAGCTTGGGATCGATCAAGTCGCCAGGACCGCCAACACCTTCCCAGGGCAAATCGTCTCGTCGATAGACCAATAGATCGTGCGAACCCGCTGCCGAAACGACGAGTCGTTTGTTGGAACTGTCCATCACGATTCCATGCGGATCGGCGACCGCCATGCCTGGCACATCCAACGTAATCGCTTCACGGTATTCCTGTTTGTCGAGACGAACGCGACCTATGCGACTTCCCAGGACCCACCCGCGACGGATATTGTCTCGGTTGATCGGGTTGCTGCGGTAAATCATCCAGGGGAAGTAGACATACTTTCCATCGGCCGAACATTGCAAATGGCCGATGTTGATCCCTCCGGAAAGTTTCGACGAGTAAGCAATCTCTCCTTGGATCAGGTCGACAATGACGATCTTACTTTCGCCACTGCAGCCAACGGCCAGCCGCTCGCCGTTAGGTGAAACGGTAAGGTAGCGGGGCCAGGCACCAACCGAAAATTTCCGGGCGACCTTCGCTTGCACTAGATCGAGTTCCGCGACTTCGCCGGTCGCGACTAGGCCTACGTAAGCTGTCTTACCATTGGGGGCAACGGTCAGTCCGGTAGGCTCGAAGCCAACATCTATGGTGTGAATTTCATTTAGTTTGCCCCCTTCAACCTGAATGAGGGAGATCTGGCCGCTATGGGCACAGCTGACCAGTATATGTTGTCCATCCAGGCATGCCACGATGGCAGAGGGATGATCACCACAGAGGATTTCGTCGAGGATTTTGCCACTTTTTGTTTCGAGCAGGCTAACGCTGTTCGATGTTTGATTGGCGACGACTAACCAAGTGTCGTTCTTCAATAAAACTAGATCGACCGGCGAGCGGTATTCGACGGAGCGTGGCTGAGCAGGAACGGCTAGCACTGGGACACTTGCGATGCAGACAGCAATTCCGAGGTAGGTCAGGCGGCGTAGGTTCATCGAAAAGATGCTCAAAATGAGGAGAACCGGCAGGCAATTTCGGGGTTTGTTAGCAACATAACAGAATTATGGAATCAATAGGATAATCATTTCAAAGACTTGAAGCGTGGCTCCGGATTGCGGATACTGCATCTGACAGGGAATATCCTCCCAGGTCAACCTCGACGCTCAAAGTTAGGCGTCTATCCCTTCCGTTTACCTCCCCGTTTTGTTTTCCCTTGGTTTGTCCCTGGAGACTCTCAATGAAATTTTTGACAATGGCTCTGACTGCGGTCGCTCTGATGGCTGGTTCTTCGCTGCTGATGGCAGAAGAAACCAAAAGCGGTCTGCAAGAAGGCGAAATGATCGGCGCTTTCTACGTGACCAAGCTTGCCGGTGCTTCCGAAGATGGTGTGGAAGTTGGTAAAAACCTGTGCTATCGCTGTAAGAACGGCGGTCGCCCTCAGGTGATAATTTTCACTCGTAGTGATGACAAGGCGGTCGTGAATCTGGTGAAACAACTGGACGAAGCAATCGCTAAGAACGAAGACAAGCAGCTTCGTACTTTCGTGAACTACCTCGGCGAAAACAAGGCTGCTGCCAAAGCGTCCGCTGAAAAGCTGGCCAAGACCGCCAATGCCGAAAACGTTCCTTTCGTGCTGCCGAACGAATTTGAAAATGGCCCGGAAGATTACGGAATCAATCCAAACGCCGAAGTGACCGTGATCCTCGCCCAAGGCGGCAAAGTGAAGGCCAACTTCGCTGCTGCTTCCGCCAAGGACCTTAAGGTCGACGCTGTCGTCGGTGGCCTGAAGTCGATCCTGAACTAGGATCGCTTTGACGAATGAATCAAGAATATAGAGCCGTCGATTCTCTTGGATCGGCGGCTCTTTCTATTACTTCGCATGTGGACGGGTGATTACGGGCTGCAAAAACCTTCGTGAAAGTATCAGAACCATGCTCGTTCTAAGCGAAGATGTCCATCACCGGCTTGCCTTTTCCGTCTTCAGTAGCGTAGAACGGTCGGCGTTCGACTTCGTATTGAGTCTTGGGACTGATGCCCATGGCCGTGAAGATAGTCGCATGGAGGTCTATTACTGAGATTGGGTTTTCGACCGCGACGAAAGGACGCTGGTTGGCTGTCTTGCCGTAGAGGTGTCCCGTCTTGACACCGCCGCCCCACATGGCGACGCATGAACCGCCGGTGAAGTGGCGATGCTGTCCGTAGTGCTTCAGCTCTTTTAAAACATCGACTTTTTCGGTGGCTTGATCACGAGCGTTCGAGCCTGGCTTGCCTTCCATGATCATGTCGCGACTAAATTCACTAGCCAGGATGACGAGCGTACGATCGAGCAGCCCGCGGCTTTCCAAGTCGAGAATCAACTGTGCGATCGGCCGATCGACCTCCTGCTTCATTCTCTGCAGGGTGGTGAAACCGTTAGCGTGCGTGTCCCAGTTGAGAAACGGTACGTATTCGGTGGTTACTTCGACAAAACGGGCGCCATTCTCTACTAGGCGCCGGGCCAATAGGCATCCACGTCCAAAGCGTCCAGTATCGTACTTCTCGTAAGACGCTTTCGGCTCCAGCGAAATGTCGAAGGCCTCACGCTCTTTCGCGGATAGAAGCCGATAGGCGTTCTCCATCGAGCGTAACTGCGATTCACGCTGAAAGTCCCCGATAAAGTCGCGTTGCGGTGACTGGTCGATTAGCTTTTGTAAGAGTTTGTTACGATTGGCAAACCGCTGGGACTTCATCCCTTCCGGAGGACGCACCGACTGCGCGGCTTGTTCCGGGTAAGGCAGGTTCATTGGACCAAATTCACTGCCAAAGAAACCAGCGGTGGTAAATGCTTTCAACTCTTCCTGCTCGCCGACTCCTTCCAGTCGCTGGCCAATATTGATAAACGCAGGCATCACGGGATTCAAGGGACCGAGGGTCTTTGCCATCCACGCCCCGATATGCGGACAGGCAACCGTTTGCGGGGGGACATAACCGGTATGCCAGTGATATTGATGTCGCGAGTGGAGAATGCTTCCCAGGTCTGGTAGCACGTGCGAGCGAATTAAGGTGGCCTTATCCATCACCTGGGCGATGTTTTCCAGGCCCTGCGAGATCTTGATGTTGTCGACGTTGGTGTCGATCGATGGAAAAGTGCTTTCGATATCAGCTACCGGCATGCCCACCTCGAACGGGACATACCTCTTGGGATCAAACGTGTCAGGAGCAGCCATGCCGCCGGCCATCCAAATCAGGATACAAGAATCGGCTTTTGCTATAGGGTTCTCGACCGCTGCATCGTTGGCGGTGACCAGTTGAGGCGCGCCGGCCATCATGGTCGCTGTCGACGCGGCGCCCAATTGCTTTAAGAATTGTCGTCGTACTTGTGCGCGGTCCATGGGGAACCCTAACTTAGTGAACAAGTTGAAATTCTGGAAGCATGAAAACAGCCCAGAGGACATCCTCCATCGCTTGGGTGGACATCTCCGGGCCGAGGGAGTCCGCGAGCGTTGCCAGTTCGGCTTCCGTCGGATCTCGACTCAACGCGAAGTGATACAACCACAAGACAAAGTGCTGAGGTGACTTCCATTCGCGTTGATTCAGTTGCTTTGCCCCACGACGTAGCGTGTTTGCCAGAGCTTCACCATTTGAGAGGTCGATTGCTTCAAGTGTGGTCAGCTCTAAAGGTCGTACACTGACAACCTGATCTCGATTAGGACGGCCTAGCGAACGCATCAAAAAGTCGCTCTTTAAAAGCGAAGCCCGAACCCGATAACGCTGGCCGTCGATTCCCTGAGAAAGCAGTCGAGCCATGGCCGGTCTAAGGCGTCCCATCCATACCTCCTGTCCCTTCACAACGGAGGTAGTATTCCAATTATCGGGCTGTTTCTCAAATTTGCCAGAGTTACTGGGGACTTGGGTTGTCCATTGCCAGGTTTCGTCCGAGGCAATGACCTGATCTGCGAAACGTGCTTCAAAAAACAACCCAGCCGCATTGGGACCGCTGCCAGCATTCTTTGCCATGATAAGGACTTCGTTGGTACCCTTTTTCAGCGAGGTAAGTCGTACCAAGTCTGGCTCCATCCAATTATCGCCAGAAACAAGCTTCTTTCCATTGATGAAGAGTGTGTATTCGTTGTCGCAGGTTACCAATGCAAATCCATCTGAAGGTACCTGCGAAAGCTCAAATCGCTTTCGCAGCGTGATCGTTTCTCCGGTCGCTACCTGGGTTACGTCAGATTGATTCCAAATCCATTTACCTACGATTTTGACGTTACTATTCGGGTCTGAGGTTAGGTTGCCCCGGATAACAGGAGCATCAAATTTACTTGGAGAAGTCTCGGTCACCTGCCAGACGCAATCGACAAACTGTTCCGCCGTCATTCGCTTGCTGCGGGGGCCTGCATACTGATAACTATTGGGATCCGCTTTATCCGCGACTCGCTCGGCTTGCGTTTGATAAGCCTGAGAGTTGGCAATCAGTTGCAAAGTTTGTTTGAGGTCATAATCATTCTCAACGAGATGTTCGGCCAGGAAATCGAGCAGGTCGGCGTTCCATGGTGGGCTTTGCATAGCATCGGTCGGATGAACGATTCCACGCCCCATCATTCGATGCCACAGACGGTTGACAATCGTGCGCGTGAATCGGCCGTTCTCGCGGTGAGTCATTAAATCGGCGAGTTGCTGCAACCGTTTCGATTGAGGTGCGGATGCATCGACCTGTCCTATTTCAGGAAAGAGCCACGCTGCCTCTGCGGTTTCGCCAATGGGCTTATCGCAGCGGTGAAGTTCGAGAGATCGCTCGGAGTAGATCGCGGCTAAGCCATAGGCGTCCTTGAGTTTCCAGCGATCGATGAAACTGTCGTGGCACGAGGCGCATTTCAAGTTGATGCCAAGGAAAGACTGTCCAACGTTCTGGGCAAATTGGACCTCAACGGTTTGGGCGGCGCTGACTTCCCCACGCCACTTGATGCCTTGGGCGAACCCAGAGCTTTCCGGTGTGGGCGGGGCGATTAGTTCTCGAGCGAATTGGTCGTATGGCATATTGTTGACAAGAGCGTCGTACAACCACCGAGAGATTTGCTTTCGACCACCAGTGATGAATCCGGTGCCTGCATAGTCGTTCCGGAGTAGATCGTTCCAAAAGGTAAGCCAGTGTTCCGCATAATCAACATCTCGAGCCAACAAGGTTTGAACTAACTGAGAGCGTTTATCTGGAGATGAATCTTGCAGGAAAGCTTTGCGATCTTTCGGTGTCGGGAGTACACCGATCAAGTCCAGATAGACGCGACGCAGATAGGCATCGTCATCGATTGGTTCTAAGGGAGACATGTTTTGCTCAGTCAGCTGCGCATCAAGAATCCTGTCGATCGGATTGGTGCGACCTGCGATAGCTGGCGGCAATTCAGGACGACGTGGTTTCAGGGGTGGCTCGTAAATCTTTTTACCGAACGTGAAGCCTGGCTCCCAGAATAAGCCCGATTCGATCCAACGCCGCAAGAGCTTAACTTGGTCTGCGGTAAGAGGATCCCCGTCAGGTGGCATTCGAGTGAATTCATCGTCCGACGTGACCCGCTCGATCAGTACGCTTTGATCTGCGTTTCGAAGGACAACGGCTTCTCCTGATTCGCCCCCAGCAAGAAGTAACTCACGCGTATTAAGTGAGAAACCCCCTTCTTTTTGTGTGCCGCTGTGGCATTTGCCACATTGCTTCTTTAGCAAAGGGGCTACTTGATGCGCGAAGTCGATCTCTTCACTAAGAGCCAAGCATGGAAATGCCAACGCAAGGGCTATGACAAGGATTCTTTTCATAGGGTCACTGAGATAGGGCAGGGGGCAGGTACTTTTATTGTACCTGGAAAATAAGCAACCGCCCAATGTGCTAATTTGAAATTTGGATGAGAAATGTGTCGGCTACGCTATGATATCGCGAATGACATGTCCATGAACGTCCGTTAATCGGCGATCGATGCCGTTGTGGCGGACGGTTAGTTTCTCGTGATTGATCCCCAATAAGTGAAGTATCGTCGCATGGATATCATAGACATGGGTGGGGAGATTGCGGTCGAGTGGCTTGTATCCCCATTGGTCTGATTGGCCGTGAGTGATGCCTGGCTTGATACCACCACCGCACAGCCAATTGGTGAAAACGTACGGATTGTGATCGCGTCCCTTACTTCCCTGGGTCGAAGGCATCCTGCCAAATTCGGTCGTCCAGAGGATAATCGTGTCGTCGAGCAATCCACGTTGCTTAAGATCTTGGATAAGTGCGGCGGTACCGACCGCCATGCCAGTGGCCAAAGGGCCATGGTCTCGACGGATATCCTCGTGGCTATCCCAATTGCGACGAGGGAAACCGTTGTCGTTCCCAGACCAAATTTGGATGAATCGAACGCCACGCTCAATCAGACGTCGCGCGATAAGACACTTGCGGCCGAAGTATTCAATTTCTTCTGGGGCGTTGATCTCGGAAGGATACTCTGCTCCCATCCGGTCGAGCCCGTACATCTTGAGGATGTGGTTTGGTTCGTTCGAGATATCCAAAGCCTGAGGAGCGCTCAGTTGCATCTTCGCCGCTAGTTCATAGCTTCGGATACGAGCTTCCAACCTTGAATCGCCAGGACGCTGCTCTTGATAGCGTCCATTGATTTGCTCGAGAAGTTGCAGGCTGGCGTCGTCACCCATATTGGAAGTGTACGAAGAATTCGGTGTCAAATCTTCAATCGGGTTCACACGCTGTGGGAAGATCGCGGTGCCTTGGGTGCTTGCCGGCAGAAAAGCGCTCCCCCAATTTTTAGGGCCATTGCTGGCAAAGCCACGGTGATCGGGAAGCACCACGAACGCCGGCAAGTTATCGCTGATGCCTCCCAGTCCATAGCTGACCCAAGCGCCCATACCTGGGAATCCTGGTGTGTCGAAACCGGTTGCTTGCAGATAGGTTGCCTGAGAATGCACGCCACTCTTGCCGACCATGTTATGAATAAAAGCGATGTCATCAACGCATGTTCCCAGAGGTGCGACGACCTCGCTGAGCTTCTTGCCTGACTGACCGTGGGACCTGAACTTGAAGGGAGACTTCATCCACGGCCCGAGGCCATTTTGAAAGGCCTCGACGTGCTCGCCAAAATCAGATTCTTCGCCATGGTGCTTCTCGAGTTGCGGCTTGTGATCGAATGTATCGATCGGACTTGCCGCTCCGCTCATGAATAGCTGGATAACACGTTTCGCTTTGGGTGGGTGATGAAGTGTCGGAAGTACGCCATCCTGTCCATCGCGAGCACTCGCTTCGTCTTGTAACAACAGCGACGATAAAGCAAGTGCGCCAAAGCCCCAGGCGTTTTGCTGCAAGAATTCGCGTCGGGAAGGAAACATGGGTATTTCTGAGGTTAATCGAGGTAAATGAATTCGCTTTGATTGATGAGCACACGGCATAAATTGGCGAGCCCATGCTCCTGAGCAAATTCGGCGAACTTATCTTGCTCGAAGTTGGTTGGTTTACGGCCGAGTGTCAATTGGACGCCACGATCGATCTGTTGGGGGAGCGTTGAAGCTTCGTTCTGAAGTCGCTTAGCAAACTCTTCTGCCATGACTAACTGAAATGGATTGTTCAGCATGGACAGAGCTTGAAGCGCCGTAAGTGTTTCGCTCCGCTTAGGGGTGCTTTGTGATGAATCGGCGCAGTCGAGCGTGGTCATAAAGGGATCCGGCTGTGAACGGACGATGAATCGATAGATGCTACGTCGATGAGTTGCAGGATCGCGAGGATCGAATTTGCGGTATTCGTAGTGAGGAGAATGGGCTTCTTTTTCGAGCTTAAAGGCAAAGAACCCCGGTCCACCCATCGACTTGTCCAGCATTCCGCTTACCGAAAGAATCGAATCACGAATTTCTTCGGCCTCTAATCGTCGACGGTTCATTCGCCATAGGTATTGATTGCTGCTGTCTTTGGTTGCGTGCACTTCATGGTGTCGGGACGACTGGCGATAAACGCTACTAGTGACGATTAGTCGATGCAAATGCTTGAAGGACTGACCATGGTCTCGAAACTCGACGGCAAGCCAATCGAGCAATTGTGGATGCGTTGGTATTTGTCCCATGCGTCCGAAGTCGTTGGGGGATCCGACAATGGCCTGGTCGAAATGGTAATACCATGTTCGATTGACGATGCTTCTCCAGGTTAACGGATGATCGCGGGCCGTAATCCACTTGGCCAGTGCCGCGCGGCGATCCGATTCGTCGTGGGCCGTCGGAAGAGTGAATTGAAAGTCCTCTTTTCCAGGTAACGGCAAGGTACCTGGAAAAGCTTCCGCACGAGGGGCGGTTACGTTTCCGCGATGTAAAACATGAACTTCGCGCGACTCACCTTTGGTAGGTTTAAACGAACCTTGCGGGGGAAAGTGCGTGGCCGCTGCGTAAACCATCTTACCGGTGGGTAACGATTTTAACTGGGCATCGATCGCTTGAACTTGCTTTTCAAGCTCCGACTTCTGCGTAAGGCGTTCTGGATTTTCGATTCGTGCCTCAAGCTTGGTGAGAGATTGTTTTGTTTCAAACAGCTTTTTCGAGGCATCGTCAGAAATTGCTTGCGGCCAATAACCATCGATTAGGTTTGCCTGTCGCCATCGAATCGGGGCTTCGATGGAATCTAACGATGTAACCGCTGCGGTTCGAGCTAAGTTTGAGCTGCTCGCATCAAGCACTTCCACTTCGGAGAGCGCGAAGATGAAATCGTTCTGGCGCGGGGCAAGCTTAGTCGCCGTGATGCGAACAAATCTTGCCGTGACGGGCATTTCTACTTCATAGCTCGCCAAGAGTGGATTGGGATAGTCCAGGGCGGTTTCATCGGCAATTATTTGAGAATCGCTAAAAGCGGCATCATTTGCTACTTCGATCCTAAATCGTACAGGAAAGCCGAAACCGGGGCCGATGCCTGCGTAGTCGTCATAGCAGGGGTGCAAGACGAGCTTGGTAATCTCGATAGGACTACCTAAATCAATTTGCACCCATTTCGTTTGATCGGCCGTCTTTTCGATATGACTGTGGTAGCCATGTTGTGGCACGGTTGTTCGCGGCGTTACTTGTCGTCTGAGCGATTGAATATGAGCACGCAATTCGGAGAGGCGTTCACCTCCGTCCGCAGCCATTTCTCGTTGTAGGTTGGTTTGTAGTTTCTGGACGGCTTGCTTCTCTTGAGTAAGCTGCAATCGCTTTTTCTCTACCTTGGGTTCTGTGTCGTATGGACGTTCGGCCCGATCAACGGCTGCGAAAACAGCTTGCAGACCGTAGTAGTGCTGCTGGGTGTACGGATCGAACTTGTGATCGTGGCATCGGGCACACTGAATAGTCACGCTGCAGAAAGTATTGAGCGTATTGGAGACCATCTCATCGCGATCGAGATTGCGAGCATTTTTACCATCGATCTTGCTGGCAGGCACCTCGACGTGACCAATAAAATCCCAGGGACCAGCCGCGACAAAACCCAGTCCCAGAATGCCATCGTTCTCGCCGGGAAAAAGGGCATCGCCAGCGATTTGTTCTTCAACGAAGCGTGCGTACGTCTTATCGTCGTTCAGCGACCGGATAACGTAGTCGCGATAGGGCCATGCGTTTCGGCGAAGCTTGTCCTTGTCGTAACCGCAAGTGTCCGCGTATTTCACGACATCTAGCCAGTGTCTTGCCCAGCGTTCGCCGTAGTGAGGAGAGGCCAATAGGTGCTCGACTAACTGTTGATAACCACTATCTCCGTCATTGAGTCTCAAAGTCCATCGGCGCATATCCTCAGGGGTTGGTGGAAGGCCAATCAGATCGTAGTACAAACGACGCACAAGCGTTCTTGAGTCTGCCTCCGGGGAAAAAGTCATGTCTTGTTCGAGCAGTTGCGCCAAGATGAACGCGTCGATAGGGGTTCTCACCCAAGCTTGCGATTCGTGCGGAAGTTCTGGAACTGGTGGTCTCTTGAGCGTTTTTAGAGACCACCAGTCGTCTTTGACTTCTAACCGAAGCCCTTTGGGCCACGAGGCTCCCTCGGCAATCCATTGTTGAATGCTGGTAATCTCTTGCTTCGATAGTGATGGGCCGCCTTTGGGCATCTCGGGTGGATCGCCTGTGATGTAATCGAGCAGAAAACTTGATTCAGGATTACCAGGAACAATCGACTCACCACTGTCCCCCCCGCGTAGGGCTGCTTGGCTGTTCGATAGCGAAAACCCTCCTTTCGGGGTTTGGTCGTTGTGGCATGTGACGCAGTGAGTTGTAAGGATCGGAGAGACCGATTTCTCGAAGAAATCTTGCGGCGAAGATGCTCTCTGAGCGTACGTCCTGCCGCATAGAATTAGCACTACGAGAAGACAGAAAACTGGAATAAATCGAAGAACTAGAAGCAACATCGAACGACTCGTGAGGCAGGTGTCCGACCTTAGGGCCGAAGAATAAGGCCATTAATGCCTTTCAATGCTCAAGTGTGCCAAGTTCCGAGGGGGTTTGGCAAGTAAAAACATCGAAGTGTCCGATCAGGCTCCTGGGGATTCGGTTGCTTTCGCGTTAACCGTTTCTTGCCAGACACTTAACAAAATACATAGATGGGGCTTCTTAAACTAAGGGATTACATTGCTCCGTCGCTTGTCCGTTAGGTTAGTACGCTCGCTTCGAGTCACGCTTTCGATCGATTAATTTTCTCAAGGTTGCATTGTGGATCGTCCGTTAAAGATTGCCAAAGTTATCCCTTATCCGCTACAAGCACTTCGATTTGGTGGCCCAGTTGTTCAGGCACAAGTCGTATGCCGGGAGCTTGCTGCACGTGGACATGAAGTCCGTGTAATAACAACAGACATCGAGCTACCGCAAGACATCCGACGCAACGAATGGATCGAGAACGAAGGCTATCACATCTACTATGCATCGACCTCTCCGCACCATCGAATGCCCCCCTATTACACGCCAAGCATTCGCCGCCCTTTGCGCGAGATCCTTGATGGGACGGATGTTGTTCAAACCAATATTGGCCTCACGCTAACTAATGACATGGTAAGGAAACTGACCAAGCGGGCCGGCGTTCCCTACGTTTACAACGCCGAGGGGGCGCTGTGTCCCAAGCGAATGCAGATCAAATCGTTCGAGAAGAAACTCTTTCGATATTTCTATGAGAATCGGATTGTCCGAGAAGCGGCCGTTTGTCAGGCCGTCTCGCAATACGAACGCGACACGCTGATGCAGTGGGGCGTGTCTCCGGAACGAATCGCTGTGATTCCCAATGGATTCTCGTTGCCGCCGATCGATACCCGCGAAGCTAAAATGGGACTTCGCCAACAATTGGGATATACCAACGATGATATCGTAATTCTGTTCATGGGAAGGATATCACCGATTAAGGGAATCGACCTACTTCTCAATGCCTTCGATCAAATCAGCGATGAATTTCCGAATGCCCAATTGATGATTGCCGGGCCAGACGAAGGGATTCAGGCGACACTAAAAAAATTCGTGCAGAAGCTCGGACTTGAGCAACGCGTTCGATTCAGCGGCCTCATCGGCGGAGAAGAAAAAACAAAGGCTCTGCAGTCTGCGGATATTTTCGCGCTTACGAGTCATTCCGAAGGTTTACCCAACGCCGTGATTGAGGGGCTTGGATATGGTTTGGCGATGTTGTTAACGCTATATTGCAATGTGCCTGAAATCGAAGAATACGATGCCGGGTACATCGCCGATACGAACGTTGGCTCCATTGCGAGTCGCCTTCGCTTGCTGTTGGGCGACGATCGAAAAAGACTTTCATGTCAAGAAAATGCTCGTCGCCTTGCTCAGGATCGGTTTTCGCTGGGAAAAGTTATTAACGACCTGGAAAAGGTCTATTACAGCATCGCTAAACATCCCGACCGAACACGTTCTGTACTAAGGAGCGTGTGACGCTGCTTGGCATGAATGACAATGCGAAAGCGGCCCAAGGAAACGGATGCCAAGGCTGGTGTTGCAAAGCCCGAAACGCATTCGCTTGGGCTGTTTTAGGATTTCCTCCGAGAATGGATTGAACGGCGACATTTACGTAGTGTCGCGAGGTGGAAATCTCATACGGCAGAAACCTCGGAAGTGACGCTTTCTTATCGAGGCCTAATCCGCGCCGTTGGCATGTCTCTTGGATACACTTTTCAATCAGAATACGCTGCTCTTTTTTCTTCGTCCGACAGATGCTTGTGGGCAATTGGCGGTAGTAGTAAAGCACATCTGGAAGACAAGCTAATTTGCCAACTTCTGCAAGCCGAAAGAAGAGATCAAAATCTTCTACGAAATTATACTGTTCCCGGTAGCCGCCGACTTGGATAAGAGCACTTCGTCGATACATTAGGGCCGGGCCGCACATCGCACATTCGCCATACTTAAACGCTCGAGTATCAAGATCTGAATGCTCGGTTGGGGTCGTGACTACAGTGATTGATCGTTCGTATTCATCGACAATTTCTGCAAATGAGCCCACCGCGACACACTCCGGATTGCGCTGTAGAAACTCAAGCTGCGTTTCCAATCGATGAGGTGAGCAATAGTCATCGGCATCTAAAGTTGCCACAAATTCAGCCCGAGCCATTTCGATAGCAAGATTACGTGCAGTCGCCGCTCCAGCGTTTGCTTGGGAAACCACAATCAAACGATCATCGACAGCTTGGAATTCCTGCAATATCTTTAGGCTGTCATCCGTCGATCCATCATCGATGCAAATGATCTCGATTTCATTCAGCGTCTGAGACAACATGCTTTCTAAGGCACGTTTCAAGTAAAGTTCGGCGTTGAAAACAGGGATGACAACGCTAACCATCGGGGGCTTTGTTGTATGATCACTTAACATTGTCATTAGTCCTCTAAGACCTTTTTCGATATCTTACTTTGCATTGAAATCGTCTTATGGGCTATCTTTAGTCCGCGCCGTGCAATTTGAATCAAGTCACCTTCTCGCAAGTAATCCAATAATCCGGGGTTCATGAATCTTCCCCGATACTTGCCCCTGCCGCCTGGGTGTGGTTCAAAATGCTTGAAAGATATTCCAGCTGTCGCAAGAGCGTGGGCATAGATCAGTGCACCAGAGACGGGCTTTGCTGATAGGTCCTCTTGCAACAATGCGATCAGTTCGGCCAGTGTATTTGGATTGTACGTTGCACCCAAATTGGTATAGAAAGATCGCCCTGCAAGAATTGAGGGGCGACCCCAGTAGGTCGCCTCAATTCCAGCAGTAGACCCGAAAGAGAGCGTGCAGTCAGCGTTCTTCATCATGTCATAGGTGGACACCTTGTCTTCAGGGGGGATAACTGTGACACCGTCACCTTGCAATGATTGGAATTCCTGGAGTTGACGAGGATGTGCAGTGATTAAGTTTGGATGGCATCGAATAAATAAATGGATTGGTAAGCGGTGCCTTCGGATCGCATCTGCGATCGCTCGCAAGCCTTCATTTTGTGTTGAAAAAAGTGGGTTTGACCATTCCTTGCCGATCGCAACAAACTCATCTTCCGACGATGGAAAAACGGCAATGCGACGTTCAGTTACAGAGTGCCAGTTATCAGGGAGAAGGCCTGACGTCTGTTCTTTTACAAAGTTGAAACGCGATTTTAACTTTCCTTCGCAACGTTTCTCATACCATTCTCTCGCAATTTGTTCTCTTGAATTCGGTGACGCCTGTTCCCATCGATCGCGTGCCGAGCTTTCAAAGGTTGTAATCGAGTGAGGAAGCGAGTTGGCGAATAGGGCGTAGTGCTTCCGGTCTCTTCCAATTTCGTGAGTGAAATACTTTATGTGTTTGCTTTCGCACGCACGGACGGTTGCGCGAAGAGTAGCAAATCTGCCGTTGAAAATGTAAACGGCTTCGATCTCTTCCGTGGAAAGTATATTAAGCAGTGTGTTGTGAATTCTAAGGCTGGCGTCAGCAAGCGGGTTGAGAAGGGACCTATACTGATCAATATCCGGAAATGGATCACGCGTTTTTGTGACTAGTGAAGAAGCAAGTGCCATGCCGACGTCAAAGGTAGGCGTTTTCCATTGCAACAAATCAGTCAGTGTTTTGCACTTATCAAGCTCTGCTAAATCAACTGGCGCGGACCAACCAGGCAACTCTGAGAATCGTCGGACTTTCAGGGATGGTTCGATGAGACGAAACCCCTTTTTACGAATTGCCATGCAATGATCGCATTGAACTTGATCATGCGTGTAATTGATGTCACACGATTTTAGTTCAGAGTTGCAAAGCAGTACCTCAACTTCCTTGCCTTGCTCAATGTGTTGCTCAATCAGTTCCAAATCGGTAGCAAAGTGAAGTGCCATCGTGGGTATCAGGGGAATGAATAGGGTTTTCACTTTAGTACTCCCGGAAAGTTCACGTCATGCAGTTGAAGCGGTGTCCCTCTTTCTAGGGCGACCGATGCTCTGGACTCTAAAACCACATCCAGCCATTTCGGCGCGAGTCCGTGGCCCGGACGAATTGATCGAACGTTCTCTGAGGTAAATGGTTCACCTGCTTTTATGTCTTTGACGACGAATAGAGAGCGGCGAAATGTTCGGCTCACATGCTCTCGTGAAGTAGGAGCATAATTTACCGTTCCCATTGACTTCTCAGCGACGCGGACGGCCTCGACCATTGCCTTGAACTCATGAGGTTCGAGAGAAAAAGCACTATCGGGGCCTGGCTCATCACGAGACAGAGTTAGATGTTTCTCGATAATACAGGCACCAAACGCTACCGCGACGACCGGAACGGCAATTCCCAGCGTGTGATCGGACAAGCCGATCGGTACTCCAAATGCGGTTGCCATATGTGGTATTGTGCGCAGATTCATTTCTTCCGGTGGGGAAGGATAGCTGCTGGTACACTTCAGCAAAGCAATCGGTCCAGAGCCTGCGATACGTAGCGTTGCCAGGGCTTCTTCAATTTCCCCTAGCGCGGCCATGCCCGTCGACATGATGACCGGTTTCCCGGTACGGGCAATTTTTTTCAGTAGTCCGGTATCCACGAGCTCAAAAGAAGCGACCTTGTAGCAAGGGACGTCCATTTCTTCAAGAAAATCTATTGATGAGCTGTCGAATGGCGAGGAGAAACACTCCATGCCCAGATCGTTGGCAAGCGTCTTGAGCTTCGGCTGCCAGTCCCAGGGGGTGTAGGCTTCCTGGTAAAGGTCGTATAGCCGTCGCCCTTTCCAGATGGTGCCTTCACCAATCTGAAACACATCGTTCGGGCAGTCGATGGTCATGGTATCCGCGGTATAAGTTTGCAACTTAATCGCATCCGCACCTGCTTGATGAGCCGCGTGCACCAATTGTTCGGCTCGCTCATACCGATGATGATGGTTTGCTGACAATTCCGCGATGATGTATGCGCCGCTGGAAACATCGCGTTCGTTACTCAGTAATTTGGAAATTGATTTCATGGACCGACACTCCACTCGCGGCTAACAAATTTCTCGGACGACTGTAAATACTTCCGCTGCTGAAAGTCCAACCTGGGTTCCCAAGGCGTTGTGCGGCGGTCGTCAACGCATCCGGGGAACGTGGGTGGGAGGACAGGACGTTATTGAATTCTTTCAAGAAGAAGTCCAGCGAATGGTGACCTTGAATCGGTCAAAGAGTGATTTGTACTTATCATAAATTAAATTCTTGTTGGCATTCCATTCATTCTGTTGAAGTCCCAAGAGATGAACCCCAAGGCGTTCTCCATCTCTTTTGATGTTGGATCTTCGAAAGCCTTCTTCAGCGAACGCAAACTTCTTGTGAAGAGTGACAACAGCATTGTTCCCTTCGAGAACTTCGCAGTTCAACTTCTCAAGCCCAAGTACCTGGAACGCAAAGTCAATGAACGCAAATTCAATTACAGCTCCCATTCCACCTCTGGAATCCCCAGTCAAATAAAATGCCCAATCCGACTTTAGGTGAACCCGGTCCAATGCGTTGATACTTACGACCCCTAATGGAGCCTGGTTGTCATCTAAAATGGCAAAAACAATTTGTTTGGAATTGGACTGTAGGCCTTCCAGCCACGCGCGATGCTCTGATTCTGTGATGATATGGTCACTAAACATCCATATTCTTACGCCTTGCTCGTTTCGGATGTGCCTTACTTTATCCTGCGTTTCCGGGACGATTTGGAGCAAAGGAACTAATTCAATGGATCTTGGAGTCGAACTGGTCATCAGCTCATCTATCCCTATTTCAAAGCGGCACTTCACCATGGTAGATCTGCGTCAAAATACGATTAACGCCTTGCCCATCCACAAGTAACTTATTGGCATTAGACATCTTGTGAATCAAGGAAGAAGAATTCGCAAGTGAGTAGAACTGTGTCATCAATCGGTCTAGATCAAGTGACTTGCGAGCATCGATAAGTTGAACACAGCCTGCTTTCTCTAATTCTTGCGTCGCTGCCACTTGATTGTCGGCTTGGATTAAAACAACTCTGGGAGTTCCAAAATAAGCAAATTCCCAGTTTGTACTACCGCCGCTACAGATCGCGATGTCTGCCCATCGCATAAGCGATGCCATGTCGTAAACGTTGGTTAGAACTTCGATTTCGTGGATCGAATCGACGATGTTTGAAAACTCTTCCGAGTGAGGATTACCTGCTCCAAGAACTACACGTACTTTTAGAGGGCGGCACTTGAGGCAAGTTAATGCCGTGAGAACTGACAACGTCAGGTTTTGCGGGTCACTGCCACCCAAGGTGATTAGTACGTTCTCAATGGGAGAGTTCAAATAAAACGACTGGCCACCTAAGCGAAGAAATTCTTGGCGAAGTAGTGCGTAAGAGCTTCCAAGCAGTAGTTTTGTACGTTCACTGCGATTGTCGTAGAAGCTGGAGTCGGCGCCCAAATTTTGATTCAAGATCCAATCCGCATCATATCGCTTGCAGTGTCCGTAGTCATCAAGAAAGAGGGTGCGAGCTGTGCTGGTGCTCAAATGTGTTTGAAAATTGTCATCAAATTGATAGCCGTCGACCATGAGGTAAGTTGCTGCTTCCTGATCTTGGATTTCCAGTAAGCGATCTAGGTCGTCGTCACTTCCAGGCACTGTATCCGAAGTAACAACTTCGAACGCTTCGTCGTTCAGCCGTTTCAAAAGATTGTCGGGTATACACGCGCAAAGGAACTTTACGGGACCAATGCGATTTCGCCATGCCTGGGCAAGTGCCAAGCATCGCATGATGTGGCCTGTTCCTATCGTAACGCTGGCATCTGCGCGGATCAGGAGCACGCGTCGTCTCCTTTCAGCGTTGCGAGATGTGCGAAAAACATCTGTTCGGCGCGTACCCAGTCTTCTTCGGTGTCGATGTCCTGCACCAAATGTCTCGGTAGGACAACTCCCTTTGCGTGCGCGGAATACACTCCGCTGGCATGAAGAAAGGCATCGCGCGTGCCCCAGTAAAACTGCCCGGCATCGTGGAATACTTCAGGAAGATCTTGGGATCGGGTTGCTTCGTGCTCCGGCCATAACATGCTAACGCGATCGCCTTCGAGTTTAAGTGATCGAAAAATAGGAAAGCAAAAGCTCGTCACTGAAAAAGCGAACTCGGCATGTCGGTCATGCTCTAACAAGCGACAGCCAGCGGTTAGGTTTTCCGTACTCAAAAACGGAGCGGTTGGATAAATACAGCATGCCAAGTGAACGTTACCTGCTCCGGTCTCAAAATGTTGAATTGCGTGTCGAATCACGGGAAGAGTAGGCGTGTGATCGCCTGAAAGTTCTTTCGGTCGCAAAAAGGGGGTCTTAGCACCGAAGAAGTTAGCGACATCTGCTATTTCCTGATCGTCCGTCGAAACGATTACCTCATCAAAGAGATCGCTGCCAATCGCCGTTTCAATCGAGTATCCGATGATCGGCTTTCCGGCAAAAAGACGAATATTCTTTCGTGGGATTCGTTTGCTGCCACCTCGAGCGGGGATGATTGCGATTTTCATGAATTCGCCTTCTCGCACATGTCGGTCACGCCGTTCACCACGGTTCGAACGTCATTGTCAGTCATCGCTGAATAGAGAGGCAGGCTCAGTGCCCGGCAAAAATAGGCCTCGGCCTCTGGGCATTTGCCAGGTAAGTAACCATATTGCTGCCGGTAGTATGGTTGTAAGTAAACAGGGATGTAGTGAACTTGCGTCCCGATTCCTTTTTCTCGGAGGTTAATCATGAACTCGTTACGAGAAATTCCAATCGAGTCGAAATCAATTTCTACCGAATAAAGGTGCCACGAGACCAACTCCGGCTCGACATTCGGGCTAATCGCAGGAGTCTGAAGAAATTCAATGTCTTGGAATGCTTCGTTGTAGATCGCGACAATTTCCTGGCGGCGTCGGATAAACTGGGGCAGTCGCGACAACTGTGAAAGCCCGAGCGCACATTGCAGATCGTTAATTCGATAGTTGAAGCCAAGCTCCTGCATTTCGTAATACCACGGGCCAGGTTGAAAGGCCTGTTCTTCGCTTCCCAGGCCAACAAATGAATTCGTATCACGCGTCATGCCGTGGTTTCGCAAGATACGTGCTTTGCTTGCCAACGCATCGCTATTGGTAACAAGCATGCCGCCTTCGCCTGTGGTCATAGTTTTGACCGGGTGAAAGCTGAACGTCGTAATATCCGCCCATTCGCTTCCACCACTTCTAATGACTTGGCCATTTTGGCTCGTGGCACTGCCGATTCCATGACATGCGTCCTCGATAACGATTGCGCCTCGCCTCCTGGCTACTTCGGAGATGCCTTGGATATCACATGGTTGGCCGGCAAAATCGACGGCAACAACGGCCTTGGTGTCTGGTAGCCAATTGGCTTCCAAAGCTTTGGGGCAAAGGTTACGACTAGCCCGATTTACATCGGCAAAGTCAGGCGTCGCTCCTACGTACGTTGCGCAGTTCGCAGAAGCGAGAAATGTAATAGGGCTGGTAATTAGTCGATCGTCAGGACCGAGCCCCGCAGCCATCGTCGCAAGGTGTAAGGCAGCCGTGCCACTATTTACTGCTACGGCATAGCGGGCTCCAACGAAATCGGCGAACTGCCTCTCAAATTCTTCCACGCATGGGCCACTTGTTAGCCAATCACTTTTGAGCGTCGCTATGACGGCATCGATGTCAGGCTGTTCGATTTGTTGACGGCCGTATGGAATCATATTGTGATCGCCAGGGAAAGTTCGTCGTAAATTTGACAGAATTACGGAATGTTAAAAGGTTTGGGTTTCAATCAAATTACGAATATCATCGATAGTCAACCATTGAGCATTTTCATCTGAGCGATACGAGAAGCCTTCCGGTACAAGTTGTGCCTCATGGAATTCAGCGAAACTGTTGATTTGAGAGGTTAAGCCGAGATGCGGATGAGAGGGAACAATAATGAAATGGTCGTCGGTCTCTAATGTCTGCAGGGAATCAATGGCGGTGATCATTTCCTCATGCAGTTTTTCGCCAGCACGGATGCCGACGATTTCCTGTGTACAATCTGGCCCAATCGCCTTAGCGACATCAGTAATTCGATAGGAAGGGATTTTCGGAACGAATAATTCACCTCCCAGCGATTTCTTTAGGGCAGTTAGGACCAAGTCGACCCCTTCGCTTAAAAGGATATTGAATCGAGTCATACGGGGGTCAGTAATAGGAAGCGTTCCGCTATTGCGACGTTCCAAAAAGAACGGAATAACTGAACCACGGGAGCCCATTACGTTGCCGTAACGGACGACTGAAAATGTAATACTGCGAGGTCCCTTAATATTGTTGGCCGCAATAAACAGTTTATCCGAGCAGAGTTTCGTGGCCCCATACAAATTGATGGGAGCACACGCTTTATCTGTCGACAACGCTACGACCTTGTGGACGTTCTGTTGCAAGGCAGCCGTGATAACGTTTTGGGCACCCATGACGTTAGTTTGAATACATTCAAAAGGATTGTATTCGGCGGTTGGCACTTGCTTTAATGCCGCAGCGTGAACGACTGTGTCGACTCCTTCCATAGCACGCGTTAATCTTTCGCCATCACGAACATCCCCAATAAAAAACCGTAGCTGGGGGTACTTGTCAGCGGGAAATCGCTGTCTCATTTCATACTGCTTTAGTTCGTCTCGCGAGTAGATGACAATGCGTGAAGGCACTTCATTCAAGGTGAAAAGTCGCTTGACAAGCGCGTTTCCAAACGATCCAGTGCCACCGGTAATAAGAACGTTATTCATTGATTCATTCATCTGTCGTTTACAGTCTTAAAATCGAAATGTCTTTTAACGCCTCGTATTGCAAACCGCGACATTCGACTAGTGCTTGAAATATCTAAGGCGATCCCTTTTCGGCAATCAATTTCTGGTTGTCGCGTGAGCCTTCTCATTTCGCTGAACAGTCCAAGTATGAGAACAGTGGACCGGCGGACGAGTCTCGAATGCGTTGTGGAATTGGGTGTTGTCGCTATCTGCGAGTTCAAAATCGGGGACTATTTTAAGTTCCCCTACCGGTGTCCAGGCAAGCAAGTCTCGACTCATCCCGGCACCTCGGAGTCTTAGCGAAAGATCATAGGTGCCGGGATAAAATGGCAGGGATTGAATCTGGCAGGTAACTGAAACTTGATTGCCCCGGCCAGACGCAATGCTTTTCGCGTCGTAGGCGGTGTTTAGTTCGCAGAGAGGAGACTCTCCGCTGCCAATGCGTACCATCAGTTGAAGATTGGGGAGGGGTGTTTCCGCACCAATCTCGAATGTCAGATCGCATGGTGAAGTAAAGCGAATGCATTGGTTGTCGCTTAGGGGAACTTCATTGAGCAAGATTGAACGAATCTCTACTCCGAGATTTCCCTTCACGGGTAAGTTGTAGAGATCCCCTTGATCTGGAGACATATAATCGCGAAGGACCGACTGTGGATCACCATCACCGTGTATCGAACCATCTCGAAGCCAGATACAACGCGAGCACATTTGTTGCACGGCACCAGCGTTATGGCTGACAAAGATTATCGTGCGGCCTTCTTCAGCTATGGCCGACATCTTGCCCAAGCATTTCTTCTGAAACTCGTGGTCCCCAACCGCGAGAACCTCGTCCACGATCAAAATTTCAGGTTCCAAGAATGCAGCTATTGCAAACCCAAGCCGGACTTGCATTCCCGACGAGAATCGCTTGACCGGCGTTTCCAGGAATTTTTCCGTACCTGAAAAATCAACTATTTGATCAAACTTCCGTTTGATCTCAGCACGCTTCATGCCCAGGACAACGCCGCTTAGGTAAATGTTTTCACGGCCCGTAAGTTCTGGATGAAAGCCTGTGCCGACTTCTAGAAGAGAACTGATTCGACCCCGCACACCAAAGCGGCCTTCGGTTGGCTCAGTAATTCGTGACAGCACTTTCAAAAGAGTGCTTTTTCCAGCCCCATTTCTGCCGATAATTCCAACGACTTCGCCTTGTAGGATGTCGAAATTCAGATCACGAAAAGCCCAATATTCGGACGCTGGAGGAGGAGCTGACGGACTCTTGGCTTTGCGAAGAGTACGCAAGTATCGCACAGGTGTGTTGATTGCCGAGCGCGCGTAACCAGAGATCATTTCGGTCAGCCGATGACCGCCATGCTGGACTCCAATCTTAAATCTCTTTCCCAGTCCTTCGACTCGGATTGCGTGTTTCGGCATTTAGATTCGATCTGAAAAAAAACGTTCCATTCGTCGGAAGTAAATCATTCCGCCGATCAGGATAGCAAGCATACAACCTAGAGAGATGGCCATGGGACCCAAAGCTGGTGGTGCAGTACCAAGAATCGCCCAGCGAAATCCTTCCAAGGCACCAACCATTGGATTGAGCGAATAGAGCCATCGCCACTCAGGCGAGACCATCGAGGCCTCATAAACAGTGGGGCTGGCCAGCAACCCAATCTGGAGTAAGAAGGGGACGAGATATTGAACATCCCGATAGATCGCATTCATTGCCGATAGCCATAATGATACGGCGAGCGAGCAAACCACGACAATGACGATCATCAGCGGCAACAGAAGTATCGCCATAGTAAAAGCAACCTGATACCAGACCATTACGACGAGCAGCATGCAAAAAGCGATGCTGAAATCGACCAAGGCCACGGTTACGGACGAAATCGGAAGAATGATCTTAGGGAAGTAAACCTTGGTCACCAGTTGCTGATTGGCCACAATCGATTGGGTGGCAGACGTTACAGTCGATGCAAACAATTGCCAAGGAATCAAGCCACACAACGCGGTGATTGCGTACGGCAAGCCGCTCTCTGAAGGCTTACCACCGGAAACACGGAAGAAAAAACTGAAGACGAGCATCATTGCTAACGGCTGAACCACGGCCCAAGCAATACCGACAAACGTTTGTCGATAACGTACTTTCAGGTCCCGCAAAGCAAACATCCAAATCAGCTCGCGAAAGCGCCAGAGTTCCTGAATATCGATCAGGTCCCACTGGTGCCGGGCACTGTGGTATTGAAGATCGTCCTGTATTTCGCCGGTTGCCATACTTGCCGAGGTTTACGCAATCACTAAATCAATCTGATCTGGCTCCAGCGAACATCGCTTACCTAGTAGCAAGCTAGGCAGGAACTCAAACGACTCAGTTTAAGAGGCGTATATTAAGGTTGTGTTAGCGCAGTGATGATGGGATATGAAAATGAGAGTTCGTCCGGCTCATCTCGGTTGAATCCGTGTTCAGCAAACATTTATTCATTTGAAAGACAGGGTCGCAGGACGTAAGTCTTTTTAGGCACGTCTGTTACACCCGATTTGTGCTGAGGTCGGGTTGATGAGTTCCCCGCCATGTGCGGTTAGTTTGAAAGGGGAGTCGCTCTTGCGCAATGTTAATGGCAGGTAAATGCTCGTTTGCCGCTAGGGGTGTGCGACGTATTGGGTGCCCTCATATCAGCAGGTCGGTGAGTGTTCATTTAAAGGATGCTTTGACGTTCTCAACTTCTAAAATCAACTACCACTACGGTATCAGTCGAATTATTCGTAAGTCTTTTTGTTGAAGTGTGTTACGGTTACTCTTTGGTAGAGCGGTTCCAGGAAATTCTAAAGTTCTCAAATTTATTGCGAGAATTGGTTGGTTTCAGGATGACTCTATGGGAAGCAAATCGGAGTGATCGTGGAATTTACAAAGCAGAATGAAGAATTTGTTCGGTTGTACGCCAAGGCAGAAGGTCGTTTACGGCGATATGTCGGTGCATTGGTGCCTGTGACGTCCGATGTTGATGACATCCTTCAAGAGACAGCGATAGCTCTCATGCGGAAGTTTGATCAATATGATGTGACCCAACCGTTCTTCAATTGGGCATGTCGTTTTGCTTTGTACGAGGTAATGCAGCATCGTAAACGAGCCAAGACTCGCGGGCGGCATTTCTCGGAAGAAGTAGTCGAATCTATCGCTGCCGAGTATCAACAACATCAGCAGCTATCCGATCTGCGAAAAGCAGCGTTATCCGTTTGTCTCCGTAAGCTAAAAAGCCAGGACCGTAAACTGGTCGAATTGCGGTACTTCAGTGAAGAAACAGTGGAAAGCTTAGCAACGAGAATCGAAGAGCCTACGGCGAAACTCTATCGTTCGTTGGCACGAATTAGATATCTACTGGCCAACTGCGTGCGTAGATCGCTGGCGGCCTCGGAGGGCGCATCGTGAGCGAAGCGAACAACGCCGATAATTGCCGACTGAACGATCTAATCGCGGGACTTATTGATGGATCGATCACCGATGATCAATTTCATCGTCTCGACCAAATGCTGAAAGACGATCCTGTATCGCGACAACACTACCTGGACGCTCTGCAAATCCATGAGGATTTGCCTGAGGTTGCTTCTCTTTCGAATGAAGGTCAGACGGTCGAGGTCGCTTCCCAGAAAAGAGAAACTGAAAGCAACCCAAGCTTTGCCTTTTGGCAAACAGGACTGGCAATCGCCCTTTTGCTACCGATCGCGTTTCTCGTAGGAGCATTACTTCCGCTTGGTGGGAGTCCACTTGCCCAGAACGCGAACTCCCAAACCGCCAATATACAACCGACGACGCATAAGCAAATAGTCAATGACGTACGGTTCGCCAATTTAGCGCATGCTCGATTCTTCGGCGAAATGCCACCTAAGATCAATGTTTCTCCTCTCAAGAACCGTGACTATGTGTTAAAGGAAGGAATGGTGGAACTCGCCTTTAAGCGAGGTGCTTCCGTAATAATCGAAGGCCCTGCAGTATTTCGCGTTGAATCGGAAGAAAGATTGGCTCTCGATGTTGGCCGTTGTAGCGTTCATGCACCTGAGGGAGCCGAAGGTTTTCAGGTAGAGACTCCTGAGGTGAATGTCATTGATCGAGGAACTCGATTCTCAGTTCATGTATTGGAGGACAATGCTACCGAAGTGCAAGTTGTCGAAGGGGCGGCGGACATATATGGAAAAAAAACGATTGCCAGGGAAAACGTTCAAAGCGAAATCTTTGAATTGCGACTTAAACCAGCCGAAGCTCGTCGATTTTCGTACGGAGACTCCCAGGAAGCGGTCACTGTTCCTTACAAGGCCGATCAGTATCAGCGGCAATTGCCTGATCGAATTGTCGCGTATGAAGCGACTATGTCTGAAGATGGCCGGGCCGATGAATTACTGAGCGTCCAGGTTCAACGTGGTGGCGAGACTTATAAATATCCGGTTGAAGATCTTATCGGTTCTCAGATCACACATTTTCATGCCCAAGATAGCCATGGCTATTTGATCGGAGAGGCCGCCTTGCCGGTAGTTCATTCCAGTCTAGCTTCAGACCGAAGCATCTGTACCGGCGTAATTAATATTGGTGGGAGCCAGCAGCAATTAACGGATGATCCAATTTTGGTCGTTGATGAAAGTAATGGGCAATATGGAACGCCTGGCATGGCGATTCGATTTGAACGTCCCGTTAAGAATGGTCCTGGGGCGGACGTAGTCTTCTTTGAACTGCAAGTGTTCTCCAACCCGCTCGACGGAGATGCGTTTCACATTAGCCCACTCGAATTTCGTGATGGTTTGCATTCGCACACTGTAACATCGTACGACCTTACTCTCGAGTCTCCGGAAGCACTGAAAGTTCAGCCACTGTTCCTGCAGAAGTTTGACAACGTTCCACGTTCACTTTCCCAATTAGAATCCTTCCGTTCGACTCCGATGATTCAGGCCGTTAAATTTCAAGCGATTGCGGTGGGGATCGATCTCTCCGATCTCGGCTATGAGGAAGGGGCCGAGGTCGAAGGTTTGTTTTTTCAAGATGCCCTGAATGATGATGATATAGTCGATCCTACATTCATCGCGGGACTTCCTGAGGTAGAGCGACCGCAACCAAATAACCTCTCAAAAGCGAAGCCGTAACTTATCTTGCAGTCCCACAGATAGGCCAATTTGGGCAAAGGGTCGATGTCATCCATTTGGCTCTTTTGATCGGCCATCCATTACTCATTTTTTCTCCTCTTGTTCTCGCCTCGAAGGCACCTATTCATGAAACGATTGTCTCGATCACGTCAGCTCGGATTTACGCTTGTGGAGTTGCTTGTTGTCATCGCCATCATTGGGATCTTAATTGCTCTCTTACTGCCGGCCGTGCAACAAGCCCGTGAGGCCGCTCGTCGAATGCAGTGTTCGAACAACCTTAAGCAGATGGGCCTTGCTTGCCACAATTATATGGACATTAGCCAAGAAAGCTTTCCGCCAGGCTCGTATTACAAGCTGCAATCTGGTCAATGGGACTCGCATGGCTGGGCGGTGGCGATACTGCCATTCATTGAACAGAACGCTTTGTACGATCAGTACAATTTTTCGCTGAACCCCTTGGCCGCAGCGCAACAAGACATTCGGAAGACAGTCGTCGATGGCTTCATCTGTCCCAGTTTCAATGGCGACTCTAAGAATACATCCGGTGCGTTATATTCCGATGGAGCACTGCTTACCTATCAAGGTATCGCGGGCGTCTACTTTAATGACTCGGTACTCGATCAAAATCTTCCCGGCAATGCAGGGCACGGGATGATCACATCCAACGGAGTGTTTCGCATTAATGGCGAACGCCGTGCTGCCGATATTGTTGATGGGTTGAGTAATACGATCATGATTGGCGATTACGCTCACCGTGATCGCACAGGCGTAAATAGTGGTTTTCCAGGAAATGTGCGAGTTTGGATCGCTGGCACAACGAGCACCGTTAATGGTGCCCTCTACAACGTCAAGATCATTTACGAAGACACGATCAACTCTCGCCGTGATCGAAACGACGGGATTGCGTTCAATCATCTTCCGTTCACCAGCAAGCATCCAGGCGGTGGCAGTTTTCTTGCAGCGGACGGTAGCGTTCACTTCCTGCCAGAGACTATTAATTTTGAAGTTTACCAAGCAATTGCCACGATCGATGGCGGCGAGTCGCATTCGATCCCCTAGTCCCTCCCAGCTTCCGACCTATCTAGTTTAAGACTTTCGCAACCCTACCTAAGCGATGGCGTGAGGAAATACATATGCGATTATTCGGCTTGCTTTTTATGCTTTCGATAGGCTTGATGCTTTGTTCGGGTTGCTTCGGGCAGAAGGGGTTGGAGACGGCACCCGTAACGGGCATCGTCACCTACAACGGGAAGCCGCTTCCATACGGACGGGTGAGCTTTCGTCCTCCGGCAGGCTCACCAGCAACCGGCGAGATTCAATCCGACGGGAGATTCTCGTTGTCGACGTACGGTAATGGTGATGGCGCCATCGTCGGTACGCATCAAGTTTCTGTGACAGCGACAGAGGTAGACGCCGGCGTAATGGCAGCGACAGCAGCGAACACAGAAATGACTGTTCCCAAATCAATGATTCCTAAAAAGTACACCAGCTTCTCTACTAGCGAACTGACAGCTGAGGTCGTCTCCAGTGGTAAAAATCAATTTGCGCTGGAATTGAATGATTGACGTTCGGCTATCCCCAGTTCTCGACCCGCCAAACACCTCCCACCATGAAGACAATTTCGGAAGGCCCTCCTATGAATCGTATCCGTCCCCTCTTGATACTCTGTCTACTGATAGCGTCTTGGGATTTACCACTTGTATTCGCGGAGGAGCCGGTCGCTAGCTGGGAATTTGGAACCGAAGAGGAGACTCCGCTGAGATCGGTTGGGGGTGTCCATCGTGATACGACTGGTCCTAGGCCACCGGATTTTCCCGATTTTCCGGTCAATAATACGGCTGTTGAATTCGATGGAAGTGGTTCTCGGTTTGTCTTTTCTGATCCGGGTAAGCTTAGTCCGTTTGATTTCACCAACGGAGACGAGATTACCTTGGAAGCTTGGGTCGATATTCGCGAACTGCGTGAAGGGGAAAACACGTATGTGATTGGCAAAGGGCGAACGAATCGGCCAGGCTTCTCACGAGACAATCAGAACTGGGCGCTTCGAGTTCGACGTCTCAATGGCAAGGCATGCGTGAGTTTCCTCTTCGCCACGCCGAACTCTGCTGCCGGTCAAAACCATTGGCATCGTTGGACGTCTCGCGAAGGATTTGTTCCTCGTAGTGGGTGGCACCATATCGCCGCGACTTATCGCTTTGGTGAATCGAAGAGTATCGGTACCTGGATCGACGGACAGAAGGTGGACGGTTTCTGGGATATGGGTGGCCCGACGGAGGAGGCCCCTATTGTTGACGATGATGAAATATGGATCGGCTCGTCGATGGGAGGAGCATCCACAACAAGTTTCCGAGGTGGGCTCGACTCGATTGCCATTCATCGCGAGATTCTTAGTGACGAAATACTCGAGAAGCGTTTTCGGTTTGAGGGACAGCGAGCGGTCGTTGGTCCTGCGCCGGAAGCGATGCCAGATCTGGGCTTCATTCCTCCCAACGAAGTTCAAGTAACCTTTCATGAAGGATTTCCTGCCCACGATCGCTGGCTGATGTCGGACGAGTCCTTCCCGGAAGCATCGGCACTTTGGGCTGGAAAGTCTTTCCTGCTCGATCAACTTCCTGTGCGCTATGACGACTGGGGCATCCGCACGGCCTGGAAAGCTCCTGTGGTTGTACGTATGGCTGGTAATGTGATGCTTCCCCAAGGTGAACATACGCTGCTTTTACGTGCCCGAAGCATGTCGCGAGTGTGGATCGATGGGAAGTTGATTGCAAAGACGACGCCTCTTTCGGGTTCCCCGGATGGCGAGGAACCGATTACCCCGATCACCAAGCCGCCTGCTCCTGGCCATCGCGCGAAGTGGCATCGCTGCAAGGAAGTGAAAGAGACGCTTTCGATTGAGAAGTCCGGTCCAGTCCGGGTAGTGGTGGAAGCGATCGCTGGTGGCAAGCGTTTCCGAGCAGAACCGGGGGAACTAACCGTTGCCATCAGCACTGATGGCGAAGAGACCTTTTCCATTTTGCGGCCATTAAATCTGTCCAGCGATCCTCTTCCGTTGACAGACCATGCTGTCGAAGCGGAACTGGACCGCATTTCGGCTTCCATGACCCGACTCAATGACAGGAATCGTCACATCGCGGCTGCCACTCAGGGCAAATGGTGGGAACAAAGACATGAAATTGGTCGAGAATGGGTTGCTCAAAATCCGCAGCCAGATATTCCCGCAACTTCGTCCAGGGTAGAGCATCCGATCGACGCTTTTATTGTTGCTCGGATTGAAGAAGTGAAAGCCACCAGTGGCGATTTGCCAATGTCCGAAGCGAATCACTTCCAGTCGAAGGTGCTTCCCATTCTTCGTGGCGAGTGTTTTCGTTGTCATGGCGAAAAGGACAAGGGAGGTCTCTCACTGAACGCGCGTGATTTGGCTGTGCTCGGAGGCTTCTCCGGCGAGCCAGCGATTAAACCGGGCGATCCACATGCCAGCGAAATAATTTCTCGAATGAGAAGCTCCGAGGAAGACACACGAATGCCGCCAACCGGTAAGCGTGTGTCGGAGGAGAAAATCCAAATTCTCGAAAAGTGGATTGCCGATGGAGCTATATGGCCAGAGGCTTCACTAGCTGAAGGACGTACTGAGCGAGCCCAAATTGTAGATGACGCAACGTTTATCCGGCGGGCTTATCTCGATACGGTCGGTGTTGTTCCATCTGAGGCCGATGTGAGGGAGTTTCTAAAGGGCGATTCGCCGAACAAGAGAGAGCAACTGATCAATCGATTGCTCGCCGATCCTCGTTGGGCAGATCACTGGGTCGGCTACTGGCAGGACCTACTGGCCGAGAATCCTACGATGATCAATGCCACCCTCAACGCAACAGGTCCCTTTCGATGGTTCTTGTACGATTCTCTTGTCGATGATAAGGGAATCGATCGAATGGTTACCGAGTTAATGATGATGCGTGGAAGTAGTCCCGAAGGTGGCAGCGCGGGTTTCGCCCAGGCAGCCCAGAACGATTCGCCGTTTGCAGCCAAAGGGCATGTCGTGGCGAGTGCCTTTCTTGGTGTTGAGATGCAATGTGCTCGCTGCCATGACTCGCCGTATCACTCTACTACCCAACGCGATCTCTATTCGCTTGCGGCAATGTTTGCCCGTAAATCGGTGACCGTGCCCAAGTCGAGTACCGTGCCGCCAGGCTTTTTTGAAGCGAAAGAGCGAGATTCCTTGATTGAGGTGACGCTAAAGCCTGGCGAACCTGTAACGCCAACATGGCCCTTCGCTCAACTAACAGGGGCAGAGGATAACGAGCAACTATGGAGCTTAATGCAGAATAAGGGAGATAGTCGCGAAAAGTTGGCGACATTGATCACCGCACCGCAAAACACACGATTTGCGCAGGTGATTGCCAACCGCGTCTGGCGTCGGCTCATTGGTGCTGGGCTCGTCGAACTGCCGCACGACTGGGAGGGAAATCCGCCAAGCCATCCGGAACTCCTCGAGTGGCTGGCAAAAGAGCTTGTCGCCAACGACTATGACATCAAGCATCTGGCTAAAGTGATCATGACATCAGATCTCTATCAGCAAGAGGCTATTGGAGAGAACTTGAGTGCGGAGCCAATGCATCGGCTGTTCAACGCTCCGGAACGCCGCCGCATGACGGCCGAGCAAATTGTCGACTCACTGTATGCCGCAACGGGGCAAGAAATGAATGTCGAAACGATGACGGTCGATCCGGATGGTCGTCGTGCCGCCGGCAGTCGGAATAACTTCGGCACCCCACATCGCAGTTGGATGTTCGTGAGTCTGTCTAACGAACGTGATCGACCGAGCCTTACGTTTCCTTACGCGGCGATGGTCTCGGAAGTGCTTACTGCGTTTGGATGGTCTGCCGATCGACAGGCACCAAAGACGGATCGTGAAACAGATCCGAACGTTCGCCAGCCAGCGGTCATGGCAAATAGCAATCTAACCATCAATTTGACCAAAGCCGCTTACAATTCTCCCTTAGCCGACTTGGCAGTCGATGCGAAATCGGTCGATGCTTTGATCGACTCGGTGTTTCTACGTCTATTGAGTCGATATCCCACGCCGGAGGAACGAACGCTGTTTCACGAGCGACTTTCTGATGGCTTCGTTAATCGACTGGTTCCGCAAAGTAAAGTTGTGCAACCGAAACCATGGGACCGGTTGCCGCAGGTCACTTGGTCGAATCACTTACGTTCGGAAGCGAATACGATTCAGCAGCAGCATGCCGAACGTGTTCGCCAAGGCCCGCCGGCTGACCCACGTCTTCAGTCCGAGTGGCGGATGCGATACGAAGACTTCGTCTGGAGCGTTGCTAACCTCAAAGAATTCGTTTGGATGCCCTAAGCGTTGATATCATCATCGCGTTTTATTCCCGCACAAAATTAAGCTCGATCAAAGGATATCTTCTATGAATAGTCAGGCATTGAATCGACGTAGGTTTTTGGCGACAGGTGCCGCTGCCGCAAGCATGGCCGCAACCCCTGCGTGGGCTTCGCACGAAGGCCAGCGAATCCAAGGTCAGGCCGAGCATGTTATCTCGATCTGGCTTGGGGGAGGGATGGGGCAGATCGATACGTTTGATCCCAAACGTAAGGGCGATCCAAGTAAGAAGAAAGCCGGTGCCTACTATGATTCCATTCCCACCGCCGTGGAAGGTGTTGAAGTTTGCGAACATCTGCCTAAGGTCGCTTCGATTATGGACCGAGTCACGGCTGTTCGCACGGTAAATCACTCGGTGATTGACGAGCACGCAGCAGCTACGAACTGGATGCATGTTGGCCGTCCGGTAAGCGGCACGGTTGTGTACCCTTCGCTCGGGTCGATCATCGCCCACGAGCGAGGAGCCGTCTCGGAAGCAGCGCCTCCTTACGTATTGATTGGCTATCCCAATAGTTCGCGGGGGCCTGGGTTCCTCGGGGCAAAGGATAGCTATCTCTATCTTACAGAGACGGGACGCGGGCCGGCCGGTCTATCTCGCCCCGATGCTATCACGCCGGGTCGCCAAGCGCGCCGCGAACAGTATCTCAAGGATCTTCGTGGCGTTCAGCCGGAAACGAAGGATGCTCGACTGCGTGATTACGAAGCGGCTGCTGAACTGAGCCTACGACTGAGCGGACCAGAGTTCATGAAGAGCTTTGCCCTCGATAACGAGCCGGCTGAGTTGCGGGAAAGCTATGGAGGCGAGTTCGGTCAACGATGCCTGCTTTCCCGTCGGCTGGTCGAGCGAGGCGTACGTTTTATTGAAGTGTCTCACAATCTTAACTTTTTGAATGGGGCAGGGTGGGACGTTCATAATCGGGGCATTCTTGACCAGCATAAGTTGATTCGCGAAATGGATGATGCCGTCTCAACGCTGATACTCGACTTAGAGGATCATAAATTATTAGACAAAACGCTCGTAGTCATCACGACGGAATTCGGTCGACCGCCGCAATTCGATGGTGGCGGAGGACGTGGTCACCAGGGTTCGGCATTCACTTGCGTGCTGGCCGGCGGTGGTCTGAAGCATCAAGGGGCATATGGTGAGACGAATGAGCTTTCACAGAAAATCGTTAAGGATCCTGTTTCGGTGCCAGATTTCTTTGCGACCATTCATGCTTCGCTGGGAATTGATTATGCGAAGTCACTTTACGATGGAGATCGTCCCGTACCAATTACTGATGGTGGGATACCCATAGCGAAATTGTTCGGTTAGTTGGCCTGGAAATTCGCAGCACCTCCTTTCACCTAGCCCTGGTTAACCTTAGCCAGGGCTTTTTTGCAGTTAGCTCGCAAACCTCCGCGAGCACAATTAGACTGTACAACCCACAACATACCTTCCACGATGGAGCCTCAACGATGAAATCTGTCCTCGCCACGTTGGCGTTTGTTTTTGGTGCCCTAATGCCAGCGATCGCAATCGCTGAGCCCATGTATCATGAAGTTCAAGCG
This sequence comes from Bremerella alba, assembly GCF_013618625.1. Lineage (NCBI taxonomy): Bacteria > Pseudomonadati > Planctomycetota > Planctomycetia > Pirellulales > Pirellulaceae > Bremerella > Bremerella alba. Next base: position 66,919 of record NZ_JABRWO010000001.1, on the reverse strand, counting down.
GAGCTAATTAAGCCTCGTGATGGCATGGGGCACGTGCTGGCGAAACTTGAAAAAGGAGAAACCGTTCGGGTTGCATACCTTGGAGGATCGATTACGGCAGCCAATGGATGGCGAGTAAAAACGACCCAATGGCTGAAACAAAAATACCCGGATGCGACAATTGAAGAAATTCACGCAGCAATCGGTGGTACCGGCAGCGACTTGGGTGTGTTTCGCTTGGGGCGCGATGCCCTGCGGCATAAGCCGGATCTTTTGTTTGTTGAATTCGCCGTAAACGACGGTGGTGCGTCGCCGGATCGGATTTGGAAGGCAATGGAGGGAATCGTCCGTCAGACCTGGGCAGTCGATCCGGAGACAGACATCTGCTTCGTCTATACGTTTCGTGTTAACTACGAAGACCCACTTCGTAATGGTGAATGCCCTCGTGCAGCCTCTGCGATGGAGATGTTGGCTGACCATTACGGAATTCCATCGGTAAATTTTGCGAAGAAAATAGTCGAACTGGAATCGGACGGTAAGCTCGTATTTAAGAGCGACCAACCGGAAGAAGGAAAGATTCATTTTTCGAAAGATGGAGTCCATCCATTGGATGCAGGTCACGAAATCTATACGGAAGTCCTTGCTGATGCGATCGAGCAGATGGCGATCGATGCTCAGCCTGTTGACCACAAGGCCAAGCTAAAGACTGCGTTTGTGAATGACCACTGGCAAGCCGCCAAGATGGTGCCGATCAGCACTGATATGCTTAGCGGAGACTGGAAAGCACTGCCGGAAGATGCCCAACTAGCTCGGCGGTTTGGCAATCGTATGGGCCAGATTTATGAGGCAACCGAGCCTGGTAGTAAGTTGACGTTTCGTTTTCGAGGGTCGTCCGCCAAGTTGTACGACTTGCTAGGCCCTGATGGTGGTCAGGTCATCATTACCGTCGATGGCAAAACTCGAGAGAAACTCGTGCCGCGATTTGACAGTTACTCTACCTATCATCGCATCGCAACGCTGTTCTTGGCTGGCGATGTCGATCCAGAAACGGTTCATGAGGTGACCATTGAAGTTCATCCCGATCAGCCGGATCGGCAACCAGTCGCGTTTCGGCTAAAAAATCCCGAAGAAGAATTGAAGATGCCCAAGTACCAAGGCACAAAAGTCCGGGCAAGTCAGATTCTTGTTTTGGGAGAACTCGTTCCCTAAAGGAATGACGGATTGGTCAAAATAAAAAACGCCGCGTGAGAGTTTGCATGTCTCAGCGGCGTTTGGAAGTCGATATAAGCCGTCTTACGATTCAGGTGGTGATTCGGGGGTAGGCTCATGCTGATGGATCGGGGAAAGGCCTTCTTTTTGCAATAGCTTCATCACGACGTAGAAAAATACCGGCGTAAAGATTAAGCCAAAGCCAGTCACACCCAGCATGCCACTAAACACCGTGACCCCTAGGGCGAACCGCATTTCTGCTCCGGCTCCATGCCCCCAAAGTAAAGGTGCAACACCCAGGATAAATGCGAAGCTGGTCATGATGATCGGACGCAAACGGACTATACAAGCTTGGACCGTAGCTTCCAGGAGTGGCTTGTTCTCCTTCTCCATTAGGTCCTTAGCGAACTCAACCACGAGAATCGCGTTCTTACACGCTAGCCCCACTAACACCACAAAGCCGATTTGCACAAAGATATTGAGGTCCATGTGCACGATCATCACTCCGGTAATTGCTGCCAGGACACACATGGGAACCACCAGGATGATTGTGATCGGCAGTTCCCAGCTTTCATAGAGTGCCGCCAGAATCAAATAGACCAAGATGACCGCACCGATAAGTGCCGAGATCGGATTCTGAAGCACATCCTTAAACGATTGAAACTGACTTGCCTGCTCCTGCAGAAAAGAAATCTCGGTCCATTCCGCTTCCATCGAAGCAGGTAGTTCTTTTGCGGCCAGATCGTTCATCATCGTAAGAACTTCGCCTGTGCTGACGATCGGCACATTTACACCGTTGATGGCCGCAGCGGGGAAGTTGTTATAGCGATTTATGAACATCGGTCCGGTGCTGTCTTCGATGGTGCAAAGAGTACCCAGCGGAACCATGTCTCCGGTGACGCTTTTAACTTTAAATTGTCGGACGGATTCGGCGTTCACTCTGAACTTGGAATCTGCCTGAACGTTGACTTGCCATGTTCGACCAAAACGATTGAAGTCGTTGACGTAGTAGCCGCCCATGTAAACTTGAAGTGCTTCAAAGACGGCCGTTAATTCGACGCCCATGCTCTTGCACTTTTCGCGGTCAATGTCGACGAACAACTGTGGCGTGCTTGCCCGGAAGGTGCTAAATGCCACAACAATCCCCGGTTGATCCAGGGCCAAATTAGCAAGACGGTCCGCTTGGGCCTGGAGCACGGCATAGCCGTTGTCGCCACGGTCTTCGACCATCAGCTTGAAGCCACCCGCATTTCCCAGGCCATTGATTGGCGGGGCCTCGAACACAGAGACACGGGCCTCTTGGATTTTGCTGAACCTCTTGCGAAGTTCCATGGCGATATACTCGGCCGTGGTTTCTTTTCCCCGCCTTTCTGAGAAAGGAGCCAGCGAAAAGAAACCGCCGCCTAGATTAGAACTCACAGCGTTTTGCACAAATGATTGCCCTGAAACATCGACAACGTGGGCAATGCCGGGTGTCTCCAAGGCGATCTTTTCTACCTGAGTCATGACCTTGTCGGTGCGTTCACGCGAGGCAGAGTCGGGAAGTTGAACGTCAAACACCAGGTAGCCTTGATCCTGGGTGGGGATGAAGCCTCCGGGGATCACATTGAAACCATAACCCGTTAGTCCAATCAGTCCGACATATACAACGACGGCCACCGCGCTAATGCGAAGTAGTGAAGCGATGCCTCGGCCGTATAGGTTGGTCACCCAATCAAACGCTCGATTGAAGACGCCGAACACGGCCGCCAATGCGCGATTCACCGTGTGGGACAATAAATAGCCAACGACGACTCCCGGAATAAAGAGGGCGGCTTGCATCCAGAGGGCCATGCCCTCTTCGCCCTTCAGGCCGGAACCACTCAGGAAAATGCTTCCAAGCCAAACAGAGAGAACCCCACCCAATACGGCAATGCCCCACCATGGCAGAGCTTCACGATGCTTCGTATGATCTTCGCCGGGCTTGGGGTCGCGGAAAATAGATGTCGCTCGGGCTGGCGTCATCGTCATTGCGTTCATGGCCGAAATCAACATGGCCGCCGCAATGGTCAAGGCAAACTGTCGGAAGAACTGCCCTGTGACGCCTCCTAGGAAAGCGCTAGGAAAGAACACGCTGCTCAGCACCAGCGTGATCGCAACGATAGGTCCTGTGATCTCTTCCATGGCATGTATGGTGGCGTCCCGAACCTTATAACCCATTCCGATCCATCGCTCGATATTTTCTAGAACGACAATCGCATCATCCACGACGATCCCAATCGCGAGTACCAGGCCAAATAGCGTCAGATTGTTGAGCGTGAAGCCCATGACTGCCATGATTGCAAATGTGCCAATCAGCGAAACCGCCACGTCGATCAGGGGCAGCATCACCGCTTTCCAGTCTTGTAGAAAGAAGAGCACAACGATGGCAACTAAGATGATTGCGTCTCGAAGCGTTTTAAAAACTTCCTCTACAGACTGTTCGATAAACGGTGTCGTGTCGTAGCCGATTTCATATTCGAGACCGGGGGGAAACTTTTCTTTCAGCTCTTCCATCCTACGTTTTACTTGTTCGCCCACGTCTAGCGCGTTTGATCCTGGCAATTGGAAGATGCCGATACCGGCCGAAGGTTTTTGGTCGAACCGACAGATCGTGTTCAGATTCTGGGCGCCGAGTTCAACTTGACCAACATCACTAATTCGCGTGATTTGGCCGTCACTTCCTGTTTTGACGACAATATCAGCGAATTGCTCAGGCGTCTTCAACCGTCCCAATGTTGTCATGGTGAGCTGCATTTGCTGCCCAGGAGGGACCGGAGGCTGACCGATCTGCCCAGCAGCCACTTGGACGTTTTGCTCTTTCAAGGAAGTTACGATGTCGCCGGCGGTCATGCTACGCGAGGCGAGGGCATCTGGATTCAGCCAAACTCTCATGCTGTAGTCTTGTTCGCCCAGAATACCCACGTCGCCAACCCCTTCGAGTGTGGAAAGCTGATCTCGAATTTGGATCGTGGCGTAATTGCTCAGGTAAAGGTTATCGAGAATTGGCTCGCCTGTTTCGGGATCGTCTGCAGAAAAGAGATTTACGGCGAGCAAGATATTGGGGGACTTCTTTTGGGTCGTCACCCCGGTAGCTTTGACCACATCGGGCAAGAGGGGCGTGGCTTGGGCGACGCGGTTCTGAACCAAGACCTGGGCCATATCCAGGTCGGTTCCTAGGGCGAAGGTAACCGTCAACGTGTAACTACCGTCACTCGCTGACTGTGAGGACATGTACAGTGCGTCCTCGACACCGACGACCTGTTGTTCAATAGGGGCCGCCACCGTTTCTGCAACAACCTCCGCGCTCGCGCCCGGGTATTGGCATGTCACTGAAACAGTCGGCGGGGCGATTTCTGGATATTGTGCGATGGGTAGTAACCAGACGCAGATCGAGCCCGCCAGGACAATGATAATAGAGATAACCCAGGCAAAGATGGGGCGGTCGATAAAAAAGCGAGCCAGCACGTTGCTATCTTTCGTCGGTGTTATTTGGCGATCAAACGAACAAAATTGCGATGGTGATTAGGAACCATTTGGCATCGGAGCCGACGATGGGTTCGTCTGATTCACCGGTTGCTGCGAAGGTTGACTCGACATGGGGGGCTCGTTCCGGCTCACGGAACGAAGGATAGTTTCGTCAATCTTCGGGGGCTCTGGCATGGTCGTATCCTGAGGCTTGACAGGTTTTCCTGGTCGTACCAGCAGTAGGCCATTGACAATGACTTTCTCGCCTTCAGCGAGACCTTTTTTAATGACGCGTAGCAGACCTTGCTGGGTTCCCAGTTGAACGCTGCGTCGCTCGGCGTTGCCATCTTTATCGAGCACATAAACGTACCTATCACTCTGGTCGGCACCGATAGCGCTTTCGGGAACGAGCACGGCATGGTAAGGGGGCTTGGCAGCAACCTTGACACGAACAAATAACCCAGGGCGGAGCATCCCACTGGGATTCGGGACTACGGCACGAACGGTCAAAGTACCTGAGCCAGCGCTCACTTGATTTGAGCCAAAGTCGATCGTTCCAAGATGAGGATACTCAGAACCATCGGCAAGATAGATTTGGACGGGAATGTTAAGTTCTCGGAGTGAGCCATCTCCTCGTTGACCTTTCTCGGCTATTCGCTGTCGGATGTAGCTCAACATAGCTAGTTCATCGACATCGAAGTAGGCATATACGGGGTCGACCGAAACGATGGTGGTTAGAAGCGTCGGGGCGCCGACTCCACTTTGGACAAGATTCCCGTCGGTGACGTAGGTACGATCAATGCGGCCACTGATCGCCGCACTGATCGTGCAATAGTCCAGATCAACTTTCCGGGCGGCAATTGCCGATTCTGCGGCATTGACTTGAGCTACTGCTTCGTTGGCAGACGCGACGCTTTCGTCGAAAAGTTCTTGACTAACGGCACCGCTTCCTACCAGCTTTTTGTTGCGAGCTAAGGTTGCTTGTGCCAACTCATTTTTGGCGACATAGAGTGCTTTTTGGGAAACGGCCTGATCGTATTCGGCCTGGTAGGTTCGCTTATCGATCTCGAATAGAAGCTCACCTTGCTTGACCACCGCCCCGTCTTTAAATGCAACCTTCTGAAGGTAACCTGAGACCTTGGCGTAAACATCAACGGAAAAAACCGCTTCGATGTGGCCTGTGTACTCGCTGAAGTCAACCACTTCACGCTTGATTGCCGGAGCGACGGTCACGTCCGGTGGTTCGACTTTCGGCATTTGTCGACGTTGGCCACAGCCAATCACGATAAGCAAGGTAAGTGCCAGGGTGATCGTCAAGCGAAGCACGTTCAGCTTCATTATTAACTTCCTGTTGCTGTCTTTTTGATCGTAGGCGATGACGATGAACGAGGCGAGTCTCACTGGGGCCAGTCACGTCTCTTGAATTCATGTTGAACGAAGTTCTCTTTTATACCGTGACCGCAGTCAGATTACACGAGGCCAACCGAAGTGACTTATTTGAGAAACCATGTTGTTCTTTAAAAAGGTGACCGTAGTAAACGAATTCGAGCTGAATGAATTGGAGTATATTTAGCTTTGGTTGTCCGTGAGGATCAGTCAGTCTGTGTGTTTTAGGGGGAACGCGATGGCTCTCGTAACCACCAGGTGAGTTATTTGGACTACCACCGAATAGACTGCCCCGATTTATTGGGCGTGATCTTGCCTATATCATCGGCCAGCTTTCTTGAGTCAACAGACCGGTCACTCGTTTAGATAAACGAATCTGAACTTGATAAAATTATTGTGAGGTTGAGTAAGTATCGAATAGCTTCGGACTCACCCAGCCAGTTCGAAAGACTTTCTTCTAGCACGATCAAATTTTGCAGCCAATTATTGCAGATGGTCAGCCAGCAGTCGGTGATCTCGCATGCCCCATTCACTTGGATCAGGATGAGTTGATGTGATAAGGAGAATATTCTTCAAATACCGAGAATCTAAATAGGCAATCGGGGCCACTGTTTCCATACCGTGAAGCTAGGTAATTAGGCGTCCGACTTAAGCGAAAAAGGACAACGAATAGGTAAAAAAACGCATTGTTCCCGGCGAATTCCGTAGTCTTTCGGGCGATGTGCCGATATACTAAAAAGCGTAGGCCCCACCCCCCATCTTGCAAGCGTTCCCGCCAAGTCCATTATTTGCATTGCAGCAACTCCGTTTGCGAGTTTCACTGCGAAGAGGGATCGAGTATCCCCTTGCCATGCATTGAGCAAATAATTAAGGCAATTGACCTCCTTTGATATGCGGAAGGATCGATCATGCTTACCCGTAGAACCATACTGCAAGCAGCGGCAACCAGTGCCGGCGTCGCGCTAGGTCTTCCGTTGACTGCCCAGCGGCTGGTCGCATCATCTTCAGAGAGCACCACGCCTAAGCGAATCATCTTCTTTATGCAGAATCAGGGTTTCGACCCAGCGACCTGCATTCCCAAGGGAATTCATAACAGTGGTTCCTTAGCAAATGCCGAGTTGCCGGAGCCGATCAGCCCACTCGAGCCATACAAAGATCGCCTTCATATTATCAACGGCCTGCATGGCCTACATACTAGTCCTTCGCATAGCGCGTTCTTCGGCGCGTTGGGCGGTTACCGTGGTGGGGATGGCGTTCCGCCGAGTGCAGCGACTATCGACTACGAGTTGAGCAAGGCGTTGCCTCAGACGCTCTTGCCTCATTTGTGCATCGGAATGGATTCGATTGAAAACATGACGTCGAAGCCGACTCTGGCAACACTTTCTGCAAGTGGTGCCGGTCAACCGATTTTTATGCACTCGAATCCCAATCACCTGTATCAGATGCTGTATGGGAGCATCTCGACAGGCGATATCCGTCTTCAGCACGAAGCACGCTCCAATGTTTTTAATGAGATAGAAGGTCTTGCCGCCGCCAAAGGGCAGTCACTGCCTGCTGGAGACGGTCAACGCTATCGACAGTTTGTCGACGGATTTCAGGATATCAACGGCTTGCGTGAACGTCTCGATAAGGTTTCCGGCCACTTACAAAAATTTGCGCCTGAGGTGGACGAGCGGTATACCCAGCCAGAATTTGAGACCGATTGGCACGATGTCTTATTGGACTTAGGGATTTCGGCACTCACCTCGGGGATTACGAACACGTTAACCATCGGATCAGGTCGCGGCGAGATCTTCGGTGCCTGGAAGGGGTTGGGGATTGAACAACAGGGACACAACCTGGGGCACATGAAGCAGCCTGACAATCCAATTTGGATCAAGATTCGCCAGTACAACAGTCGCATGTTGGTGAAGATCATCGAGTCGCTGGAAAGCGTTCCCGAAGGTAGCGGATCAATGATGGACAACACGCTGATTGTTTACACCAGTAACAATGCGGATAGTCAGCATACCCGGGGCACAAACTGGCCGGTCATGTTGTTGGGGAGTTTCGATGGGGCATTCAAGACGGGTTGCTTTACGCAGATTGATGGCAACCGTCCAATCAACGCACTCCATACCACGCTTCTGCGGGCAGCAGGTGTTACGTGCGATCGCTTCAACATGGATGACAAGCTGGCGCAAAAGTTCGACGATGGCAACGGACCGCTCAAGGAACTGCTGGTATGAGCAAGCTCGCATTCGCTTGGTTCGGGATGCTCTGGTGTGGCTTAATCGCAGTGGCAAACGCCGAGACATACACGCCTGGCCAACGTGTTGAAAAAGACTTTCGTAGCTTTGCGAAACCCCTTCTGACTACCTATTGTGGGGACTGTCACGGAGAGAAGGATCCAGACGCAAACGAAGGGAATTTTTCGCTTCATGACCTGGGCGTTGTCGATGACCTGAATGCTGAGGCTTGGAATACGGTTTGGGCACAGGTCACCTTGAAGCAGATGCCCCCCAAGGACATGACTCAGCTGGAAGTCGTCGAGAGGCTACAGCTTTCTGACTGGATCGTTCAAGAGCTTACACACGTCTTGAAAGACAAAGGCGGGTTCCAGGCCCATCTTGATCCAGGCAAAGGTAACTTTATCGACCATGATCTGCTTTTTGGGCCATTGCCGGATGACATTCAACTCCGGCCAGCGTCATCTCCTGCACGTATCTGGCGGGTGACACCTCAAGAGCACATTACGCGATTGAACGAGTTGATCAACAGTGAGCCGGAGTTTAATCCTTCTAAGCCCGGTCTGCGGGCTCATGGCGACGCCGTCCCTACGAATCACGGTGGGGAATTGAAGCTTTACTTCGGCATCGATCGCATCATTAAGTGGCAAGGAGGAACCGTCGCTTACGCTACCGCAGTAAAAAGCGTTCCAGCCGTGCTATCCTCGGCACGAGATCACGGGTTGAAGAACTATCCTCACTTTCAAACGGTTAATAGTGCCGAAGCGATTCAGATCATCAGCATCGCCGACAACATCATTCGCTACATGGCCTACGGTCCCCTGAGTATCGCCGAACCATATCAAATTACGGATGATCCGAACTCAATTCGAGATAAGATGCAGGGAGACCTTCGCGGCCTGCCTACTTCGATTGTCTACAGTACCAAGGTTGTGCGTCCACTGACGCCGGTGTATGAATTGATGAAGGAGGAGGGCACCGACGAAGCCAGCGTGCGTCGGGCCGTCAATTACCTTTTCGAGGCACTCACGTTTCGCCCGCCAACGCCCCACGAGTCTGACGCCTATCTCGCGATTGTTCAGCAGTCTATCGACAAGCTTGGCAAGGAAGACGGAGCCGTTCTTGGTTTATCTTCAATCTTCCTTGATCGCGACTCGTTGTTTCGGACGGAACTTGCCGCTGGAGGCCAGCCTGATCGTTACGGGCGCGTGATGCTCAGAGACTGGGAACTCGGTTTAGCGGTCAATCATGCGTTTCGTTACCTCCCGCCTGATGAACCAATGCGTGATGCAATCGCCGAAGGGCGTATGAGGACCAAGGCTGACGTTAAACGAGAAGTCGAGCGGATGTTGGACGACGACAGCATTCGAAAACCACGCATTTTACAGTTCTTCCGCGACTACTTTGACTATGACCTTGGCGGCTACATCTGCAAAGACACCAAGGCCCTTGCGGATACAGGAGCTAAAACCGGAGATGGGTACTATCGCTCTATGTTCGATGCGACCGCGAGTACCGATCGCTTGATCGAATTGATTCTCGCGGATGACAGGGAAGTCCTTAAGCGATTGCTGACTACGGACAAGGTTGCTGCGACGAAGGGTGACAATCAATTTTTTGGTAAGCGACGGACTCAAAAGGAAACAGCCAGGGCGGCCGCCGAATGGAATAAGCAGTTCAAAGCTGAAATCGATGCCTGGCGGAAAGCGAATCCCGGAGAAGATCCACCAAGGACGCTGACAAGCAAGCGAAATCGGGTGAATCACAAGGTCAAGGAAGCGAATCTAACGGGCGAGCCGTTGCACGCTCGCGTGGGGCCGCGGAGCTTCGGCAGCGGGTCCATGAAACCAGAGCGTGTATTGGCTACCGTGCCTGAGGGGCAGCGTCTTGGCATCCTGACGCACCCTAGTTGGCTCGTCTCTCACTCTGATGCCATGGACAATCACGCCATTCGCCGTGGGCGATGGGTGTACGAACGCCTGCTCGGTGGTGGCATTCCTGATGTTCCCATCACCGTAGACGCCATGTTGCCGGATGAACCTCGTAACACCCTGCGTGAGCGGATGCGGGTGACTCAAGAGTCATACTGCTGGACATGCCATAAGAAGATGGACCCATTGGGCTTGCCCTTCGAGATGTACAATCACGCCGGGATCTTCCGAGAGACAGAGCTTGAGAAACCGGTCGACACTTCTGGCGAGATCATTGATTCCGGAGATCCTGATTTGGACGGTGAGGTTGCCAACGTGATCGAGATGATCAATAAGATCGCACAAAGCGAGCGTACCGAGCAGGTATTCGTTCGCCACGCATTTCGGTTTTGGATGGGACGTAACGAGACACTCAACGACCGGCCTGTTCTTCAGGATGCATATCGGGCTTATAAAGAAAACGGAGGGAGCATGAAAGCGATGCTGACATCGCTGCTTACGTCCGACGCTTTTCTCTATCGCACAAACACAGATCTCGACGCGGGCGGAAGCTCCAACTGATGAGTGTCCTTGGTGGAGCTTCTTGCGGCTCTGGACGGGACTTGGATCGGAAGTCTGGCAGAGTCGCGAAACTTCCTTAGTTTGAGGCCCCCCCAGCACGGATGTAGCTTCGCATGCGAACTCAAGGGGTCGTAGCAACGGGGCGCTCGTGTAAGCGATTCTCTTGATAGGCTTCGATCAGACGTTCTAACATTTCGATTCGAAAACCAATTCGTTGACCGCGTTCCGTATCGCGGGTACGCCGAGGTGAATCAAAAACGCGAATGTTTTGAACTTTGGGGATGATATCAACCCCATCCCGAATGGCTGCTTCTACGGATTCAAAGTGAGAATGTTGGGCCAGGACAATGCGGTCCGTTTCCAGTACCAGCGTATAACCATAGTCACCGTATGCTTCGGAGAACGCTCCGTCTATCGTAATAGCCTTACCGCTTCGTTTTAGGGGGGATTCACCGGCTTCGACTTTGACTGGAACATGGCCATTGACGATCAAGCTCCTGTCGGCCTCCATGCCAAATTCCTTGAGTATCTTGTCGCAAAAATCCGATTCGTGGATAAGCGTGAAATAAGTGTTCTTCGTCTCGTTATGTGATCGTTTGTCTGCAATAAAGTCGCGTTCCAGAGTCGCGATTCGGTCTTTTCCGAACAAAGGTGAACTCGGGCCGCTCCAAAGGTACCACAGGAAATCTAAATCGGCTTGTTCCGAGTTAACAACAGCACGACGAACGATGGTTTCGATTTCCTCGAACATGGCTCGTCCTGAGACAGACTTCTGGTCGATGGTGATCGGCAGAAAGTTGCCTTCAGCATCGACCGGTACGCAGCCATGGAAGATCAGGCACTCATCTCGTTTTAGGTACATCGAGCCATGACCTACCATAAATCGCATCTGTTCCCGCAGTTTTTGGCTATTCAGAAATGAATGCTTCAAACGCGAGAGGCAGGCCGATTCCTCCTCGCTCAGTTGATAGGGATTATCTGGGTTGACCGTTGGGAAGTTGTTATCGCGTAGGGCGTATGTCTGGCCGTCAAGTTCAATGGTTCCCTCCTCATGATTGATGCGGTGCATCAATCTTCGATGCCCCAACTCCCAGTGAGGGTTTCGCTCGATCATCTGACCTTCGAGCTTGAATTGCATAATCGCTGCGGCTTTTTGCATTCTTGCAACGACTTCGTTGGGACGCATGCCTTGACCTTTAGGCATGAAGAACTCGGCAGGGTCATCGGAGTAGATGGTACGTGCCAGGTGTTCCAGAGGTGTCAGTGGAACGCTATACCCTTCATCTAACTGGCCAATACGTCGATATCTTAGCGACACTCTTAATACCGTACAGATCGCGGCTTCATGTCCAAGCGAGGCAGCCAGCCATAATACGTCGTGATTACCCCAGATGAACTCGACATTGGGTTGCAAGCGGAGATAGTCCATGACTCGGTCGCCGCGTGGTCCTCGGTCCCACAGGTCGCCAGCGATAATTAATTCGTCTACCGCTAAATTACGAATTAATCGGCCCAGCAGGTGGACTAGGTGCAACGCTCTACCTCGTCGAACAAGTTCATCGAGGATTGCTCCGATGAATTCCGGCCCTCGTTCCGTGGAAGGCGCGTGCATCATTTCTAGTAGTAGTTCGCGATATTCTGCCGGGAAGAGATTGGTTGCCAACCGAAGGCTAAAATTTGAAACAAGATAACGCAGCAGTTCTAGCTGAGGCATCAGCATCTGTAGCGCGTAAGCTCGAATCTCTTCCGGTTGCGTAAGCATTTCTCCGACACGCTTAGTCAATTCGGCCGGATAGAAGGTTAGCTTTAGGAACTCCTCCAACTCGTTCGAAGTCATCGAGTCGGCGAACATCTCTTCGACCAGTGGACGGAGCGTTCCCGAAGCGTTGTTGATGACGTGCTTCAACTTCTTGTCTTCACCGTGGATATCGCTGATCACATGTACTACCCCTTTGGGCAAACTTTGCACTGCAGCCAGTCGCGCGGTCTCTGCGATGGCCGCATCAGCATTTGGGAACTGCAATGCCAGCAATTCCAGTATTGAAAGATCCGCTTTAGGACGCTTAAAAGAGTGAGATGTGGTTTGCACGGTGATCTTGCGTCGAAACAATGGAAACGCGACTACCGAACCGCTGAAAGCGTTGCGGCAGGCCAGACACACGTGGTGTCTTTCAGCTGAGATAGAAAGCTGAAAATAGTTTACGAATATTGTCGCGGGGGTGCAAACCGTCGAAATTAAACAGGGCTGTGGCTTACAATGAAGTTTAACCAAGCCAACCAAATTTAGAGGCTGATTATGAGTTCCATGAAGATTGTTGCCATTGTCTTGACGTTATTCGTTGGGGCGAGTGTTTTGGCTGAAGAACCGATTGCCACGCAAAGTGAAGTCGATTCGTCGGATGGCTTCACGGTGAAGAGCCTTGCTGGCAAACGCGTGGTATTCCTCGGAGACAGCATCACGCAGTCGGGCGGATACATCACCTTCGTCGACTACTACCTAAAGACGATTTATCCCGAACAAGACTTTGACGTCTGTGGCCTCGGCCTATCGAGCGAGACACTTTCTGGACTTAGCGAAGACAATCATGCAGGCGGTGCTTTTCCGAGACCATGCTTGTTTGAGCGTCTCGGACGTCTTTTGGACCGAGCAAAGCCTGAGGTTGTTTTTGCCTGCTACGGAATCAACGATGGGATCTATCAACCGCTCGATTCAGAGCGTTGTTTGGCTTTTCAGAATGGTGTTAATAAGCTCATAGAGCAATGTCTGGCTTCGGGAGTTGAGCGGTTATTCATTGTTACTCCTCCCATCTACGATGCGAATACGAAGCCTGGTGAATTCAACTATGATTCGGTGATGACAAAATACGCGGCATGGGAAATGACACTCGATAAACCATTTGTTCACGTCATTGATTTGCATTCCGCCATGCGTAAGTCGCGCGATGCTCGAACCGAGGTCTATTCCAAAGATCGAGTCCATCCCGGGGCCGAGGGGCATTTGTTCATGGCGCAAACGATTTTGGCTGCTCTGAACGTTCCCATTCCAAGGCAGTCACTCGATGCGATTCAGGCCGATCCGATCTATAAGCAGGTCGACAAATTACGAAAGCATCGTTCTGCCAATTGGATGAAACACATTGGCTATACCCGCGAGAAGACCGTGCCGCCACAACCTTTAGGAGATACAAAGGAAGTGGCTGCCAAGATGAAAGACACGATCGACCAGATGCAGAGAAAAGAATAGACAACTGAAACTAGCCAATCGTAACACGCGATGAGTGTGGCTACTCGACGCGCGTCCTGAGCGTAAAAATCATAGTTGCCCGTGACTAGGCAACTTTCTTCAGGCACGCATCAGACGCCAACGGTTTCTTGGCGACGATTCCATGATTTTGGTAGAGCTGCATGAAATTGTGGGTCTGATGTCTCCGTGTCGTGGGCACAGGAGCAGTGAAGTGCAAACGTGTGTCGGCGAATCCAGCGGTCTCGACTAGAAACGCTAATTGATACGGCTGAATGGGACGAACGTGCGTTTGATCGGTATGAAAAAAGCTAAGTGATTCAAAGCAGAAAGGATTGGGCGTCTCAAGTAATAAGAAACCGCCAGGAGCAAGCTTTTGATAACTAGCTCGCAGAAGCTCTAAAACTACCTCAAACGGCATATGTTCGATGACGTGAAATGCCGTTATTCCGCACAGGCTACCATCGGGGGTCTTTTGAAGCTCATCGATGGCGTCTCCATGGAGAGCTTCTAACCCAAGATCCTTCATCTTTTTGATCATCAAGGCACTCTTATCGATTCCGACCGCGCGGAATCCCGCTTCATTTAGAACTTGCAAGAGTTCTCCTCGACCACAGCCGAGATCCCAGACGGGAAGCGAATGAATTGATTCATCTACTTCAATCGAATCCAGGATTTCGCGTTGTTCCTCGCGTATCTTATCGACCGGGCCGCGAAAGAACATTTGCATGAGAAGGTATTGGTGCTCTTCATCCGAAATGCCATCTTCCTCTGCGAGGAATTCGGACATCTCTTCCCGAGCCGTGCTAAGCCAATTTGCGAGTGGGTCAGAGAGAAATTGGATTGGGGGTAGGGGGGGAACCGAGAACAGTTCGTCTTGTAGTTCCTTGATTTCGCGTCGCTGCTCGGCATTCGTTAAACGAGAATAGATGCTTTGTCGGATCGATCTTATGCGACGTCGTGCCTTATCACGGATTCGTTTTAGCCATTTCACGTCACACTCTCCTAGTATCAGCGTTTATATCAGGGGATCGTCTGAGACTAACGGTCTTCGCAATACGTCAGAGGGGGCGTCGTACCAGACGTGGTCGAGAGGGATTAGAGTCGTTTCACTTCAACCGGCTCTCTTCACAATGCGAGGCGGTTGTAAGAGATCAGATATGCCTGGGTCAATACTAATATCCAGCGGTCGCTTGGCCCTACGGCGACCTAAAAGTGCTGCGAGCCTTAAGCGGCATCTGATAGTTCGTCATGCAAAAAGGGGGTTTCCCCGTCTGAGATTCCATTGCAAATCGTATCCAGGGAGGCACACTTGCCGACCTTGAGCTCGTCGAGAGTTTTGAACGCCAGGCGAGCTCCTGATACTTGAAACTCGTCGCTCACCCCGTAGAGAGGGAAGTCCATCATCAATTTGAAGAAGTAGTGGTATGCATACTTGGTAGCGAGACCGATAGAATCAGGCACTCTGCTGGGAAGTTCCGTGACCCGATCGAGAAGCTCAAAGTACTCTTCCGCCGATTCGACATCATGGGAATAGCCTTTGCCACGATTAAATGTTTCGCCTGCAACGATCAAAGGTACGCCTAGCATGGCGATTTCGACGCCCATCCGGGCGCCATAGATAAGGGCCGCACTGCTCATCTCGGCCAAAGTATACGAATTCATTTTACTTTCCGGTGGAATGATTTTCACGTTCGCCGGAAGTTGGCTAAATTCTCGCTCTATCTCGGCGAGAATGGGCTGATTGGTAGGCAGTGAGCCTCGACCACCATTGGCTTCGGCCGGATGAATGCGAATGACAAGTTGCACATCGCCGCGTTCGCCAAAATAGGTGATCGTGCGATTGAGCCAATCCAGCATGTTGTCAAACGCGTTATATTGATAATAAAGCTGAGCATCCCACAACACATTGGTGAAGAGACTTACTACCGGAAGATCGCTTCTTAGGCCTAGCTCCTGTCGGATCGCATCCGGCGAATCGATAGAGTCTTTGTAATACGCTGCATACTCTCGTCCACCAAGTCGCTTTCCAGCGATGTACTCGTTCATCCGTGCGCGGCGGGCTGGGGTAAGCGCGAGGTTTTCCCACAGATGCTTGGGTTCGCTGATTAAAGTGCGATGGTAAGTGTCTTTGTGTGAGAGCCAAATCGAATTCTTCCGGAGTGGTGTCCCGTAGACGACGACGGGAATATTATGTTTCCGGGCTACTTCACAGATCGTGCCATGGGTTACATAGACGCCATGGATTGCGACGACACGTTCAGGCTTCACGTCTTCAATCAGACGTTCCATTAAGTCCACCACCATCATCGAGGCAGCTAGATATCTACGGCTTAGGGCTCGGGTCTCAGGATTGTCGATAAGCGTGCCGCGGCGTTGCGTGCGCACCGTCGTAGAGTAGGCGTGTTCGCCGACTGCGATGCCCAAGTAGTTAAAATCACGATGTTCTTCAAAAGGAATCTGGTCAACGATCTTTAGAATTCGCGAAAGATCTTCCGGCTTCGAATAGTCGCTGAATGCGCACGTCTCGATGGGCAACGGATCGTATCCCTGCCGGCTATCATGAGCGCATTTGATACAGATTTCGGGTCTGGCCGCGGCGGCGTTATTGGATTCTACATCTTCGTACGGTTCGACGAACTTGGCATTGGGATTCCATTCGCAAGCTGGAAGAGTCTGGTCGCAACGCAGCATGAACGGGTTTTCACCACGCATTCGCAGCGCCATCGCGAGGATTGATTCCAGTACTAGACATTGTTCGGTGCTCCCCCATGAGGTCGCAAACAATACCCGCGTCCCCGTCGGGGCCGGTAGATTGTTAACGATGTGGGAACTGTCCTTTAAGACTTGCTGCCACTGCAGCCGCACGCCCAGTTCCTCGACGACATTTAAACTCGCTTGTTCAGGCGGCGGATTGATCATCCGCTTGGCATACGAGGTATAATTGCGAACAAGTTTGGTAAGTCTGCTCATCTGCTTGATCCTGTCCCAGTTGATTCACCTGGAGGCGATACAGAACTTTCTTAGGCAACTAAGCGTTCTACTTGACGCATGTCTTCCAGTGTGTCGATGCTCACAAGAGGCTCTTCGATCACAACTGCGCCGACTCGGTCGCCCATGATGGACTTCTTCTCTAGCAAACACGAGCGACTGATCGCGTATGCCGCCCCGTTGCGGGTATAGGTTGGCTGAAGCTGTTGACGAGCGATGATTTGTCGTCCCCGCTGGTCGAAATGATTCAGATTGCCGTGTGAATCTATTTGCAATTGTTTAAGAGGGTGATATTTCAGATCGGTAGGCGAGACGGTCCAAACCGCGTCATAATCTCCCTCGGCGAAACGCTCAATTGTTTGGGTCACATGCTCAAGCTTTCGCTGTGGGCATGTTGGCTGTAGCATGACGATGATGTCGTAGGCAACATTGTCAATCTTCTCTGTTTCAATAAGGGCATGCTGCAGCACTTCCAAATCGCCCACGCGATCGCCGGAAAGCGTGGCAGGACGATAAAAAGGCACATCGAGACCAACTGCACGCGCTTCGGCAGCAATCCCTATGTGATCGGTCGATACGACGGCACGATCGACGTAGTTCAATTGCTGGACGAGTTCAGCGGTATAATGAATGAGTGGCCGACCAGCGAGCGGGCGGATATTCTTCAACTTCACTCCCTTGCTGCCACCGCGAGCCGGAACGACAACAAGCACTCGTTTATCTTGGATCATTTATGCAGCCTTGGCGTTGGGGGCGATTGTTTCTAAGACCCCGATCAAATCGTTGAGTCGAACAATTTCAGTGGGTGCAGGCTTGTCGAAGTCGGTAAAGCCGTTTCGAACCCCGATGAATCGGCAGCCAAAATCTATCGCGGCGTTCCAGTCTCGTTGACCGTCGCCGACAAACGCGATCTCGTCCGGTAGGCAGTTTTCAGCCTGCCGGACTTTTTCTAGATTCTCGATTTTCGAGGTCGGTGAACCAAAGACACCATGAAACCGATCGAACCAGCCTCGTCGGTGAACAATTCGTTGAAGAGGTTCTTCGAGGGTGGCAGAGTTGATATACAGTGGTATCTTGCCTGCGAGTTGATCAAACAACTCTGAAACTCCGGCAACCTCGGAGCATTCTGCGACGGCCGATTCACAGTGCCTGTTGTAAAGCTGAGCGTACTGCTCGATACGACTAGTTCGCTTTAGCTCATCGGGTACCTGGTTCTGTGCCAGCAGAGTATCCAAGACCGCACCGATAACGTCATATCTGTTTCCGTCATGGTTTTGGCGAATACAAGTGTTGATCTGATTCGAAGAAATCTCGACGTCGTTAAAAATTCGGAAGTACGCATCCCGTTTGATAGCGTTAGAAGCGACCAAGACCCCATCGAAGTCGAACACGATCGTACGAATTGTTGAATTCATTTTGGTTTACCATCCTTGACGAAATGGGATCTCATACGGCAGGTCGGCAAAATCCGTAGAGGTAGTCTGACTTCTTTTGCGATTCAAGGGTCGACTTCCAGACGTCATCAAAAACGGATCCAAGAGCTGCGCCGTGATCGTTCCCTGTTGGTTTTCCGTCGCGCAACCATGCTGCAAAATTAGCGAATCCAAACCTCTGAACGTAGTGTGGCTCGAAGGTCATTCCACACTTGATTGAGGCCGAGCGTAAGCAATCTTCGTCGAAATACCACGGATGAACCCAACGGTAAAAGAACGATCGATAAGGATCCCCAGAGAATTCAAGCAATGCGTCTCGGTGATTAGGAGTGCTTAAGACGAGGACTCCGTCAGGCTTCAGAAGATGCCCTATGCTGGTTAGGAATTCGACTGGGTCGTTAACATGCTCGATAACGCTGAAACAGACCGCTACATCGACTTTACCTGCCCACTCTTCTGACGCCGCTGCTAACGAGGAGTAAGCGCGATGTCCCCGCTCACGGAGAGAAGCATGATACGACTTGCCAGGTTCGATGGCGATCGATGTTTCTGCTAACCCCTTCGCGACATCTAAAAACGAGCCACCTGCACAACCAATGTCGGCGATGACTTTGCCTCGAATGGAGGTGCCTTTCAGGAATCGGGCTTTGTCAAATTGCTCGTCGTCGTGACGCGAAAAGAAGTCTTGAGGATCCGCTTTTTCGCCTACATCCTCGCGATATTCGTCCGACTGATAATAGTCCTCAAGGTTCGACTGCCGTGGTGGCAAATGGCTAACCCCACAGTCGATACATCTCCATACGGTGCCATCGTCATACTTGCCAAATACGCCGTCCCGTACTGGCCCTTCGTATTCTATTTTCCACTCGGTTGAATTACAGATCGGGCACATTTGTATCATCGCAGATTGCATGGCTAAGCAGCCATCCTTCGAATTGGCTTTGCTGGACGGATCTGGTATCGTCCCCATTGATTTACCCGCGTTTTTCGCGAGTCGCTATCCATGCTGTTTATCGATTTGTCCTCGTAAAACGAGTCACACAAACCGTGTTTACTTGAGATTTCCTCGAAGATCACACCACTGTCCGTCCAGAACTCGTGCCAAACACCCTGTTGAACGAGTTGCATATCGCCGGGGTAGAGCGTGTAATGTCGATCCTCTACCAGTAACTCTAGCTTGCCGTGCAGAACCACAAACGTCTCTTCCTTGGCTTTGTGGTAATGAGCCGGGTGTCGTTGCCCGGGCAGTTGTATGATAAGCTTCTTGCAGTATTCACGGTTAACAAACGTGATTAACGTGGCACCGACTTTATGGAAATTACGGACACCAAAGTGGTGGGAGAATTCGGTCTCGAAAGTCGGCGGCAGCGAGATATGAGCCTCATTCAACATCGCCTTCATGCCATGGATGGCCGAGGTGAGCGTCTGGGTGTCGTCTGGTTTTGGGCGAATGGCGGACTCTGTAAGTACGGCTTGGTCTTTGGTTAAGTCCGTGCTAGCGACGATCCCTTCCGACCACTCTCCCGAAGTCAATTGGCCTTCGTTCAGCGGCATCGCAAAATAAACATCTTCGCGTGTGATTAGTTGTCCTTTCGCAATCGGCCGTCGCACATAGATTCCCCGCATCAAGCTGCGAAGAGCATCTGTTTCTTCAGATTGAGGCGGTACTCGTTCGAGTGACCCGCAAATCTGTCTTGCTTCGATCGCTGCTTTCATCCATCGATCGACTTGTGTCGGCGTCGACGAATACTTGTTCAACTTGATCGATTCCGTTTCAATTCCAACGTGCCGCTCGAGCATGCCGGTGCCAAGCCCTGTTGCGATTTGCACAGGACCCGTTTCATCTGGTTCCTCATGGGTCGAAAATCCGATTACCTTATCGGGGTAGCGTCGTCGAAGAGCACTGATCTGATTCAAGTGTAAGTGCTCTTTGGGAGTAGGATAGATCGAGACGCAGTGCATAATCGCGAATCGCACACGGCGATGGTCGAAGAAGCTTACGACATTATCGATTTGCTTCATGCTCAGCCCGCCAGTGCTGAAGATGACGGGTTTGTTGGCTTCGGCAATCCGTTCCAGCAGTGGCCAGTCCGTAGCGGAGCAACTAGCAACTTTCAGGATGTCGATGTCGAGATCGGACGCAAAGTCCACCGATTCTTCGTCGAATGGCGTGGCCATGGTGAACATTCCATTGGCACGCACTTCGTCCACGAGTCCCGCAAATTGCTGGTTCGATAGACGCGTCGACAGAAAGCGATCAACGTGCCTATTTGAGCTTTCTTCGAGATGGTCGGAATGAATGAACGTGTCGAGATTTCGAAATTGGAACTTTAATGCGGCGCGAACGCCGTTCTCGTTAACGACGTCCCCCATCGCTCGAATGATGTTTGTCGCATGTTCCGGATCGCCTTGATGGTTGTTTGCCAAGTCAAGTACGAAAAGACCATTGAAGTTGAACGGAGACACGGGAACCTCACCTAACCAAGTGAATAGTGCATGAGCAAAAGGACCAGTGGCTTAGGCACACTGGCGATTCGTCGTGGGTTGCGGCAGCGTTTTCGCAGGGCAGCAGGAAATTGCGTCGAGTAAATACCCAGTTTGGTAATCTAACTGCATGCGGCACGATTTCGACTCGCTCTCATGGCCTGCTGCAATGACAAGCATGGTGTCGAGACCGCGTGCCAATGAGATAGGCGATTCCGGAGCCTTGTCATCAAGATGCGCGGCAATATGTCGAAGCTCTTGGATGAAGTCGTCAGGCCGCGTCTTAGTAAATTCTTTGACTACTGGAGAGTTGTCTCCAACATGTAAGATGACGGCATCGCAACCAGGCTTGTAGCCGATGACGATTTGCAGCGACCCTAGTTCGCCATGAACGACAGCACGTTTGGACGGAGGATAAGTGACAACGTCCTGTACCACACGTCCAACTAGGCCGGCTTCGGTGTGCAGGTTCATCATGCACTGACTATCGTAAGTCCCCTGGTCATGACTTTCGTATACCATCTTGGCGTCGACTTCGGAAACTCGTCCGCCGCCGCAAATGTGAGCCAGGTGCTGCCAGAGATTCAACGCATGTGAATGTTCCCCACTAGCACCGCCACCACGCTGCCAGTACCCGAGGTAGGTGTCGGACGGTCCGCTCAACCATGGGTGGGCGGCGAAAATCCCTTTCCAGTGTTCGCGAAATTCGACATCAATCCAGTGAACCTGCCCCAGCACTTTATCCGTCAGATACTGGCAACCTGTGGTCACAGCTCGAGAAACGACATGATCGTATCCGACGAACAGCTTTGTATCACCAGCTTCTGTACAGAGGGCTTGAGCTAATTCGAGCGATGGTTCGCAGACCGGTTTTTCAACCATGATGGCCTTAGGATTTTCAGCCAATGCCTGCATCGCCAGAGGTAGGTGGTATTCCGGCGGGGTTCCCACGAGAATAAGGTCGAAACCACCTTGAGGAGCATTGTCGTTGGTACAAAGCTGAATCGCAGGATCCCATGCTCCGTAGCGGGCTGGGTAGATTTCATCACGCATCCGCGTGAGAGCGGCTTCGGATACATCACATACGGTGACATCCCAGCCGAGTTGTCGCGATGCATTTGCGAGATGGTTCCCGATCGAGCCTGCACCATAGATTTTTACGCGCAGCATTACCAGCTTCCTTGCTTGGGTCTCCTGGCGGCTGATAGCTTGATCGAAGACCAAATTTCCAGCCGAACTTCCTCTAACAACTTTTGCTCAAACTACCCTGCTATAGCGAACCCACCATAATACCGCGTGAATCACGATGGCCGAGGCGGCTATTTCCGTCGAAATCTCGACCAAAATTTACGTCGGTGCCAAATTAATAGGGGCAAAATTAGCTTAGCTCAAAGGTAGTGCGAGGCCGTGTGGAAGCAATCTACTCGAAAGCCCAACGTAGCTACAATAGAGAAATTCGGAGCACCTCGACTGTAAATGCCTGCCAGATACAGCGTCTGAGAGAGCGTTTTTTCGAGTTTGCACGCTTTCCAAAAATAGTTCAGAGGTTCAACCTTAGAGGAGAGTGAAGGCTGGTCGTGCAAGAGTACGGACTTTACTGTCCAATTTGGAATTGCCAGTCGACCGTCAGCATCTTCACAGCAGGGCCAGTTCGAGTTCGGCACTGTCAAGGATGCTGTCGTTGTCAGAGAGAACGCCCACTCTCTTTTATGCGATGTCGGGATATTCTCAAGATCGGTGTTTGCTATGACCTGACCCTGCGGGTGGAACCAGGTTTTAAGTGACAGCCTTCAAGGATTATTCTCTTGGTAGAATTGCCTCCGGTACCGGTGAACGGTGTTCAGCTAGAAAGCCTTGGGTATTGGAAATTGAACCGACGTAACGGATTAATCTTGCTCGGTGTTATTGCCAATTTTGAGATTCCTTTTGCTTCTTTTAAGTTCCTTCCAAAGCTGTTTGATTTGAGCGTATGCCTCGGCTTGAGAAATTTTATCTTGCGATTCCAGCCCACATATAAGGCCGACCCTAGATGCGAATTCCTGGAGATTCGCATTGAAGAGCATTTTTTCGGCAAATGAAGGATCGTCCTTAGTCACGGCAGGCCTTAGTCGCTTCGCAGGAGATTTAGAAATCAAGCATTGAAATTAATAATGTCGCTTCGAACATATCTCGCACCTATCCGGTTACGACCCGATTTTATCAAGCTTAGATTCGGCCGCTCGAATGACGTGGGGAGCTAACCGAACGTTTCCTGATGCCTTGCTGTAATCTTGTCCTGTCGTAATACACCATTTGACAAATTCTTTCACGCTTTGTGCCTTGGTGGAATCCGAGTACTTTTCTCGAAGTAACATCCAGGTAAAGGTAACAATTGGAACGGAACCGGGCGATGGGGGCGACCACTTCCGAATAACTCCTTCGTGAGTTGAGGACTTCAGTCCGAATCTCACGAAATCTTCAAACCTGCCGGCTTTAGCCGGAAGTTGTTTAGTCGGTGGCTACGAAAAAAGTAAATCTCAGAGTGTAGTTTTGTCTGAAGTATATATAGTAGAACGACTTACGGATCGAAAAAGAGCAGCCATTCTGACGGCCGCCATCCGAGAATTTGAGGCTCATGGGTTCGACAATACCAGCATGAACCGGATTGCCGAGGTGGCGGAAGTCAGTAAAAGAACCGTCTATAACCACTTCGAGAGTAAGGAATCGCTTTTCGAAGCGATCGTTACGTTGTTGATCGAGAACACGGAATCGATTCCAGCAATGATCTACCAGCGTGAGAACCCGCTCGAAGAGCAGCTTCGTGGGTATGCGGAAAACATCGTTCGGATTGTGATTTCGCCCGATTTCCAGTCGCTAGCCCGCGTGGTTCTTTCGCGATTCCTATTAACACCAAATCTTGCCAAGCAAACGATTGGCGATGAAAAACGATTTTGCGCTAAACTAGTTACCTGGATTGAAGCGGCCGTCTTAGATGGCCGATTGCAGGTCGACGACACGGAGATGGCTGGAAAACAGTTTAATAGCTTACTGCAGGGATCCGTGTTTTGGCCACCCTTGTTAGGTAGCAATCCAACCCCAGATGCCGAGGAAATCGAGCTCATCATCGATTCTGCGGTGAGCATGTTTCTGGCGCGGTATCAAGGCATACAACCGTAAGCACATCTATTTCATAGAAGATCACAACGCCCAATTGCAGACTTGCTTGTTCGCATGATCAGCAACCCCAGGTCCGTCCAGCGCTTGTGAGAAAGCTTAGGCACGTCAAACCTTGGAAGAAATGCGTTTGACGAATAAGACAGTCGCTACGATATAACTTCCCTAATCACATGGCCGAAGTCTTTCTCTAATCGCTTCCTTCCCGGAACATGCATTGCACGAGGGTCTAGGCCTAGTTGATTCAAGACCGTGGCGTGAATATCAGTGACATAATGTCGATTCTCCACGGCATGAAAGCCGAGTTCATCGGTCGCACCGTGGGCCACACCCCCTTGGATGCCACCGCCTGCCATGGCGATAGTGAAGCCGTATGGATGATGGTCGCGCCCATCACTTTTTTGGGAACCAGGTGTGCGGCCGAATTCGGTTGCCCAGACGACAAGTGTTTCTTCGAGAAGGCCACGTCGCTTCAAGTCTTTCAGCAGTGCACCGAGCGGCTGATCGATTTGCTTGCACAGCTTGGCATGGTTTGCCTTGAGCCCTTTATGGCTGTCCCATTGTCCGGCCCCGCCATTGCTACCGTGATAGACTTGAACGAACCGAACGCCACGTTCAACCAAACGGCGGGCAGTAAGCATTTGCTGGCCAAAGGTCTTCGTTTCTGGTTGATCGATCCCATATAGATCAATCGTAGCCTGCGTTTCATCTGTAAATTTCACAACCTCTGGCACAGCCGTTTGCATGCGATAGGCAAGCTCATAGGAGCGAATTCGAGCAACTAACGCATCATCGTCGGGAAAATTATCGGCAGTCAGTCCATTCAGTTTGCGTAATAATTCAAACTGCCCGGCTTGCTCTTCCTGATACGTGCCTGTCGGCGGCTTGGCATACGGAAGCGGGTTGGCTGGGTCGATACTCAGCGGAACACCATCATACATGGGGCCAAGATAATTCGCCCGATGACATTCTCTCCCTCCGCAACAGTCAGCGACCGGTGTACCCATGACCACAAACTGCGGCAGATTTTCATTGATTGAACCTAATCCGTAGTTCACCCATGAGCCGATTGCGGGAAAGAATCCTTCGACCCGATGACGCCCAGTATGAAACTGCAATTGTGCGCCGTGATTGCTGTCTTCCGTCCACATGGATCGGATTAAACAGAGGTCGTCAGCCTGGGCACCAACGTGTGGTAGCCAGTCACTGATTTCCAGTCCGCTTTTACCTCTTGGCGAGAAGCCGACCTGCATGGGGTACAGCTTATTGCGGATGAATCCATTATTTGGATCGAAAGCTACCACTCGTTCGTTTTCCAAAAACGAGGACTTCAGCACTCCGGCGTGAGGAGTTTCTTCAATCGACTTGCCCGCATATTTGTTGAGAGCTGGTTTGGGATCAAAAGTTTCCAGATGGCTTGCTCCACCAATCATGAACAGCCAAATCACGCTCTTCGCACGAGGTGCAATCTGCTGCAATTGGGTCTCGGAAAAACCTTCTTTCGCGAGCATGCTTGAAAGGGCGATGCTACCGAAACCCAGGCCCATGTCCTGGAGAAACGAACGACGGGTAAGTGGGGCGGTGGGCGGATTGGTCTGGTGGGTGAATTGGCTCATCGGACCGTCACAAAGTCGTTGTGGTTAAAAAGAACATGCACGAGATTTTCGCGGGCGCGTTGGGCGGGAGTTTTCGCCGCAGGGACTTCGGCCTTGGTGACACTTGGAATCGGAGTCAGGTCTTCAGGATCACTCAGGCGTTTCGACTGGCTTGTTAAAAAGTCTTGGCAGGCAGCCAGTTCCTCGGCGGTACTATTTCGACCAAGAATCGCTTCGAAAGCCAGATGAATAAAATCTTCGGTATTAGGCGCTATATTACTTAGCATGGCAGCTAAACGGCGTGATTGTTCGACAACCAGTGAACTGTTAGATAGGGCAAGTGCCTGCTGTGGGATAATGCTCGGAGATCGTCGATAGCATTCATTGGGGGCAGCTGCATCGAAAGTGACGAGCATTTGCATCTGCTTTTCGTAAGCATGTCGAAAGTAGAGACTGCGGCGATGAACCTTTTCTCCTTGATGGAAATCAATTTCGGGACCTCCCAGCGTCTGATCCAATTTGTCAGCAACATGGAGCACACTATCTCGAATGATTTCAGCATCGAGTCGCTGAACATTTGCCCGCCAAAGCAACTGGTTATCTGGATCGTGTTCTCGATTGGCGGCGAACTCGTCACCGGAAACGCTTGAAGCACGACGATAGGCCGCCGAGGTTACAATCAAACGATGTAGGTGTTTCATGCTCCAGTCATGCTCCATGAACTCGACCGCTAGCCAATCGAGTAGCTCGACGTGTTCCGGTTGGGGCGAGCGAAGACCAAAGTCAAACACATTGGCAACGAGTGGGGTACCAAAGTGACGCATCCAAACGTGATTCACTGCCACGCGTGCAGTGAGTGGATTACGATGATCGGTAATCCAATGGGCTAGGGCAGAACGCCTGCCGGTACTCGTCTTAGGGTATGCGGTGCCGACTGACGAGTATTCGATGGCATCGGCATTTTTTAACCGTTCAGCTTCCTCGCGTCGCTTGATTGCTTGGTTGACTTCTTTCCGAGACTTTTCAACTGCTGCCTTCCGCTTTTCGTCGGCCTGTTCGCTTGACTCGGCCTGCTGCAACGCTTGCTGCTTCACAAGTAGCGTATGTCGCGCTCGCTCCAATTTAGCGATGCTCTCTGTTGCGGCAGCACGTTTTGCAAGTGGCTGCAGCTGAGCAGGATTCAATGTCTCGGTGTACTTAGCCCGATCGGCAGCCCAGCGAGCTTGCAGTGATTCAAATTCCGCAGTGGCAGCAACCACCGCTTGTTGATGCAACGGCTGGTTGGCAGAGCCCTCTTTGTCGACGAGGTTCTTTTCCTCGATTTTCACTTTCTTTACGGCAGCTTCCAACTGTTCCTGCTCGATAAATTCACGCAGGCTCGGAAAGATCGCCGTTGGCGGCAACTCAATCGGTTGTGGCTCAAAGGGCAAGTTGATCACTTCCGGCAGATTGGGCTCGACAGGATGCTCCTTGTCGGGGTTCTTCTCGTTACCTGCCATATAAAGATAGGTAGGCGAATCCAGCTTGGCATCGTATGCACGAACCAAACCTTGCTTCTTAAGGTCGGCCTCGCCGGGCAGTCGTTCAGTGCGTACTTGATGCGGCTCGAAAACAGCCCGCATCGCGTAATATTCGACTTGCTCGATCGGATCGAACTTATGATCGTGACAACGAGCACAGTCGATCGTCATTCCGAGGAACGCCTTGGCCGTATGCTCGACCGTAGCATCGAGCCAAATATCCCGGTTGCTCTTATGGTAGTTACGGGCCAAAAAACCGGTGGCTCTCAGGGTGTTTGGATCTGCAGGGGCGAGCTCGTCCGCTGCCAGCATTTCCATAACCATGCGATCGTATGGCTTGTCAGTGTTGACGGATTCGATGATCCAATCGCGCCAGCGCCAAATATGACGCTGGCTTCCGCGTAGCTGGTCCTTATAGCCGTCCCAGTCACTGTAACGCCAAACGTCCATCCAATGCCGCCCCCAACGCTCGCCGTGGGCGGGATCTTCGAGGAGCTCATCGACCAAGTCGCTCCAGGCACTCGACGCAGGGTTGTCGAGAAATGCGTGTTGCTGACTTGGCGTAGGGGGCAAGCCAATCAAATCCAGATAAGCCCTGCGCACTACGGTAGCAGGATCCGCAAGTGGGGCGACCGGGAGCTGACGAGCTTGGAGCTTGGCAAGCAGAAACGCATCAATCGGATGCACTTCCCCCAATTCATTCTCGATTCGAGGTACTTCTGCCTTTCGTGGCACTTGGTAGGCCCAGTGCTGTCGTGGATCGGGCGGAACTTTTTCAGCTTTAGGAAACTTCGCTCCGCCTCGTATCCAAGTCATCAAAACTTGAATTTGCTGGGCGGTGAGTGCCTCACCTTGGCCTTCGGGCGGCATCCGCTGGTCGACGTCTTCGGACTGAATCCGACTCAGCAGCATACTTTCCGGCGGGTTTTTTAGATCAAGGACGGGACCGCTTACTCCACCTGAGTGAATGAGCTGACCGGCATCGAGCCGCAAATCGGACTCTTGCTTGAGCGCTCCGTGGCAAGCAGAACATTTAGTGAGTAACAGCGGCTTAATATGCTCTTCGTAGTAGTCCTCATCCGCTAACACAGGCAGCGTGAAGAGGTGCAATACAAGAGCAGCGAGGAGGAGTCTCATGGCATCTTAGGGGGAGAGACTGTTTGTGGGTGGGACGGCGTTGATATCATCGCCAAATGATGATGATATCCGAAATCGATCAGCGAGTCGAAACGATGTTTCTCTCAATCAGCAGTTACCAGCAGTGATGCTTCGCTCCGCGCGAGAAGTCGAACCGCGTAATAACTTCATGAATAGCGGTTTGGTGAACCTGTTGAGCACGTCATTTTTAGTGATCGCCGCCCAGGTTTTCTTCAGACGATGTTTAACAACCACCTAACAACATTACAATGCTTGGCCCGCGTGCTAAGAATTGTCAAAAACATTCGGCGGCAGCGGAAACAGAGCCAAGGTGATGTCAGGAGACATCTTCCCAAAATACCCATTATTACAGCATGAAGCAATTGGAATTCAAAAGAACAAATTTGGACGACCGTTTGTCGATAAAATCGAGGCTACTTGGGGAATAAACATTGCAACCCATCACTGCCAGGGCGACAATCGACGCCAACCCGCCTCCTTTCTCTTGTTTTCCAGTTCCCGCCTGAATAGGACCCGGACATGATGCACCGGCTTCCTCTGCTGTTGTTTTCATTGTTAATCGCTCCGGCAATCGGTTCGATCGCTGTGGGCCAAGAGCAGATCCCAAACCAGGAGCTTGCTTACTTCGAGGAAAAGATCCGTCCCATTCTCGCCGCCCGATGCTACGAATGCCATTCGAAGGACTCTGAAGAGATTGGCGGAAAGCTGCTCCTAGATAGCCGTATGGGAGTTTTAAAAGGTGGTGAGTCTGGGCCCGCGATCATACCTGGCGAGCCTGAGAAGAGCCTGCTAGTAGATGCTTTGCATTACGAGACTTTCGAAATGCCGCCGGACAAACCACTGTCGGAATCGGACATCCATGTGGTCTCACAGTGGATTCGCCGTGGTGCTTGGGACCCGAGAACGAAGGAGACCACGTTAGGTCCCCAGGAGAATTGGACTCCTGAAGACCTGTGGTCATTCTATCCACGGCAGGTGTCGCAGCCGCCGAGCGTCCAGCAGAAGAACTGGCCGCACGGTCCGATCGATCAATTCGTGTTGCACCGAATAGAACAGGCAGGGGCCCGGCCAGCCGAGGATGCCGGACTTCGTACGTTGACTCGACGATTGTATTTCGATTTGATCGGTCTTCCGCCGTCTTTGGAAGATATCGAATCCTTCGTGCAAGCCGCGCGGAAGAATCGCCAGCATGCTACTGAAGTTTTAGTGGATGATTTGCTTTCGAGACCGCAGTTTGGTGAGCACTGGGGAAGGCACTGGCTCGATGTTGCTCGGTATGGTGAGTCGAACGGCAACGACGGCTTATCTCGCAATGCCACTTTTCCTCATGCCTGGCGGTATCGCGATTACATCATAGACGCCATCAATCGCGACATCCCCTACGATCGGTTCTTGACGGAACAGATTGCCGGTGATTTGTTGCCTGCCTCATCGGCGCAAGAGCGAAACCGATTGCTAGTCGCCACCGGATTTTTGGCGATCGGCTCGAAGCCAGCGTCTGCCATGAACAAAGATTTCTCGATGGATATTGTCGATGATCAAATCAACACGGTAAGCACCGCGTTCATGGGGCTTAGCGTCGCTTGTGCACGCTGCCACGACCATAAACACGATCCCATTCCGACACGCGACTACTACGCCCTGGCTGGTATCTTCAAAAGCAGTGAGACTCTATATGGTGTGGCAGGCAACGAGAAGCTTACGGCCCCTCCCACCGAATTGCATGTCTTGAGTTCGCAACTGCCCAGCGACGGCACCAGGCTTGATCGGATGAAAGCTCCCCTTGCTTTGCCTGAGGGGTATCTCGATCAGACTCAACTGTTAAAGCCTGAAGTTCATGTTTCGCTCGATCGTTTGCCCGAGGGCTGGAAAGAAGTTGGCTCGTCGAAGTTCTCTCAGGCACACTTCGCACAGCTCAAGGAATCTTATCTGCAAGGGGGTGTCCCCGTTCTGGCTGCGGACTATACCGTTTC
This sequence comes from Bremerella alba, assembly GCF_013618625.1. Taxonomy (NCBI): domain Bacteria; kingdom Pseudomonadati; phylum Planctomycetota; class Planctomycetia; order Pirellulales; family Pirellulaceae; genus Bremerella; species Bremerella alba. The sequence continues at coordinate 36,591 of NZ_JABRWO010000001.1, read as the reverse complement.
TTTTTGGTTTAAGAATGCGTTGGACAATGATTCACGGCCGATCACGGCCTATTTGTTTAGCCGGGGTGAACTAGGTAACAAAGAGATTCCTGGCGACCATCTGGGAGTCGGTGGAAAGCACGATCCGAAACGCACCGGACGGCTGTTCGTGTTCAATGGCAACAAGAAGAAGGCTTCCCTGGCAGGCAGCACTATCATTTCACCGGGAACCTGGAATCACGTTGTGCTGGTCCGCAAAGGGGATCTGGTTCGTGTTTATCTCAATGGGATGCAGAAGCCGGAAATCGAGGGCAAGCTCGAGCCAACCTTCGGCAAAGAGTCACGCTTTAGCGTGGGAGGGCGAAGCGAAGGCTTCGCGCCGCTCAGAGGAAATCTGGCTCACTTTAGTTTGTTTTCAAAGCCGCTTTCTGGTGCCGAAGTTGTCGACTTACACGATGCCTCCGACCGCCCCAAAGGTATCAGCCAACTTGGTCTGGCGATGGGAATACGCGAAGCAAAGAAGCCTGTCGACAGTAAGGTTCATATCAATGGAACCGGAGCGAAGCTGGGCGCTGTGGTGCCGCGCGGCGCACTGACCGCATGCTGGAAGGTCGCTCAGAGCGATGAGTCCTCTCCGATCGTGCCAGAGTTGGTCGTTCCCGAAGGCGTCAGCGGACGGCTCGAACTAGCCGCCTGGCTGACCGATCCTCGGCAGCCTCAAACGTGGCGGGTGATAGTGAATCGGGTTTGGTTGAAGTTAATGGGGGAAGGGCTTGTCTCGACGCCGGACGATTTTGGTGTGTACGGTGCTCGGCCGACCCATCCCGAACTGCTCGATTGGCTCGCTCAAGATTTTGTTGACCGTGGCGGGTCGATCAAAGGGTTGATTCGCTCAATCGTGCTGAGCCGTACCTATCAGTTGTCGAGCGATTACGATTCGCAGATTGCCCTACACGATCCTGCTAACCAACTACTAACACGGCATCGGCAGCGGCGGCTGAACGCCGAACAGTTACGCGACTCGATTTTGGTGGCAAGCGGTATGCTGAATCTTGAGCCTGCCAAAGGTAGTCCGATTCAGGACATTGATGCATTGATCAATAAGCCTCCACACCACGCATCAACATTGCATCGTTCGTGTAATCATCGAAGTATTTATCTTTGTTACATGCGAAACGCTCCGCCTGCGGAACTAGCGGCCTTCGATTTACCGGACGGGCTAAAGGTAACCGGTAAGCGAAGTCAAACCGTATTGCCGGCGCAGTCACTATTCCTGATGAATAATTCCTTTGTCATTCAGCAGGCAGAGCATATGGCATTGCTGGTAACCGCTGATCCCAAGGCGACGACCGAAGAGAAGATCAAGCGAGCCTTCCATCGAGCGTTTCAGCGTGACCCTGCCCAGTCCGAATTGATGCAGGCGGTCAAGTTGCTCGAGCGACTGTCAGGGGATAGCTCTGATGTAGAGAATACCCAGCAGGTGCGTCAATGGGCGGCCTTCTGCCAAGCACTTTTCGCGGCCAATGAATTTCGCTATGTCGAGTAACCCCTACAAGCTAAGATCCGGCGTACCCAATCAACAGCGAGGTCTCCTATGATTTCATCTCGAAGAAACCTGCTGCAATCGGCATCGTGTGGGTTCGGGTACTTAGCTCTTTCGGCCCTTTGCCAAAAGTCGCTCCTGGCCGAATCGACCGATTCGCTGGAATTGAAAGTTCCGCCAGTGCGTCCACGAGCCAAGCGAGTCATCTTCCTGTGCATGAGCGGCGGCCCCGCGCAATTGGATTTGTTTGATTACAAGCCGCAAACAGGTCAAAAGAAGCATCCCGGTTCGGTCTATCCATTTCGCCAGCGGGGTGAGAGCGGACAATGGGTTTCAGATTTATTGCCTGAAATATCCCGACATGCCGATAAGCTTTGCATCGTCAACGGCATGCATGCCGATACCGGCAACCATGCTCAATCGTTCTTGCAGCTACACACCGGCGAAAGACTGCGGCATCGGCCAAGCATGGGTTCGTGGGTCAACTATGGATTGGGGACTGAGAATCAAAATCTTCCTGGCTTCATCAGTCTAAACACCTCGAAGCCGTCAGTGTACTCCAGCGCATTTCTGCCGCCTGTTTACGAGGGCACGCCTATCGGCACAAATGGCGAGAGCATGTCGAAGGCGACAATCAACAACATTCGTGGTGATCACCTATCGAGTGCGGCTAAGCGTCATCAATTAGATTTCATCCAAACGCTAAACCGTCAGCACCTTCAGCAAAACCAGGATGCCGAAAAGCTGGAAGGTGTGATCGAGTCGATGGAACTCGCCTATCGCATGCAGTCCGTCGCACCAGCTTTGCTGGATATAAGTACCGAATCGGAGGAGACGCTACAGCGGTATCGTGTCGGTAAATCGCTTTCGGTGGGAACCTGTAAGCCTTCCGATTTTGGCCGGCAATGCCTGTTGGCCCGACGTTTTGCCGAAGCTGGCGTTCGTTTTATCGAAGTCAATCACGGCAGCTGGGACCAACACAAGAACCATCGACGAGATCTGGAAGCCAATTGCGAAGTTACCGATGCTCCGATTGCTGCTTTGCTGGGTGACCTTGAGATGCGAGGCCTATTGGAAGACACGCTGGTGGTCTGGGGAGGTGAGTTTGGTCGTCCAGGTCTGACGCCTGACAATGGCAAGGACGAAAGTGGACACAACTACCGCGGGTTCACATTTTGGTTGGCTGGCGGTGGCGTGAAAGCCGGCTATACGCACGGCAAGACCGACGATACTGGCTCGCGCGCGGTGGAAGGGCAAGTGCATTTCCATGATTTGCATGCGACCATTCTGCAAGCTCTCGGATTACGGCACGACAAGTTGACCTTCAATCATGAAGGAAGAGAGCATCGCCTGACCGGGCCGGAAGGTGGCAAGGTTGTTCATGAGATTTTCTCCTAAACGGCGGATGACTGGCCTTATTTCAATGCGTTACTGATTGCTTTAGCCGTATTTTGGCCAAGGAATTTGTACCCTGCCGCATTAAAGTGAACGTCATTCGGATTTTGCATCTTGTCCAGATAAGGAGTGATCGAGATGAATAAGTCGTTGGTCTCTATGCCATGTTTCGCCATGATCTCGGCTGCTGCCTTGTTGCGTTCAGCGATTGAGGCTGCCGTCTGCTTCTTTGCAGCATCATCAGGAATGGGGGTCGTTGAGGCCCAGATAAGCTTCGCTCCTGTCTCTTGCATCCGCGCGATAAGCTGCTCCAGTCGCTGGCGATACTCGGCTATGGGCGTGTTCCGGTCGTGGATGCCAAAGTTGAAGTGGATAACGTCCCACTTTTCATCGCCTAGCCAGACGTCAAGATTTCTCAGGCCGAGCGATGTGGGACCGCAGTTGGCAGGGGCCCGATGAACATTGACTTTGCCCGCAAGTTCATTGCGGACACTTTGCGTGTAGCCACGGGAAACCGAGTCCCCAATCAATAGCACACGAGGAAGTTGGGGATCGTCTTTGACGAAGTCCCAGGCATTTGATTTGCCGGCGATCTTTTCCCGCTTGTGAATCGGCAGATAGAAGTTGCCCAGGTTCTCTTGTAGTACACGTTCCCAGGCTTGCTCAGCCGGCGAAAGTGTCTTGACCAACGCTTGATACCGGTCATCGAGTTCCTGATCTGCTCTTGCTTTCTCCGCAGCAGCTTCTTTCGCATTGGTCGGTTCTGCCTGGACATTTGAACAAGTCATCAGCCCCATCGAGAAGAATGATGTGACAGCCAAAATCAACAGTGTGCAGCATTTCATCAGTTGTTGCCTATCGGTTGGAATAGAGTGATCGCTAGCGAATCGCATTTGCCTCAAAGCAGCGATGCCGACCTGGTCGTGCTTGCACTCAAACTAGGAACGGCCCCGTTGGGGATAGAGAAGTTTACTGGCGGACGTTTTCCGTCACCACGCCGCGACTAACGCTATATGCTTCTTGATAGCCCGAAAACCGATTTTACCAAGGCTAGTTGCTGTAGCCAGTGCCTGAAAATTTGGACTTAGTTTGTGCGGGCTAAGTATCTGGATTTCTAAGATGAACGAGCTCAACTCAGTAGCGGAAGCAACATCTATGATGGTCCCACTTGAATATGTGAAGACCGTTTTGTGCCTGAAAACGCGGGTGACTAAGGTGTCGAATACACGGCTAACCCGGCAGTAGGATACTAGGATATGAGAAGCCGGGAGCATCCTGTTTTGCTCTAAACTATGGACATCATGTAAAGCATTTCGTTGCAAATTTGGACGGAACGCTCGTCATACCGTTGAGCCTCGAACTCGGTGTCGTCGGCTTCTTTCGGATCTTCATATCGGATCGGCATGCGAAGCTCGCAGCCTATCACGAGCGGGCAGGCTTCATCAGCTTGTGAGCAAGTCATTACCGCACAGTAACCCTTGGTTGGATTGGGTGGCGCATCATAGACTTTTGAGAAGCAAATTTCTGGAGTCGATGTGTCGGATGTGTAGACGCTGTAGCGTGGATTGGTCGCGTTTGGATCATCGGCGATGATCTTCAATCCACATCGCTGCATGGCGGCAGTCGCGCGAGGGTTGAACGCAGTGGCTTCGGTACCTCCTGAGAATGTTTCAACGCCGTCCAGCCCAAAGTATTTCGCAGAAACCTGTGCCCAAATCTGAGTAAGATGGCTTCGTCGCGAATTGTGAGTACAGATGAACATTAGTTTTGCAGGCTCGGACTTCGACCGACGCTCGCGAATGTAGTCGGCAACTTTAGCGAGCTCAGCCTTTCGATCGCTAGGAATTGTATCGAAAGCCAATGCTCTGTCGTTCAGGTATCGCAGCAACTCTGGGTAAAACGAGTTGGCCGATGAAGCGGGTTGCTTTACGGACATCTGAGGTCCTTCTAATGGCTCAGGTTGTGACAAAGTAAACGACCATCGCAAACTCAGCTGATCGTTTTCCCCGTGCGGTCTTCTTCTAACGAGAACAATTTACCAGCTTGACGTTGTTCGTGGAAGCCGCTACGTTTGCAAAGTGACGCAAGTATGCATTAAAAGGTGTTCGAGCATGAAACCACAAGAAGCTTCCCAGTGCTGCGGACCGATCGACGACCTACTGGACGCGGCACTCTTCAAAGCATTGGGCGAGCCGACGCGATTGAAACTGCTCTCTTGCTTAGCAAAGTGTGGGCGGCCATGCTCTGTTACAGAACTGACCGAATGCTGTGCAGTCGACTTGTCGGTGGTCTCACGTCACTTGGGCGTGCTGGAGAAAGCTGGCGTTCTTACTGCTACGAAGGAAGGACGCACTGTCTTCTATGCCGTTCGATATCAACACCTCACGGAAGCTTTTCGTGGATTGGCTAAAGCGATTGAAGGTTATCGCCCTAAACGCAGGCCTGCGAAAACTTAGTGTCGACGGCGTATCCAGAAAGCTTAAGCAGTTGGGGTAAACATGAGCATTTACAAGCTAAAGAATCAGAAAGTGACTCGAAATGGACAAAGCTGAAAAGGCTGCAATCAGCTTCTTTGAAAAAAAACTCACGATATGGGTCGCCCTTTGCATGGTGATCGGGGTGCTGATCGGGAAATTCTTGCCGGCTGTTCCCGCGTTTCTTGCGAAGTTTGAGTATGCCAACGTTTCGATACCGATCGCAATTCTGATTTGGTTGATGATCTACCCGATGATGATGAAGGTCGATTTCGCCAGTGTGAAGAACGTTGGAAAGAATCCGAAAGGCCTATTCGTTACCTGGATCGTGAATTGGCTTATCAAGCCTTTTACCATGTTTGGCATTGCTGCCTTCTTTTTCTATGTGGTCTTCAAGCCGTGGATCCCGCCTGAACTGGCCAAGGATTACTTGGCCGGCGCTGTTTTGCTTGGTGCCGCACCGTGCACAGCAATGGTTTTTGTGTGGAGTCATTTAACTCGCGGTAATGCTGCCTATACCGTCGTTCAAGTGGCAACGAATGACTTGATTATCTTGATTGCGTTTACTCCCATTGTGGCGTTCTTGCTCGGCATTGGTGGGATTACGATTCCATGGATGACGTTGATCGTCTCCGTGCTCCTCTTTGTGGTTGTCCCGTTAGTCGGTGGAGTGCTTACTCGAAATCTGGTCGTTCGCTCCAAGGGGAAAGAATATTTTCAGAACGTGTTCATCCCTAAGTTCAACAACATCACGATTGCGGGGCTGCTGCTGACACTGATCTTAATCTTTTCATTCCAAGGCGAAGTGATCATCAACAATCCGCTGCATATTGTGCTGATCGCCATTCCATTGATTATTCAAACAGTGTTGATCTTCTTTCTGGCCTATGGTGCTTGCTACAGGCTTCACTGTCATCATGACATTGCTGCCCCTGCAGGTATGATCGGCGCATCGAATTTTTTCGAGCTTTCGGTCGCTGTCGCGATCACTTTGTTTGGCACGTCTTCGCCCGTTGTTCTGGCGACGATTGTGGGTGTGCTGGTGGAAGTCCCGGTGATGCTGGCACTTGTCGCCTACGCCAACAAGACGAGCGGAGCGTTCTTGCGATTCGAGGCAAGCGACGAGAATTAAAGCCGTAAGAGATGCGAATTGTGGTGCGTGTTGACACTTGGGCTGCTCGTGAATCACGGTCATCACTAGCACGAGTCTTGCCATGCAGAGTTTGTAGTCGTGCTGGAATTCCTCACCAGCACGACCTTCGTTGCATTCCACCAGCCGGTACCTAGGACTTAGACTTTGGCTATGGTGGAGCCGCTTTAGGATTTTAAGATGCTTAGGTCCGAATGTGTCAACCGGCTTAGTCCTTGAAGGCCGGTTGGTGGCTCGAGCTGCCAAGGGATAATTGCGACACGACTGGCCTGCGTTTCTGACACTTCTCGCAAGTACTTCTGCTCGTACGATCGACGCTGTTTCATCAGCGGATCGGTGATCGGCAGAGGGCTGAGCACTTGGTTGATCACCCAGGCGTAAGGCTCAATCTCGGCGCGTCGCAGGTCTCGCTGTAACGTAGCCGCTTCATGCACCGGAGTCGCTTCTGGAAGCGTGACAATCAGTACTCGCGTGAAGTTTGGATCGCGGAGTCGTGGTAGCAGGTTCGTGACTGCTTCGGGCATTTCGCTCGACTGTCGAGTCACTTCGCGGTGATAAGCAAGAGCCGAATCAAGTAACAATACCGTGTGCCCCGTGGGAGCTGTATCGAGAACAACAAATTTGTTGGTGCCAGCAGAAACGGCATCGGCAAATGCTCGGAACACCGCAATCTCTTCCGTGCATGGCGAACGCAGGTCTTCTTCCAGAAGTGCCTTGCCTTGTTCGTCGAGGTTTGCTCCTGCTTTGCCTAAAACTTCTGCCGAGTATTTGGCGGTTTCCTCAGCCGGATCAATACGACTGACCGACAAGTTTGGCAAGCGTTCGTCGTTCATCGCTGCAGCGATATGTGCCGCAGGATCGGTTGTGGACAAATGGACTTCGTAGCCTCGTTCGGCAATCGCTACTGCGACCGCTGCGGCAACAGTCGTTTTGCCAACGCCTCCTTTGCCCATCGCCAAGATTACCCCATGCCCTGGGGCAACCAGGTCATCGATTAAGTCGGATAGCGGCGGAAGTTCTTCAAGCCTATTGTTATTATCTTCGTCGCTTAAACTAGTAGCGGAAGGGGCATCGGCTGTACCGAGACGACGGAGCGAATCGATCCCCATGATGCCATTTGGGCTGAGCGGCACGATGGTATGAGGAAACGTCTTCAGCTGCTCAGGCATCGCGTCAAGTGCTGTCGTCCCTCGATGTTGTAATGCGACGGCATACGAGTCGCTCGAGTCGATTGCCTGGAAAACCCCGTTGACTACGAGATGTTGATTCCGGACATCCAACTCAGCCAGTTCCTCGCTGGTTCGTGCCGCTTCTCGTAAGGCACTGGGCTCGGCACGAGCGACCAGCACGAGTGTGGTTACAGCGGTGTCGCTGAGCGCCTTAACCGACTCTTGGTAAAGCTTCTGCTGAGCCTGCAGACCGGCCAGCGGCCCAAGGCAACTCGTGCCGGTTGTGTTCTGCTCCATGAAGCCATCCCAGGCCGATGGTAGCGTCAGCAATCTTAACGTGTGGCCGGTCGGAGCCGTATCAAAGATCACATGGTCGAACTCAGCCGTGGCCGACGGATCGCCGAGCAACCGTGAGAACTCATCGAAGGCCGCGATCTCAAGCGTGCAAGAACCGGAGAATTGTTCCTCCATGCTGGCGACGGCGGCCTCGGGGAGAACCCCACGATAAGGCCCAACCATGCGTTCGCGATACTCGGCTGCTGATTTCTCCGGATCAAGGTTCATCGCGAACAGCGTCGGTGCCTCTGGGATCGCTGTGGGATGGTTACCTAGAGTGATGCCCAGAACTTCATCGAGGTTTGACGCGGGGTCGGTGGAAACTAGCAATACTCTCTTGTTTGTATCTGCAAGTTTTACCGCGGTCGCACATGCCACCGAAGTTTTTCCGACGCCACCTTTACCGGTGAAGAACAAGTTCCGGGTTGGATGATCTAGAAATTTCATGAGTCACGTTCCTTGTGTTGATTATCTGTTGCCAGCGTATCGCCATCGCTTTGTTGTCCCTAACAGCAACCGCTATTTCCGCAGCATCCACCGTCTGGTTTGGCAACCGGTAAAAGTTGTTTGGCAGGTGAACCTGCGACCCAGCCGGCAAGGTCTTCACGCGATGGATAAGTGGTTTGACTGACGATCTCTCCATCGATGACCACAACTGGCAGGCAGTCCGTTCCAGAGGTACTCAACAATTGGTGAATCGCCTTGTTCTCGATGAAGGCTTGTGGCTGCTGAGCCAAGTTGTATCGCTCAACGTTGTGGCCTTGGTTTTTGATCCAGTCCAAATCCGCAGCGAACTTTGGTAATACTGGGTCAACATCTGGACCACAGACGCCGCTCGAGCAGCACATCGGTTTGTCATAGACTTGAACAGACTTCATGGCTTTCTCCTCTGTAACTGGTTGAAGATTTAAAACGGGAAGGGGGTTCGACTCATGCGTCGAGGACTGCTTTAGGGCGTGCACTCGTACGCTCGCGGCATACGCATTGGCATCGAACGATCGCATGACGGAAGCGAGTCCATCATGTAATGACTTTTGCTCGGTATCGCCAGTCGATCCGCCTGCATCGGAACAACACGAAACCTCGCCGCAGCATTCGCCGTCACTCGCCATTGCATACGCATTTAGATCTACGCCTGTATCCGTCACTGCCACGGAGGCAAAGCCCGCTTGCTGCAATAAGCTGCGATACTCATCGATGAGAATTGCACCTGAGATGCAACCGATATAGGCTTCGACACTTTGCTTTACTTCGTTTGGCAGTTCTTGCTTAAGCGCAATATCGCTCAGTGCCACGCGGCCACCAGGCTTGAGCACTCGCTGGATCTCATGGAAGACGGCCAGCTTGTCAGGCACCAGATTGATCACGCAATTGCTAATCACGCAGTCGACGGAATTGTCAGGCAGCGGCAATCGATCGATGGTAGATTGGTGGAATTCGACATTCGTTAGTCCAAGTTTCTCTTGGCCGGCCCGGGCACGCTCGAGCATCTCGGCTGTCATGTCGATGCCAATGACACGGCCTGACGTTCCCACTTTGCGAGCCGCCAGAAACACATCCATGCCACCTCCGCATCCGAGGTCCACAACGACTTCGCCTTCGCGAATGCCAGCCAGTGCCAAGGGGTTGCCGCAGGACAGTCCCATGTTGGCTTCAGACGGCAGCTGGTTCAGTTCATCCTCGGAATATCCAAAAGCAGAAGCGATCGACCGAATCGAATTCGACTCGTTCGATAGGCCGCCTCGGGCCACGCCTGCGTACTGGTCTCGTACGTCGTCGATAATCTTTCGCTCGCTCATTGTGAACTCCTTCACTTATTATCGCCTATCGCCGGGAGACGATGGGTGCAGGTAAAAAAATTGGTTCGTTTACAGTTCTGCGACTAGATTCTTCAACTTGGCCATCGCTTCCATGTTGATGCAATAGCAAACGCGCGGGCCATCAATTTCGCCCTGCACCAAGCCGGTTTCCTTGAGGATCTTTAGGTGTTGAGAAACCGTTGATTGAGCCAGTGGCATTTCTTCAACGATCTCGCCGCACATGCACGAAGTTCGGTTTAGCAGTAATCGCACAATTCGTACTCGAGCCGGATGCGCCAGAGCCCAGGTCAGCTTGGCTATGTCTTCTGCCCATGCGACATCCGGCAGCGATAATTTTTCGCCGGTGGTGCAACACTCTTGAGCTTCTGGCTTGGTTTGGACCATTTTTTAACGCCTCTGAGATTGATTCACCAATCTAAGCTAAATTGCCTATCGTCGATTAACGATACGCTTCTGCAGGTATTCTGTCAATTCTGAAAGACCAGATTGCGGCAAGCGGCCAAAAACTCAACGAATCAGCGCTCTTCACTCAAAATTAGCAGAAAGCAAAATGAGGCTCGAGTATCTGCCGCTTGCCACCCATGCGATTTAGCGGGTCAGCGGACATGGGCTACTCGAGCTGTGGTGGACATCCCAGGGCGCAGAACCGTCATTGTAAACACCGTTGCTAAGTGTTGCTTTATGGCGTCTCACGCGAAGGTGAGCCTTGGGAGAGTTAGCTTATGGAGCAGACTCAAGCATTGACAAGCTTCATCAATTCCTGGGTATAGCGAGTCCCTGCGAAGGCGCTCTCAGGGGCGACCTCTTCAATCTGCTGCATATCCTCTGTTGTCAGAGTGAAGTCAAGGGAGCGTAAATTCTCTTCCAGATACTTCACCTTCTTAGTGCCAAAGAGCGGAATCATATGGTCTTCTTTCTTCATGAGCCAAGCCAGGGCAAATTGGGCGGGCGTCATTCCTCGCTGGTTTGCGATCTCGCGAAGACGATCCAATACCTCCAGATTCTTTTTGAAATTCTCTCCCTGGAAACGTGGCGAATGACGACGATAGTCGTCCTCAGCCAGATCTTCGAATTTGGTCACCTGGCCAGTGAGAAATCCACGCCCCAGGGGACTGCACGAGGCGAACAAGATATTGCTTGTCCGGCAATGTTCGATGACACCGGCATCTTCTGCGTCTCGACTCCAGATCGAATATTCGGTCTGAAGCGATGCAATTGGATGTACAGTTTGAGCCCGCTTGATTGTTTCGACGGAGGCTTCTGAGAGTCCTAGAAATCGGACCTTTCCTGCGGTCACCAACTCCTTCATTGCTCCCACCGTTTCTTCGACGGGAACGTTCAGGTCGATGCGATGTTGATAGTAAAGATCGATGGTGTCGATTCCCAATCGCTTAAGCGAACCTTCGCAGCTCTGCCTAACGTAGTCTGGCCGGCCACAAATTCCTCGCTTTTGTGGATCGTTCGGGTCTCGCACGATGCCAAATTTGGTCGCAATGAAGGCATCTTCACGGCGTGTCCGAATCGCCTCGCCTATCAACTGTTCGTTCGAGTGTGGACCATACATGTCCGCCGTATCCAGGAAATTTACACCGGCGTCCAGGGCCGCATGAATCGTCGCTATCGACTCCTTGTCATCCCGCACTCCGTAGAGGTCGGTCATTCCCATGCACCCCAGTGCCACTGTCGATACGGGAACTCGTTCTTCACCAATGTGTTTGAATTTCATTATCTATCCTGTGTTTATGATCATTGCGGATGATGTCGACAATTTACAATTGCGTGACGACTGCTTTGACGATATCTACCATCTGTTCGACTTCGGCCACCTCGGATACGAATGGGGGAGCCATGATGATGGTGTCGTTGGTAACACGGACCATCAGACCAGCCTCGAATAGTTTTCTCAGCACGGCATAGCCTCGCTGTCCCATTCGTTCGTCTGTCGCGAGGTCGATTCCCGCGAGCAAGCCATAGCCCCGGATGTCGGTGACTAACGAAAGCGATCGAAGTTCCGACACGGCATGCTGGAAAGGCGCCACAAGTTCCGCCGCACGCTCATACAATCCTTCTTGCTCGAAGATTCGTAACGTTGCAAGTGCTGCGGCCGTCGCGACCGGATGGGCAGAGTAGGTATAGCCATGAAAGAACTCAATCGCGTTCTCTGCTGCGGCATTCGTTATGGTGTCGTAGATTTCTGTCGAGGCCGCGACAGCTCCCATGGGCATCGAGCCATTGGTGAGTGCCTTGGCCATGGTCATTAAGTCAGGCCGGACATCGAAGGTTTCTGCCGCGAAGGGTGTACCCGTTCGGCCGAATCCCGTGATGACTTCATCGAAGATAAGCAAAATACCGTGCTGGTTGGCAATTTGCCGCAGCCTCTGTAGATATCCTTTAGGGGGAACGAGAATCCCGACCGACCCCACGATCGGCTCGACGACGACAGCAGCGATCGAATCCGCTCCGTAGAGATTTATGGCATGCAGTAAGTCATCTGCCAGGTCGGCACCCGTTTCGGGTTGTCCTTGTGTGAACGAATTCTTGACCGTTTGGGTATGCCGCATGTGGACCACACCAGGAAGAAGTGAACCGTATCCCTCTCGGTTCTTCATCATGCCACCCACCGAGAGCCCCCCGAAGTTCACTCCGTGATACGCCAAGTCGCGGGTGACAACTCGGTAACGCGACGGTTGGCCATTGGCTCGATGATAGGCGAACGCGATCTTCAAGGCCGTATCGACCGACTCAGAGCCAGAGTTCGCGAAAAAGATGCGATCGAGTCCCGGTGGTGTCAATGATGCGATTTTATTTGCCAGTTCGAAACCGCCAGGATGCGAGAACTGAAAGGGGGTCGTGTAATCTAGCTTGCGCAACTGCTCGCCGACCGCTGTGGCAATCTCGGGGCGACAATGTCCCGCCGGCACACAGAACAGACCTGACGAACCATCCAATATGCGGCGGCCCGAAGGGTCAAACAGGTTGATACCCTGAGCCGAGGTGATCATCCTCGGCGACTCCTTGAATGCTCGGTTCGCGGTGAACGGCATCCAATAATTGCTCATATCTATGTCTAGCGACATGTTTGCCTCCTTCTTCTGGCTTTCACCTTGCATTGGCAGCCCAAGTGTTCCTCTCTGGCGGATATCCAGGTTAGATGGCACCCGATTATCCCTCTTGACCGAGGTTGACTGTTTTATGCCTATCGGCGACGGCGAAATAGCAGAAGGCAACCATCCAGGAAGTGGTTTCCGCGGCATCGCGACTTTCATTCGCGCAAATTGGTTGCAAGATCTGCTTGATTGTTAAGCAACTTCGTTTGCCGATTAGTCCTCATGGGGGCCTGCAATCCGAGTCAAATGAACCGAAGTCGACATAATTCTTTAAAGAGGCTTGGAGCCGCTGCTACGCTACAAGTACTATGTTCATGACTGGCAAATAAACGTCCCTGTCAGGCAAACAGGCAGCAGCTTTCTTAGCTAGGTTGGCCTTGTTCCATCATCGCACGTCGTTCAGATAAGATCCTTACCTATGGACTTTTTCGTGAATATGCCCCCTTCACGCGAAGATTTCATAACAGCCATCTAGGTGGAACGATCGCTATTTCGGCCAGACAGATCGTATCGAGGTTAGCCCGCGCGTTGCGAGGGAATCAACAAGTTGTCCCAGAGCAAATTCCGCAGCCTGATTCTCCATCCGACCGAGCCTCTTGGGGCGGTAATGGCGTGGAGATCGACAACTGCAGCAAGAGCTTTCTGGTCGGCCAAGAGAAGGTTGATGTGCTACGAGGAATCAGCTTGCGCATTGAGCCAGGAGAATTCTTCTGCTTCGTGGGTGGCAGCGGGTGTGGCAAGAGCACCCTGCTGAAAATGATCGCTGGCCTAGAGCAGCCGACCGCAGGAAACATCTCGGTAGGAGGTCATACGATATCTGGACCAGGCTTAGATCGCGGAATGGTGTTTCAAGAGCATCGCCTCCTGCCTTGGCTGACTGTCCAGCAAAATATTGATTTTGGACTCCGCGAATCGATTAAACAGAACCGCAAGGCAATTGTCGCAGAGCACATCCAGCTCGTAGGGCTTTGCGGATTCGAGAACGCCTATCCACGGCAGTTGTCCGGTGGAATGGCCCAGCGGGTCGGTTTGGCACGGGCCCTAGTCAATTGCCCCGAAGTTCTTTTACTGGACGAGCCCCTGGGGGCGCTTGATGCATTAACGCGACAGCAGATGCAACACGAAATACTTCGCATTTGGAAGGCCGAGAAGACCACGATGGTCCTGGTGACACACGACATCGACGAAGCCATCTTTCTGGCAGATCGAATCGCTGTGATTGGGAACCGTCCCGGCGAAGTAAGAGAACTGGTTCAGGTTGAATTGCCGCGGCCCCGAAGTCGGGGTGATCGTGGCTTCGATCAGCTGCGGCAACAGTTGTGGGATTCTATTTTCCGGCCAAGCTCGAAGACGCCGGAACCCTCGGATCAATCGGCGTTAGCGACGCCTATCGCAACGGAGCAAGAAGAAGTTTCCGAGTACCTGGTCAAATAATAAGATGAGACGTCATGAGCTATTCTTTCAAGTGCTCTATACAGAAAATACAAAGCGTATTTCTCGCTAGTTTGACGGCGATTGTGCTCGCTGCCGGATGTTCGTCTGCGGCGAGCACTTCCCCTGAAGACCACGTCGTACGGGTCTGTTTGCAGCCGATTCCTTCGTATGCCCCTCTCTGGATCGCGAAACGCAAAGGTTGGCTGCGGGAAGCCCTTCATGAAGCCGGACTGGGTAGCGTAGAGTGGTCGACGATGCGGGATGGTCCACTTCAGAACGAGGCTTTTGCTGCCGGTATGATCGACGTGGCGCTCACGGCCGATACTCCAGCGATCATCGGACGTTCTGCAGGCCTAGATATAGAGGTTGTGGCCTTAGCTGCCACCAGCCCCGAAAGCCTGGCAATACTGATCCCTGCCGATTCACAGGTCAAAGGCGTCGCGGATTTAAAAGGAAAAAAGATCGCTGCGACTAAGGGGTCTTTTTGTCATCATCTTTTGGCCCTCGCACTGCAGAAGGAAGGACTTTCACTTGACGATGTTCGTTTCATCAACATGTCTGGTCCTGAAATCAACACCAGCCTGCAAACCGGAAATATCGACGCAGGTGTGACCTGGGAACCTTACATTACACAGATTCTGTCTAGCGGTTCAGCAAAGATCCTGCTCGATGGCACCAACTTGAAGTCGGGCAATGAAGTCATTGTGGTCACTCGGGATTTAGCCCAGCAATCGCCAAACGTAGTGCAAAAGATTCTGGAAGTCTTTCGTAAGGGGCATGACTACTTGCGAGAAAACCCCGAAGACGCCGCAAAGCTCATTGCTACGGATGTCGACCTGCAACCCGAGCAACTTGTAACTGCTTTTCAGAAGATCAAGTACATTACTCCTCTCGACGACGCGACTCTTGCGGAGTTTGATGCGACCCAGAAATTCTTACACGAGCTCGGGGTGAATCGACGTACGATCGATGTCGCCGAATTCATCGATTTTCAGTTCCAACCCGATGCCACTTTAAAGGTTAAATAACGACGATGGCGAATATTGCTTGGAGAATCTGGTTGCCGGTCGCCGTTATCCTGATTTGGCAAGGTATGTCCAGCGCTGGTGCGGTTACTCCCTTGTTACTTCCTTCGCCATGGGCTGTCGCCAACAGCGCTGTGAACCTCGTCAGCACTGGCGAAATCTTTAAGCACGTCGCAGTCAGTCTGCTGCGCGTTTTTGAAGGGTTCTTGCTCGCGGCACTCTGCGGAATTGTTCTGGGGTCGGCGATCGGGCTCTGGTCCAGGTTCGATCGAACTTGTGACTGGCTGCTGCAAACCCTTAAACCTATTCCACCAATCGGTTGGTTTCCTTTGGCTGTCTTGTGGTTTGGGATCGGAGAGGTCTCGAAAGTGTTCATTATTTTTCTGGGCGCATTCTTCCCTATTCTGGTCAACGTGATCGCAGGGATCCGCCAAACGGACAAGCAGTTTATCGAGTTATCACGTGTCCACGAGATCCGTTGGTGGAAGTTTTTCACAAGGGTGATTGTGCCCGGGGCACTGCCGTCAATCCTCACGGGGTTGAGAATTGGTATTGGATTTGCATGGACATGTGTTGTCGCTGCAGAACTAATTGCCGCCGAATCAGGTGTCGGCTACCTAATCGTAGATGCCCGACAGACATTCCATGCGGATGTTGTCATCGTCGGGATGTTAACGATCGGTTTGCTGGGCACTTTGATGGATTTAGCTCTGCGGCAGATTGAAACGCGGCTCGTTCGGTGGAAACAACCTTTTGAGGGGGCCACCGGCTGACAATTTCGACGCCAATCGCACCGCGTTGACTGCTTAGGCCTTTCGCGGAGTTAAATCTGGTGATCGATTCTCAAAATGTTCAGCGTGAGCGGCTCGGCAAAGCAAGTCGGACGGATGAAACGCCCTATACGCTACCCAATCCCATCACCTTCTTATTGCTTCCCGAATTCACGTCGATCGCTCTGTTTTCAGTTGTTGAAGCGCTCCGTGTCGCCAACCGATACGCTCCTCGCAAGTATGAGTGGAACCTGACGTCGCTCGAGGGCGGTTCAGCGAAAGATTCCAATGGAATCGAAATCTGTGTTTCGCAGAACTTCTTCGATCTAAGCGATCCTCCGGGGACGGTCATCGTGGTCGGAGGGACGGCTCCAAATCGTTTTGGAACGAGTCAACTGTTTTCTAAGCTTCGCTGGTTTTCCAGTCAGGGCAGTATGCTAGGTGCGCTCGACACGGCGCAGCAGGTTTTAGCGTTGGGCGGCCTACTGGATGGCTACCGAGTCACGGTCCACTGGGAAAATGCCTCGGCGTTTCGGGAGCGATTTCGCAAATCGGAATTAACTCTCAATCTATTCGAGTTTGATCGAAATCGTGTGACCTGTGCCGGTGGTACCGCAGGCATCGATATGGTCTTGCACGCAGTCGAGGCTGAGTACGGAAGGGATGTTGCTATCCGTGCCGCCGAACATTTCATGCACGAGAGAATCCGCAATGGCTCGGAAGGCCAACGCCTGAGAACGACCGATCGGTGGGACATTCACCATAACAAGCTAGTGAAGTCGATTGAATTGATGGAGGCCGAAATCGAGGAACCTCTAAGTACTGCAGAGCTTGCAGACGCGGTCTGTCTCTCCCCACGGCAGTTATCGCGTCTTTTCAAGGAGCATTTGCAGATCAGCCCGGGGCAATTCTACCTGGAACTGCGGTTGGATCGTGCTCATCAAATGGTTTTACATAGCGAGATGAGTGTCAACGCAGTGGCATTCGCTTGTGGTTTTCAATCGCAATCGCATTTCTCACGCGTGTATCGAGAGAAGTTCGGAGTCTCTCCTCGGCAAACCCGAACTCGAAATGCCATACGCCAGTACCCTGCCATGAAGGCCTCAAGCTAATTGGCCAGGCACAAGCAGACGCATTTTGTTTTGAAATGGTCGTTCTATGTCTTGATCAGGCACAAATAAGTCTTCTTTGCGCAAGAAGCATCGTTCACGGCGGTTTAGTCTAGGTGTGTCGAATTTAGGTCATACACAACGATTGACAACATGGCTCCCCGTTTTTGCTGTCATTGTTCGTAGAGCCAGCCCCAACGCCACCTACGAACCTCTTTCCGCAAACATACATTTATAGAGGATCCGGAAGATGTCGTCATTTGCTCCAAATCGTGCGACGATGCCGCGTGCGGCGTTTACGCTGGTCGAGTTACTTGTTGTGATTGCCATTATTGGCGTTTTGATTGCTCTTTTGCTGCCTGCCGTGCAGCAAGCACGCGAGGCGGCTCGCCGTATGCAGTGCAACAACAACCTTAAGCAAATAGGGCTGGCACTTCATAACTATCACGATGTGTACGGTTCGCTACCTTCGGCGACCATACGTGCCCCGTACACAACGTCCTTAGGTTGGTACGGCAAACCAGGTTGGGGTTGGGGCTCGCTAATTCTGCCATTTATCGAACAGGATGCGCTACACGAAGCTCTGGGGGTATCTTTCAATCGACTGGAAAACCATGCCACGATTCCTAATTTCGTTGAACTTTCGCAAGCGAAACTAACAGCGTATCTCTGTCCTTCGTCTCCGATCGACGACTTAAATGCCAAGTTCAAGAAGAACGCCTTTGACGCGGCCGACGTCCCATCGAGCTCCAACTACAAGGGAGTCTTCGGATCGTTTAACGAGGGTGCAACTTCAGGTGGACCTTCCGACTGTCCCAGTGGCTGGTGGCGAGGCTATTGCTTCAATGCGGAAACGGGGCTTTTTGGTGCGGGAAGCAAGGTCAAGTTCCGCGACATCACTGATGGAACATCTAACACACTAGCCATCGGTGAGGTTACCTACGGCGACCTGGGCGATGGAGTCGACCGGATGGCAGGCGCATGGATAGGTATGTACGACGGCACCGGCTGGAACGGTAACGATCAAGTGGTCCGCGTGCTTTCCGAATCACTTGCCAATACGACGGCTCGACGGATTAACGGCACCTATCGAAACGCATTTAGTGCTCACCATCCTGGCGGAGCACAGTTTCTCTTCGGAGATGGTTCGGTCCACTTTCTTCCTGAGACAATCGACGGGGAAGTATCGGAAGATCTCGCGGATCGAGCGGATGGAAATGTTGTCGGAGCATACTAGAGATCAAAGACATCCAACATGACTGCCTGCGTGCCTTCGCAGGCATCAATTGGAAGTGGGGATTTTGGACAGATGTTTGGCGTTCCCTTGGTTGATTTACCTTTGTTTGCCTTTGCTGCAATGGAACTCGATAAATGACTATTCAATCTCTTCTCGGTTTCGCCATGTTCAATCGTTTGTTTTTGATCATTTGTGTCTGCCTTTGTATATCGGGTTGCGGCTACGGTACTGGAGACGGCTTGGGTAGCGTGTCAGGTACCGTTTCCTTAGACGGGGAACCGGTACCTCAGGTTGTGGTGACGTTCACCCCTAGTACCGGCGGGCGAGAAAGCTACGGAATCACCGATGCTTCGGGCAATTACCAGTTGAGATATACATCCCGGGAACTAGGAGCCAAAACGGGCGAACATGAAGTGCGAGTCTCGCCCATGGAGGTTGAGCCGAGAGAGCCAGTGACTACGGCTACGTCAATCATTCCGATTCATTACTACGGGAATGATTTTCTGATCTATGAGGTGAGTCCCGGCAGTAATCAGATTGATCTGGAATTGTCCACCACTCCTGTGCCTGATGCAGGCTGATCAAACCATTGCCCAAGTTAAATCGTTGTTGCCCATGCCTTAGGGAACAAGGCAAGTCGAACACGGGGTACATCCCTTAGACGCGAAGGACGATATTGGGTGGTCAATGCGACCTCTTCCTAAAGAACTGATTCAGTCGCATTTAGCGACATCGTATGCGTACTTTGGTATCTAGGAAGCACTTCGAGAACGACTTTGGAGTGCCACGTTTTATAAATACTCCCCTCCCTAAAATTTAGTCCGAGCAGGAGCCTGCATGTCCTTCGTGAAATACACAACCCTGGCGTTTTTCTGGCTGGTCTTATACTCGACCTCAACGATTTCATGGGCACAAGAGATCGCAGACGCCATCTACTTCAACGGAACAGTCATCACGCTTGACGAAGATGACGATGTCGCCCAGGCCATGGCGATCCGTGGAAACAAGATCCTCGCCGTGGGAACCAATGAGGAGATACAAAAGCTATCAGCAGCAACAACGGAAATGCACGATTTACAGCACAAGGCAATTTTGCCTGGTTTGTATGCAGCGCACGACCACTTTCCTGGTTCAGGCCGAGTCGGCATAACACTAGTCGACTTAAGCAGTCCTCCGATTGGCAAAATTCAAACGATCGATGAATTGATTTCCGTATTAAAAGAGCAAGCTTCTCAGGTTCCCGCTGGAACCTGGATTAGAGGGCGGGGATATGATGACACCCTGATGAAAGAACAGCGTCATCCTACGCGAAATGATCTGGACAAAGTATCAAAGGTTCATCCAATTTGGATTGGGCATACATCGGGTCATCTCGGCGTGGCAAACTCAAAGGCGTTGGAGATTGCAAAGGTTACTCGAGACACTAAGGTCTCCAAGGGCTCGCACATTCGCAAAAATCCCGAAACAGGGGATCCAAATGGTGTTCTAGAAGAGTGTGGTGGGCTCATTACACGCCACATTCCACGCAATTCAGATGAAAATGAATTGGCAGCTGTGAAGGCTGCTGTTGAGCAGTACGTTAGTCAAGGCGTAACCACTACTGTAATTGCTCATGGAGGAACTCGTTCAGTTAGTTTATTGAAGCGTGCAATCGCAGAAGACATCCTCTCCTTCCGCATTGTGACCATGACCTCTGGTGGGCCGTACGCGAAGGCCCGTGCGGAAGTATTAGACCTAGACTCCCCACTTCTTAAAGCTGGGGCAATTAAATTAATGCAAGATGGCTCTATCCAAGGGTACACGGGTTATCTCCGTGAACCTTATTACAGATCCGGTGAACATCGAGGCCTACCATTTCGTAGCCGAGAGGAACTCACTCAGAAAGTGAAGACATTGCACCGGGCGGGGTTTCAGATTGCCACTCATGGTAACGGAGATGCGGCGATCGATGACATACTTTACGCCTACGAGCAAGCCCAGAAGGAATTCCCCCGAACCGATGCACGCCATCGCATCGAGCATGCTCAGATGATGCGTGAAGACCAGATCGAAAAAATGCATGAGCTCGGCGTAAGTCCTTCCTACTTTGTTGGGCACGTCTATTACTGGGGAGACCGGCATCGCGACATCTTTTTGGGCCCCGAGCGAGGAAGTCGTATCAGCCCGCTTGCGACGACTTTACAGAAATCGGTCCCATTCACGGTACATGACGACACGCCGGTAACTCCAGTCGATCCATTGCAACTGGTCTGGGTAGCGGCCAATCGCGAAACAAGTGGCGGCAAGGTACTTGGTTCTCAAGAAAGCATCCCAGTCAGTGCTGCGCTGCGAGCCGTTACCATTGATGCCGCATGGCAGAACTTCGAGGAAGATATCAAGGGAAGTCTTGTTCCTGGAAAACTTGCCGACTTTGTGATCGTGGATCAGGATCCACTTTCGCTAGAACCGCAGCAAATTCGAGATGTCCGCGTTTTGCAAACGGTAGTTGGTGGTAAGACCGTCTATTCTGCCACAACGGCGACTACGCCATGATGGGTAGTCTATGATGAGATCCGGCAAGTGTGTTCTACTGAATACACGATACGAAGATCACGGCCAACGATGTGTGTGACCCAAGTCAACTTCATCTAGGGCGTCAGATAGGAAAAGTTATCAACTCGTTACGGCCTTTCGTGCCCGTGGCCAATTGAGTGGTGGCCAGCATCTGGGACGCAGACGGTTCAGGGCTTTCCCCTTTCGATCCAGATAATAGGTGCTTTCAGCTGTTTGGACGCAGGCTAGAGGACGGCCATATCGGGGCCACCTTGGGCTATTTTCTTGGTCCCTGAAATTTTGTCCGTTCTGTCGATGCTTGGGATGCTATTGCCAATGGATACTCCGGTTCGAGATGATTTCGTCAGGGCTCGATCTCGGTAGCGAGGTTGGGGTACGATGGAAGTTGTCGTCTTCCTGGAGATCCATTTTTCGCGGCGAAATCTTTTCGAGAGCCATCATGAAACCAGTTCATTCTGCCTTACCGGTTCTTTGTGCGCTGGTTGTTCTGCTTCTCCACGGGGCGCCTGCCCATGCTGCCAAGCCGAATGTGTTGTTCATTGCCGTGGACGACTTGGCTTGCACGCTTGGATGTTATGGCGATGTCGTCGCGAAATCACCGAACATCGATCGCTTGGCAGCCGAGGGAACGTGCTTTCGGCGGGCTTATAACCAATTGCCGCTATGCAATCCGACTCGGGCATCGGTAATGACGGGACTGCGGCCCGATCAGATCAAAGTGTATGATCTCGACCGTCACTTCCGCGACAAAGTGCCCGATGTGGTGACGTTGTCGCAGGCTTTTCAAAAAGCGGGCTACTTCACGGCACGCGTAGGAAAGATCTATCACTACAACGTGCCAGCAGCGATTGGAACCGATGGCTTCGACGATCCTCCTTCGTGGGATAGAACGATCAATCCCAAGGGACGTGACAAGGCCGAAGAGGCGCAGATTTTCAATGCTGAACCACATCGCCAGATCAGCGGGGCCCTTAGTTGGTTAGCCGCCGAGGGGACCGCCCAGGAGCAGACCGACGGCATGGTTGCCACCGAAGCAATCAAGATCATGCATGAAAAGAAGGACGAACCATTCTTTCTGGGCGTGGGCTTCTTTCGACCTCATACGCCTTACGTGGCTCCCAAAGAGTTTTTCGAGATGTACCCGCTCGATTCTTTGCGATTACCTTACGCCCCGGAGAATGACCGCAACGATATCCCTACAGCCGCGCTGGCACACAATTGCCCCGTGCCGAACTATGGTCTCGACGAACCGACATTGTTAAAGGCGACGCA
This sequence comes from Bremerella alba, assembly GCF_013618625.1. NCBI lineage: Bacteria > Pseudomonadati > Planctomycetota > Planctomycetia > Pirellulales > Pirellulaceae > Bremerella > Bremerella alba. The sequence goes on along the minus strand of NZ_JABRWO010000001.1, from coordinate 14,218 downwards.
GGCCTACTACGCGTGTGTCTCGATGGTGGATGCCCAGATCGGCCGTCTGCTGTCGGCGTTGAACGAGTTGGGGATCGCCGAGAATACGATCGTCGTTTTCTGGAGCGATCATGGTTACCATCTGGGCGAGCACGATGGTATCTGGCAGAAGCGTACTCTGTTCGAGCAAGCGGCTCGCGCTCCGTTGATCGTTCATGCTCCTGGTCAGAAACGGCAAGGAGCCTGTGATCGAATTGTTGAGTTCGTCGATATCTATCCGACGGTAGCCGATCTGGCGGGAGTCGAGACGCCGGACAATCTGGCCGGTCGTAGCCTGCGTCGATTGATCAATAATCCGCATGCAGAATGGAACGGCCAAGCCATCACGCAAGTCCTTAGACCGGCCGACGACCGCTTGGGAGAGATGGTCATGGGGTGCAGCATCCGCACCGATCGATACCGCTATACCGAGTGGAGCGACGGCAAATATGGCGTGGAGCTATACGATCATCACACCGATCCGAACGAGTTTCATAACCTGGCTCAAGATCCTGACGAGCGAGCCCAAGCGGTGATGGCATCGCTACGCATCAAACTGAAAAAGAAAGCGTCAGGCAAGACGCCCACCGTGCCAGTGAACCCCGCTCGTTTGTAAAGCGAAGAAGCGAAGTCACCCAGAGAAAGAACTTAGATCGCAATTAGGCGAACGCTCCTTAATATCGCATGTCTTTGCGGTAGTTGCCCGGCGTTGTACCAACACGTTCTCGAAAGAGGTTGGCCAGGTGTTGAACCGAAGCAAAGCCTGATCGGGCTGCGATCGATTTCAGAGGTAGGTCGGTATTAACAAGATCCGTTTTAACTTGACCAAGTCGCGCTTGCATGATCGCATCAGTCGTGGTCTGCCCAATGGCGACTTGGAAGTATCGATCTAACGTACTTCTTGATACAGATAAGAATTCAGCTACGTCTGACGCTTGAATTGGTTGGCAAGCATTCTCGCGAATGTAGTTAAGCGCTGACGCGACCTCTGGATCTTCTACGGCGATAATATCTGAAGACTGTCGCGTGACGACTCCGCGTGGCGGAAGTAGTGTCCGACTAGGAACCTGCTTATTTTGCAATTGCCGGTGAAGCATTTCAGCCGCTTTGTACCCAACCGCCACAGCGTTGACGTCGACGCTACTCAGAGGAGGGTTGGAGACACGACAAAACACTTCGTCATTGTCAATTCCAAGGACGGCTAAGTCATTGGGGACTTGTATTTCCAAATGCTGAGCGGCGTCCAATATCAAGTGAGCCTGTTCGTCATCGCAAGCCAAAATCCCAGTTGGGCGCGGAAGTTGAGCGAGCCAGTTGATAAGGTCGCTAAACGCGTGTTGTGATTGCGTCGTGATACTTGGCCTTTTCTGCTTTGTTGAAAAGACACTGCAAGTGATGCCGGTTTGGTTGGCACGCTGGATCAATCGTGCTCGGCGTTGGTTGCCCCAGCTGAGTTTACGGATCCCGAAATCGTACCAAGCGATATGCCGATATCCCCGCTGCTGAAAATGCTCGAACGAGGCATCTGTAATGGCATTATTATCAACACCAACCAGTGGGAAATTAGCCTCGGGAACTCCACCGCGCACATCGATTACTGGAAGCTTTGTTGCCTGAATAGCCTTGGCCATAGCTGCAGAGTCGCATCGGACAATAATTCCATCGCCATCCCAGAATTTTAGCCAACTTGGTGGAGGATCATTGAGGTTACGTGGCTCCATGCGAAGCGACCAAGGACCGTGCTCCGCAGAATAACGAGCCACACCCTCGATAATCTGCCTACCGTGGCCGCGTGACGTTTCGACGAGGAGAGCAATTTGAAATCGATCGGACATTCAACACACACTGGCATGGCACGCCGAGGACCTTTTGGGTGAAAACCCAGTAATTGAGCCACGAAGGGCAATATCTAACGAATTCAGTTTAATGTCGGATGACAATATTACGCAATAGATTAACTAATTGAGGCAATGGATTTCATCTGTCTGCCTATGGATAATGCCAGACTGGAAAAAGCCTTGTGCATCGAGACAAGTAGCCCGCTGTAGCCCGCAGGCATCTCATTGCGAACTTTCTCATGGCAATCCGGATTCGTTTTCAGCGTTACTAGAGATCTTGCGAAGCGTTTTGTTTTCATTCTTTTCCTACATGTCAGTGGAGCTATTCTCTTTGAACGTTCAAATAAAACGCGGCTTTACCCTGGTGGAACTTTTAGTCGTCATCGCAATCATTGGGATTTTGATCGCTTTGCTTTTGCCGGCTGTCCAACAAGCGCGGGAAGCTGCCCGTCGTATGCAATGCACCAATCAGCAAAAGCAATTGGCCTTAGCAATGCACAACTACCACGACACGCACAATACTTTGGTTCCCGGCTCTCGTATGAAAGGAAATGCCGGGGGCGGATCTGGCCCCAGTGACCCCGTGTCCAATGTGTCTTGGATCGATCACGGATCGTGGTACATCATGATTTTGCCTTTCGTTGAGCAGTCTGGGCTAGATAGCCTGATCGATCATAATCGTCCCTGGGCAGGAACCACCCACAATGCGGCGGCACGCCAAGTTCAAGTGCCCATGTTTGGGTGTCCATCCGATAAAATGATCCAAACCTGTTTGGGAACAACCGCCGAAGACAATTACTCGACATGGACCGGCAGCTATGTTGTCAATTTTGGAAATACCAACTACGGCCAAACAGCTCAGGATGGTTTAGCTTTTCAGGGTGCTCCATTTAGTCAGCAAGAAGGCCAGGGGTTTCGGGATATCACCGATGGGCTATCCAACACGCTCATGACCTCGGAAGTGATTACCTCCGATCAAACAACCAACAATCTCATCGTCAGCGAAATCAGTTACGCCAAGGGCGGGCAAACGTTCAACGGCTTTCTAACACCCAATTCCAGTGCACCTGATCAATCCACACGTGGTTGTCCGCTCGACACGGCATGGAACAACGTTGCCAGTTGCGTATTGCTTGCCAGCAACTGGGACAGTATTCAAGAGGTGGTCATTGCCCCACGAAGTCGACACACGGGCGGCGTTAACGCGACACTGTGCGATGGTTCGGTACGTTTCTTTAGCGAAACGATCGACACCGTTACCTGGCGTTCTCTTAGCACGGCTCAAGGGGGAGAAGTTGTTGGCGAATACTAACGTTCTCTAATGCCCTCTTTCCTAACACCTTCAGACCGCAAAGCCGTCGCGTTAATGCATCCAGATCTTGTGAAAGGATCTGTGTCACGAACCGGCAGTTCTCGCGCGTTTTCGATTCCCGCAAATCAAGACACTTCACTCCTACCGAGATCCGTCGAATGCACACCTTCTCTTCACGCTCACCAAAAAAAACGCGAACATCCTTGCCGCTCGCCATATTGCCACTGGCGATAGGCATGGCATTTATTTTGTCGCATCCACTTATGCAAGTAAGCGGAGCGGACTCAAGTAGCGATTCATCGCAGCCAGAGAGCTATCCAGCCCCGGGGATAGAATTCTTCATTCCGGTTGAACTCGAGCTATTTCAAAAGGGAGCGATACTCTTTTTAGATCGGGAATATACGGCACCTACGGTTCCCAAACGTTTTCAAGGCATGAGCATCGCGACGACAAGCATTGATGGGTTTCGCATGCGATGTACAAGCCCAGGAGTCGTTTTCGCCTTGACGCCAAATAGCGATCAACCTGGTGCCGCAAGCCAAGAAGACGGTTTAATCAACCAAGGATTTGAAAAGCTTTCCGAGGATGAGTTTCAACTCTTTGGCAAGAACAAGATCGATCGCGTCTCAGCATTCCGCAAGACGTTGCAAAAAGACGAAACGTTAAAGGTCGACAAGTGGGCTGTTTTACTATTGCCGGCAAATACGAAGATAACGAAGTGGCAACCCAAGCCTTGGTCAGAGAATCAAGGCGAGTTACTTTACAACTCAATCCGTCTGCCCGCGATGTGGCCTCCGGAGAATGTCATCGCGAAAGATGACTCCCCACTTCCAGTTCCTTATGTTGAGTTTCCTCCGGAGAATATTGCCATCGACGTAGGACGTCAGCTGTTTGTCGATGACTTTCTTATTGAATCGACGACCTTGACGCGTACCTGGCACAAGGCACGCAAGTTCGAGGGCAACCCAATTGTATCTCCCAAAACCGATCTTGAGTTAGGCACCTCAAGCGGAAACTCTCCGATGGCCGCGCCCTTTAGTGGCGGAGTCTGGTACGACCATAACGACAATCGTTTCAAAATGTGGTATTGCGCTGGTTGGTTCGATGGAACAGCCTACATAGAAAGCAAAGATGGCCTTCATTGGGAACGCCCTGAACTTGAGGTCGTTCCTGGCACCAACAGAATCGTCCCTCGCAAGGGAGTTCGTGACTCAGCGGCCGTAATCTTCGATCCATTCACAGACGACGCAGCACAACGTTTCAAGATGCTGATCTGGAGCCGTCCTCAAGGGGGCGAAAGCTTCACTTCTGCCGATGGCATCCAGTGGAGCCAACCGGTCGCCACAGGCTCCATGGGAGATCGTAGCACAATCTTCTTCAATCCCTTTCGCGAAAAATGGGTTTATAGTATCCGGTCTGGATGGCATGGCCGAAGCCGAAACTACAGCGAATGCGACGATTTTCTGGCAGGTGCCCCCGTATCTGACCAAGTGAGGTGGATGCGGGCAGATAACTTAGATTTGCCAGACGACCATTGGTTTTATGCTTTTCCGGATCGTACTGGTAAGCCAACCACTCCTTCGCTTTACAACCTGGATGCCGTGGCCTACGAATCGTTGATGTTAGGAGCTTTAGCTATCTATCAAGGTCCGGACAACGGAACCTGTGCGAAGGAAGGTGTTCCGAAGCTAACGGAGATCCATCTTGGGTTCAGCCGTGACGGTTTCCATTGGCATCGACCGGACGACCGCACACCTTTCATTGGAGCTTCCCGAGAGGAAGGTGCCTGGGATCGAGGCTATCTCCATTCCAACTCTGCGATTTGCTTGGTAATGGGAGACGAGCTGTGGTTCTATTACACCGGTTTTCAAGGCGACCCCGAGAGAAAGAATCTGCCGATCGATGCCAACGGTATGTACGCCAATGCGTCAACGGGAATAGCCAAGCTAAGAAGGGACGGCTTCGCATCCGTGGATGCCGACGGGCTTGGGGGTAGCTTGACGACAAGGCCGGTCGTATTTCAAGGGAATCGCCTTTTTGTAAACGTCGACTGTCCCGAAGGAAAACTGACTGTGGATGTCATCAACAAAGATGGAGATGTCCTCGAAAAATATTCGGCGGAAGATTGCCATGTCATATCCGAAAACAGCACACTTAAAGAAGTTACCTGGAAAGAAGGGAGCGATCTTTCGTCCCTTGCTGGCGAGCCGATAAGATTCCGCTTTCATCTTCAAAACGGTCGACTGTACTCGTTCTGGGTCTCACCTGATGAATCTGGGGCAAGTCATGGATTTGTTGCTGGAGGTGGTCCAGGCTTCAAAGGGCTTATCGATACCACTGGAAAGACAACGGTTGCCGACGAGCAAGAGTAATAAACCTGCTTAGCGTCTTGGGAACTTTCTGACTAGGCAAAAACACCACGGAAAACAATGGGCATTGAAGGGATCATTGTCGCCAGTTTGATCATCATGGCGATTCTCGCAACACGCTATTTGAAAAGCATAGCGTTTACTGCTTGGGTGCTCGCAGGAGTAGGTACAGCCTTTTGCTATCCAGAAGCCTTTCAAGTCTGGTGGGGAATCTCTTTGGGGGCCCTGATCGTTCCCTTAATTCAACTGATTATGTTCGGCATGGGGACCACCCTAAGTGCCGGGGACTTCCTGCGAATCGTAAAGGAGCCTTGGCCGGTATTACTTGGGATCTCGCTGCAGTATGGAGTCATGCCAATTACGGGCTACCTGCTGGTTCTTTCTTTTGGCTTCAGCGGTGAATTAGCAGCGGGAATCATACTTACTGGTGCGTGCTCGGGAGGTGTGGCGTCAAATCTAATGAGCTATATCGGAAAAGGGAATGTTGCCTTATCCGTTACGATGACGGCCCTCTCAACCTCAATTGCACCGATTATGACCCCGATGATTATGACCATCTTCGCTGGTCAGTACATCGACGTCGATACGTTCGCCATGCTGATTGGCGTGGTGAATATCATTATTGCTCCTGTTATTGCAGGCATGGTTGCCCATACTATTCTCTTTAGTCAGGAGCGATGGCTGAATCGGCCCAGCATTTTGCTCGGCGTGTCGATCGCGTTCTTAGCGACGGGTACGTCCGTCGCCTTATTGTTTGCAAGCCACGCCCCGCAGTTGCAGGGATTTGCCAATAGCCTGTCATTCTCTCTCATCCTTATTGGATCGATGGCAACCGTGAAAACGGTCCTGATAACGATGGGGCGAAACGGACAAACCTGGCTAGATCGCGCACTGCCGATTTTATCGATGTTTGGTATCTGCGCTATCTTGATTATCATCACAGCGCAGACTTACGACGTCTTGATTCAGGTTGGCGGTATGCTCTTCGTTGCGGCGGTGATTCATAACGCAGTTGGGCTATCGGTCGGATACTGGGGAGCTAAGGCCGTTGGCAACCTGACAGGCAGGCTTGGCCATTGGTTAGGTGTTTTTGATTCCCCGCTCTCACGTCTTTCTGAAAGCGACTGCCGAACTGTTGCGTTTGAGGTCGGTATGCAAAACGGAGGCATGGCGACGGGGCTTGCCGTAAACGTCCTTAAGAGCCATGTGGCCGCATTGCCTCCGAATGTTTTTGGTACCTGGATGAATATCTCAGGGTCGCTTCTGGCAAACTATTGGAGCCGAAGCACCGAACGGTCGCTAGATGCTACTCAAGCCATCGAAGTAGCCCCTGAACCTCTCTCGCGATGATCAGCCACTACGAGTGAAATTATTCGCACACCTTTTATTCCATTTTGACTTTTCCAAATAAGGCCGTTGTCTCTATGTTATCTCGATCAATTCGTATGGGACTTTTAGTTCTCGCAACTTTGGTCTTGTGTGGGTGCAATGCCCAAGACGGCCTTCAGCGTGCGTCGGTCGACGGCACTGTAACCGTGGACGGAGTCCCTGTTGAGATGGGCTCCATCACGTTTATACCGACGGACGGAACGATCGGGCCCGCGACAGGCGGCAAAATTGTAGATGGTAAATACCAAATTCACGCCTCGGATGGCCCAGTACCAGGCCAACATCTTGTGCAAATTATGGGGCGACGAGGGACCGGTAAGTTCAAACAAGAAAAGCTTGAAGGCGAAATTGTGAACACGGAAATTATTGAAGAGATGGTCCCCAAGAAGTATCGAGGCAAATCCGAGCTAAAACATAAGGTTCAAGCCGGAACAAACACTTTGAACTTTGACTTGACTACTGACGATTAAACGACCGTAAGTTGAAGTTGTCTTTGCCACCACCGCGTTCTAATCAAGCACCGTACGTTGCCCCAGCCCCCCTGCAACAAAGGTCAGATGCCGAGACAGCAAGGCGAGGATCCGATTGACTATCGAACCGCGACCCCCATTCGTGCTGTTCAGTTGCTCGTTGATACTCGCTGTTAGTATTGTAGCGGTCGGTTGCTCCAAAATCGCACAGTCCCCGCACAGGCCACGCAGTTCTTACTGGTAACGCCTAGGCACTTATTCAGGACACGCTTTTTTTGAACCGTGCGGCAGCAGTTTGCACGCCAAGTGCCTGAACGAACAAAGGTTCTTGCCACGGCTCGACGTAAAGAAGAAGATAGAACTCTGGTGTTGCGTTAATGCCGAGCACCGCTACTGCAGCCCTCTGGGTAGCTTGGCCAGATGAAGTTCCTGTATTTTGTCGCATAGGCTATTACGGAAAAGGGGCAGGTCGCATGTGGCAAAGAGAGTTTTGACCTGAAGAGATTCAGAAGCATATAAAAATGAGAACAGTCGACTTGTCGTATAGAACGAAATTATTTGCGGCTCGCAAGATGATACCTCCGGCAATGTGCATTGCTCTGGTCTTGTCATTGGTTTCGCTCTGCCATGCAGAGTCCGAGAGCGAGGCGGCGCTTCGGGCCGATGCACAAAAAACATTCAAAGAAAAGGTCGGCCCCTTCGTCAAGAAGTACTGTATAAGTTGCCACGGTACTCGTCCCGAGGCAGGAATTAATCTTCAATCTGCCCTTAGGACCCCCGGCGCCACGTCGTCGTTCCTGCACTGGAAGAAGTCGGTCGCCAACGTCAAGGTGCACGACATGCCGCCCGAATATGCGGATGAGATCCCTTCCGAAGAGCAACGCCGCCAATTCATCGAGTGGATCGGCAAACTCAAGTATTTGGCTCCACGCGACCCAGGCTCCTTCGTGCTTCGTCGGCTGAGCAAAGTCGAGTACGGCAACACACTACACGACCTTTACGGAGTATCCCAGTCGATCGCAGACAGCCTGCCAGAAGAGGTCGTCGGCGAGGGTTATCTGAATTCGATTTCTCCACTGCAGTCTGAGTTATTTCTCGATATCGCGAACAAGGTTGTCAATCAGGTCGTGGCACCGGAGGATGACCCGCCGACAAGAGTCCAGAAACGTCTTTTTGGCGAGATGCCATCCCAGGGTACTGATCTCCGTGCAGCGGCTCGCGATGTCGCACGGTCGCTGGCTCGCGACGCCTACCGACGGCCCCCTACTGAGTCGGAATTGGATGTCCTATTGAGCATCTTTGCTCTTGGGCGCGAGAACCATCTGAGTTATACGGAGTCGCTCAGCCTAATGTGGAAGGCAATCCTCGTCTCTCCACAGTTTCTCTTCATCACACCAGCGGCTGAAGTCGACTCGAAAGAGACCGTCGTACCGCTTGACGATTTTCAGCTGGCCTCCCGTCTGTCCTATTTGCTTTGGTCTGCCCCTCCCGATGCCGAGCTCTCCGAGCTTGCTGACGATGGCGATCTTCACAAGCCGGAAGTGCTACGGGCTCAGGTCGAGCGACTGCTAAAGCATGAGCGATCGCGGGCTCTGTTCGATGGTTTCGGTGCCCAATGGCTGAGAGTCGGTGAGTTGAAAAATCAGACGTTTGATCCGGATCTGTTCCCGCAAATGTCCCCTGCGCTGCGCAAGGCCATGCTAGAAGAAGCACGTCTGTTCTTTCAAAGCATCGTTCAAGAAAACCAAAGCGTATGGCGGTTTGTGGACAGCGACTACACCTTTGTGAACGAGCCACTTGCTGAATTGTACGGTCTCGAGCAATCCATTACGGGGCCGAAGATGCGGCGCGTCAAGTTGGAAAATCCCGACCGAGGCGGTATCCTCGGCATGCCGGCCACACTGGCAACTACGTCGTTCCCCAATCGGACCAGCCCTGTTCGGCGAGGTGTTTGGGTACTTGAGCAGGTTCTGGGAGAGCGTGTTCCACCACCCCCGCCCGATGTCCCCGAACTCGAAGAGCAGGAGCAGAAAAGTTTCGAGGGATTAACGTTGCGTCAAAGAACGGAGTTGCATCAATCGGAATCCACGTGCGCAAATTGTCACAAGGTTCTCGATCCGATTGGCTTCGGTCTAGAGAATTTCGACGCGATCGGTCGGTGGCGCGACAAGAATAACGCCGGCGTTGCGATCGACTCCGCAGGCAAGCTTCCCGGTGGCGAAAGCTTTTCCACTCCAGCCGAATTGAAAGGGCTGTTGGCCAAGCGAAAGGAAGACCTCGCTCGTAACCTCACCGAAAGGTTCATGGCCTATGCGATTGGGCGAAACCTGGAAGGCTATGATGAGGTCGTGATCGATCAACTGATGGTCAAGATTGCCCAGGAAGATTACCGTATGCGAACGATGATCGCGGAGGTTATCACTAGCTACTTGTTTACACATCGCAGAGTCCAAGATTGAATGCGATAACTTCTCCGAACGCGGCCGAATTAAGGACAAAGTTTGGAGTAGATAGCTACCGTTTTCAATTATAAACCAACCATGAAAAACCTGCTCCGCTATCTGTCGGCTTCGAGGAGTACGGCCTACGAACGCCCGAATTTCGTCATCATCATGGTAGATGATACAGGTTATGCGGGATTCGGTGATTTCCATACCAAAGAAGGCCCCCTCGTTGACGAGAGACACCGAAGAAGTACCGTGAGAATGCCTGCTTCCCTGCTGAGTTATTTACCCATCGTCCATCAATGAGGTTAACCACGTGGCTCAATTGTTTGTTCGATTTGTTGTTTTCACTTTGTTGCTTTGCCCTAGTGTTGGTAATGCTTCAGATCAACTCAACATCTTATTAATCACTGCCGACGACCTGGGAATTCAGCTCTCGTGCTATGGTGATCCGATCGCCCAAACACCGAACATTGACCAGTTAGCAGAGCAATCGGTTCAGTACCAAACTGCTTACGTGAGCCAGGCATCCTGCAGCCCGTCGCGTTCCACCATGTTCACAGGCCTGTACCCCCACGGAAACGGCCACTATGGACTCGCCAACGCGAACGTTGGGTTTCAGGTCCATCAGGAAATGTATGACAACTTGCTGCCCAATGTGCTGAAAGAGGCCGGGTACCGCACCGGCATCATCGGCAAGCTGCACGTGAATCCGGAAAAGCAATTCCAGTTCGACATGCGACAAGGAAATGGATTCGGGAACCGCCAAGTTAAAAAGCAAGTGCAATACGCGCGCGAGTTTATCAACCAGTCTAACGATCGACCTTGGTTCCTAATGTTCAACTTGTTTGATCCGCACGTTGCCCGCAAACGCATGCCGGATGGCGGACGAGGGCCGCAGTTCTTCCCCGATCAAGTCGAAGGATTGCCCAAGTCAGTCCTAACAGCAGACGACGTTCCCGCCTGGCCTTGGCAGCAGATCGATTCCCCAGAGCAACGCACAAAGATCGCAGGCTATTACAACTGCGTGCATCGTATCGACGCGGCGATCGGAATGCTGAAGCAAATGCTGCACGAGACGAATCAATGGGACAATACACTGATCCTCTTTTTGGGTGATCATGGACCTCCTTTCGCTCGCGGCAAGACTAGTTGCTACGAAGCCGGTCTGCGTGTGCCGTTCCTCGTTCGCTGGCCTGGGGTTTCTCAACCACATGTCTCGAAGCGGCTCGTGGGAAGCGTCGACATTTACCCAACCATCCTAGACGCAGCGGGTGTCGAAATGCCGTTAAGACTCCACGGTCGCTCACTCCGGCCAGTCTTAACGGCATCGGACTCGGCTGATTGGCGTAGCACGCTTGCTGCGGAATTCCATTACCATGGCGAGTCTCCCTTTTTCCCGCGACGTGCCATCACCGATGGGCGGTTTAAATTGATTCACAACCTTCGTGCCAATGAATTGTCGGCTTCCTCCTCCGTTGATGGAGACCGGGCACCTGCAATGGCGAAGCAACTTGGAGCCGATCATCCAGCCCGGCAAGCCCTGGAGCGATTGCAGAATCCACCGGAGTGGGAGTTATACGACCTGGAGAATGACCCCATAGAGTTTGTCAATTTGTCGAACGATTCCGAATATACCGACCAGAAACAGCGGCTGAAACAAGCGCTGACCGATTGGCAAGAGCGGACGGACGATCCGTTCACCGACCCCGAGTTCCGCAAGAAGATCGAAAAGAGGTATTCGAAATCATCCCGGTAATCGGTCATAATATGTTGATGGTCCGGCGGACTTTCCCTCCATCCGATAACAGCCCCGTAATCGGATACCAATCCCACGAAAAGGCCTTCCCATGAGTAATAACCGATTCATCAACCGTCGTGCTTGCCTCAAAGGCGTGGGCATGGCTCTTGCGTTGCCGCTGTTAGACACGATGGGCTGGGCGGAAGCGAGCGAGAAAAAGGCATTCAAACCGCCGGTACGCCTCGGATTCATGTACATGCCGCATGGCGTGATCATGGATCAATTCTGGCCTGCCGACGCGGAGAGTTTCCTGACATCACCGCCACCTGCACTTGAATCGCTGCGACCGGTAATAGATCAATGCCTGATGCTGAAAGGGATCGCGGGAGTCTCCAACGGTCCATTCAAAGGCGCGCCTCACGCACTGGAGCTATCGACCTGGCTTACAGCCGCATTGCCCGATCCGAACCGGCGGGGCGAGATCAGTATCTCGATCTCTGCAGATCAGATTGCCGCCAATGCCCTGGGTGCATTCACAACGCTTCCGTCGCTAGAACTTGCCACGATGCCTCAAACGTGGAAAGAGAACCAGGCTGGGCTGAACGAGGCCTATTATTCGCACTGCAGCTTTCGTTCCCCGACTCAGGCTGTCCCGGCCGAGATCAATCCACGCAACGTGCTCAATCGGCTGTTCAACAAGAAAGAGCAAAACGGACAGGCATCGACCGGGGCAAGTCCTTTGGACCGCAGTATGTTGGATTTGGTCCTCAGCGGTGCACGTGATTTCCGACGCACATTGCCAGCCAACGATCAGAGAAAACTCGACGAATATCTGGATAGCGTTCGATCGGTGGAACGCCGCATAGCCGCGATCGAGATCCGTCAAAAAGAGGCAGCCCTCGAGAAGACGGGCGTCCGGTCCAGCCGACGCAATGACGCGGACTCGCCACCAATCGAGATCAAGATTCCCGAAGGGGACAAACGAAGCGAGTACATGCAGGTAATGTGTGACCTGAATGTACTCGCATTTCAGACTGATACGACCCGCGTCTGCACGTACATCGGTTCCACCCCGAACGGCGTGTCCTATCCAGAGTTGGGGTTCTCGGATAAGCACCATTCGACCACTCACCACAACAACCAGCCGGAAAAGGTCAGTAAGGTTGCCGCCATCACGGCTTTCAACATTCAGCAGTTTGCCTACATGGTGAAAAAGATGCACAGCCTCAAAGAAGGGGACGGCTCGCTGCTTGATAACTGTATTATGATGTGGGGATCAGGTCTGGAAAACGGTGACAGGCATACTCGCGAAAACCTGCCGTTCATCATCGCGGGCAGGGGGGGAGGTTCGATTAATACCGGTCGCTTCCTGCCTGATATAAAGGGCAATCAAGGTGACCTGCTCACGACATTGCTCTCGGCCGCCGAAGTACCGCTAGACCGCCCGGTTGGCATCGCAACCAAACAGATCGATGAAATCAAGGCTTGACTGATTTCGAGTTGAGCAGGGCAAGTTCCACTGGTCTCATCGTGCATCTTATTCCACGACGAAAGGTATCGGCGACATGGACGGTCCGGTTATTGAACTATACTTGTCCTATTTACTTTTGGATCAAAGCATATCCGCGCGTACTCCAATCGTTTACTTGCGCTGCTTCTGCCCCAAGGCGTCCAAGAGATCGGCCGCTTTTTGCCTTGATTTCGAGAACTCCCAAGGACTCTTCCGATTTCCCCGCGTTCGATTTTGCCAACTACTGGTTGTGAGCGCGAACTCATCTAGATGGACCGTGTTTCTAGGCTCTTTGCCAATTAAATTCTGCAGAAATTTCCAAATAGGATTACCATCGAGTAAGGACCCTCTGCCGATTTCCTTTCGATCTTTACCCGCATAAATTCCTTCCGTGTTGACTCGTCCCGTGCAAAAAGTCAGACGTCGATTTGAATACAATAAAAAGCGACGAAGCTTGGTTGATTGGACATCGGTTGAACGTAGGCGAACCAGAATTATCGACTGCGAATCCGTCTTTCCGACAGAGCTTTCAATCACGAGCGCAGCACTACAAGTCAGCCGCTATTAACTTGCTGTTGAACGAGAGAAGAATTTCGGAGAAGCTAATCACGCAGCTTGGCGATGATAGTGCTTTAGCACGCCACCAAGCCGTTCACGGCCTTCTTATACGATTCGATGTCGCTTTTGGAATTGCCATGGCCGCAATAGATGACGCGGCCTTTATACTTCTTTCGCCAACCACCAGGGCGATCGCCTGATCCGGGCTGCCAGGTGAGGATGCACTTGCGAGGCATAGGAGAGTTCTCTTCGCCGTCGAATCTGGTGATACCTTTGGGACGAGATTGGGAGGTAATGACCTGCTCCCCTTTTCTGTACCAACCTAAGTGAGAAAATCCAGGATCTTCATCTGGCCAGGCTAGCCTGGCCAGATGAAGCGAATTCCCTGGGGGCCAGGTTGCCCAGGGCGCTGTGTGGTCGATGTTCGTTGTAGTCGCGTCGCCAGGATTCTATCTTCTCCTTGGCGTCCTTCAATGACAAGAACCAAGTTTCGTTCAGGCATTCTGCTCGCACGCTGCCGTTGAACGACTCGATGAAGGCGTTATCGGTAGGCTTTTCTGGCCGACTGA